>JBPCIO010000043.1:0-22116 GCA_051006215.1 Chloroflexota bacterium
CGTCGCCCACATAGACCTCCAGGCGTGCCGCGAGGTCGTCGCGACCCTCCGAGACCACGCGACGGCCCAGAGCTTGCGCCAGGTGCAGGCTGTCTAGCGAGTCGACGTAGTCGAACAGGCCGACCGCGCTGCCAACCTTGTTCCTTTGCAGATGCCCCAGCATGTGGAACAGGGTCGCTTGGGCATCCGGCCGTCGCTTGATCGACGGGATCTTGTTTGCCGCCTCCTGCACTCGGTTCTCACCAAAGTGCACCAGGCCCGCCCCGATGGCTGTCGCGACCGCGTCGACCGGCTGTGTCTTAGACACGGCGACCACGGTGATCTCTTCAGCCCCCCGCCCAACCCGCAGGGCCACCTCCGCGATGCGCTGCTGTATGCGGGCGAGATTTTCTGCAACCTTCCAGTCAGTCTGAAGCACTCAGGCCTCGAGTTTGATGAGCGCCGCAAACCGCCCCGCGGGTTGGCCCTGGTTTGCGCGGTGGGAGAAGAAGCGCTCGGACTCACAGCGGGTGCAGACACCGGCCACTTCGATGTGTTCGTCGGCGACCCCAGCTTCGACGAGGGCCTGCCGATTCGCTTGCCACAGGTCGAGCTTCACGCCTGCTTCGTCTCTGGAAACCAATTCCGGACGGTCGGCAAAAGCGTCGACCACGTCCTGTCCGACCACGTAGCAGCAAGGGCCGATTGCTGGACCAATGCCGGCCAGGATGTTCTCTGGTCGGGCGCCAAAAGCGTCTCTCAGTGCCTCAACCGCTGCTGTTGCCGCCCGCACCGCGCTCCCCCGCCAACCGGCGTGCACTGCGGCGACCACCCGCCGCCGAGGGTCGGCCAGCAGCACCGGCGTGCAGTCCGCATGGCGCAGCATCAGCGTGCGGGCCGTTGAGCTCGTCGCCAGGACGTCGCACTTCGGCCGGGGTGCCGTGTCAGCCTCGACTAGGGTGACCTTGCGTCCGTGGACCTGGTAGGCGCTGAACAGCGCCTCCGGTCGTGAGCCAACAGCAGTGCTCACCCGCCGGATGTTTTCGTCGACGTTTGCCTGTGCGTCGCCAACCGAATAGCTGACGTTCAGCGATTCGTAACGACCCTGGCTGACGCCGCCAGAGCGCGTCGAGATGGCGTGCGTTACACCCGGCACACGGCTGAGAAGCTCAAATCTGAACACATCCACCGCTTACGCCGAGACCGGCTCAGCTTGAGCTGAACCGACGACGCGGGCCGCTTCGACTAACGCCGCGGCCTTGGCCGGCAGATCCAGCAGCGGAACAGCCTGACCACCAATCCCGCGCGACCGACCGAACTCCTGTTTCAAGTACCACTCGGGGACGCCAGTCGAGACGAGCGACCATGGCATGATCCCGTTCGGGTCCATCGCTCCCAGATAGAACTCTGGATCCAGACCGTGTCGTATGAGGTTTGGTTCGAACTGCTGCATGTTGGATGTTTGTAGCAGGACTGCCGCGACGCGCCGATCGGCGCGGGCCAGAATGGCCTGCACACGTTGGGCGGCCGGGGCCTCGAAGCGTACATCGATGCCGAGCGGGCCAAGCGCCCGCTGCACGAGCTTGATCCGATGGTCACTCGTTTCGACCGCCGCCATGGGCTCCCACTGAAAGGCCGTCTGGGCTTTGGGCACATGCGGCGACATGTTTACGGCGACGCGGGCCCCGCGATTGTGTTCGCGCATGCGGCTCAAGATTTCTGCCGACAGCGCGGCCAGCTCGCGCACGTCGTCGTCCGTTTCGCCGGGCAAACCCACGATGAAGTACAGCTTGGCCTTTGGGATGCCACCCCAACCTGCAAGCTCCGCCGCCTGCACGATCTGGTCGTGGGTCAGCCGCTTGTTGATGACGTCGCGCATGCGCTGACTGCCTGCCTCGGGCGCCAGCGTAATAGTCTTCGTTCCACTGCGAACAAGCGCATCGACCAGAAATGGGCTAATGCGGTCGATGCGCAGCGACGAAAGTGACACCGCCGCCCCGGCCTCGAGCATGCGCGACAGGAGTTGCTCTAGCTGCGGGTGGTCGGAGGTTGCCGCCGAGATCAGGCCGATGCGCTTTCGAAGTCGCAGCCCGTGCTGAACGCCTTCCATCAGGTGGTCGACATTGCGGTGGCGAACTGGCAGCGAGGTATACCCCGCCAGACAGAACCGGCACCCGCGCGCGCAGCCGCGCGTCATCTCCAGCAGGAACATGTCTCCGAGCTCGATGTCCGGACTCAGGACCGTCGACATTGTCTGAAACTCGTTGACGTTGCGCGCGTTCAAGCGCGCCACCGGCAGCGCCAGATCGTCGCTGGCGCGCACCACGCGCCGGATGGTGTCGTTTTCGGCGTACGTGATCGCGTACTGGGCCGGGACGTACACGCCAGGCAGTCTCGCCAGCTTGTCGATTTGTTCTGCACGGCTGCCGCCGCCAAGAAACACGTCCTGCAGACCTGCCATAACCGGCTCCACCTCGCCGATCACCACCGCGTCCAGCATGGGGGCGACGGGTTCCGGATTGGCCGAGACGGCTGGGCCGCCAGCGATCACGATTGGATCGGTCTCGGCCCGCTCGGCGGCCAGCGGGGCAATTCCAGCTCGACGTAAGACGTCGCCAACGTTGAAATAGTCGAGCTCGAACGACAGGCTGAAGGCAATCACGGAAAAGTCGCTCAGCGGGCGTTGGGACTCGACCGCAAGAGGTTCGCCCAGGGCCTCCAGCCGGCTGGCAATGTGGTACTGCTCGTCTCCGGTCCAGTCGCCTCGTCCGGCTGACCGACTGCCGAACAGGACTGGCTCGGCGAACACACGCTCGCATACAAACCCGCGGGCCGAGTTGAGCAGTCCGTAGATCGTCTGGAAGCCCAGATTGCACATGCCTACGGCGTACGAGTTCGGGTAGCACAGTGCGATCGGTAGGCGTCCGCCCCAGTCGGCACGAAGGGTGCCCTGCTCGCGCCGCAGCCGCTTGCGCTGGATCTCGACGTCCTGCTTCCGAATCCGCCCCATATGGCCGCCGGAGTCTAACCCATGCGGGCCGCCGTGCCCCTCGCCATAGTGTCCTGGACGCGTGCGAGCACGGTATCTACCCCTTCGCTTCGCTCGGCCCCTGCTGCGGCCTGCTGAGTAGCGCACAATGCCGAGTCCCGGCGGCCGGATCTTTCGGGAGCACACCGCCACTGGTGTGCGTCTGGCGCTGGACCATTCGTACCGCGTCCCGGGCGGGGGCTTGCCGATTGCGGCGCGGACCTCGGGAGAGCTGTGTCACACGACGTTGCCACCTCGACGGCGGTTTCAAAGGCATGGACCGCCAACGCCCAGCCGGGCGCACCAGCTTGCGGTTTTGGCGGCCATCTCGTCCAGCATCGAATGCTGCACACCCGAAGCTCCTCTTTGCGCAGAGAATGGATCAGCGTCCGACGCGCTGGGCGAGCTACCCGCGAGGTGAGCCGCAGCGTGGTCCACCGCGCACGCGGATGGTGAACGAGTTTCTGAGTGCTCGCTACGCGGCTCGACGTGAGCTAGCGTCGGCGCGGGCGGAGAAAGGCTGGAATATCTAGGTCGTCGTCGTTTTCGGTGTCGCCAAAGACCGGTTCCGGCAGGCTCGCGCCAATCGAGCCGACTCGAATCGGACCCTGCTCCCGTTCTGGCGGTCGGTCGCGGTCGCGATCTTCGATCGGCAGGCCTCGGTCACGGCCGCCACTGGACGGTGGCGGCTCTGGGGGCGCCGGCTCGCTGCTCGCGCCACCGTAGACCGGGCGGTTCGTTCGGAACGTCGACGACTTGGACCGTGCCGGCCGCGGTGACACGTCGAAGCCGGTGGCGATGACGGTGATTTTGACCTCGTTGTCGAGCCTGGGATCGATGACTGCACCGAAGATGATGTTGGCTTCGGGATCGGCTGCTTGAGCGATAACGTCGGCCGCCTCGTTGATCTCGCTCAACGCCAGGTCAGTGCCGCCGGTGATGTTGAGCAGCACCCCGTGCGCGCCCTCCATGCTGATATCCAGCAGCGGGCTGGAGATGGCCATACGCGCGGCGTCCGACGCGCGCGTTTCGCCAGTGCCGCGCCCGATTGCCATCAGCGCAGCCCCGGAATCCGACATGATCGACTTCACGTCGGCGAAGTCGAGGTTGATCAGGCCCGGCTCGGTGATCAGCTCGCTGATGCCCTGGATGCCCTGCCGCAGCACATCGTCCACTTCCATGAACGCTTGCTCGAGCGTCGTCTTCCTGTCGATTACTTCCAACAATCGGTCGTTGGGGATGGTAATCAGCGTGTCCACCCGCTCACGCAGCTCGGCGATGCCGCTTTCGGCGTTGTTGGCTCGCGCTCGGCCTTCGAACGTGAACGGTTTGGTCACCACGCCGACCGTGAGAGCCCCCTGCTCCTTACAGATCTGGGCGATGACAGGCGCCGCGCCAGTGCCAGTGCCGCCACCCATCCCAGCGGCGATGAAGACCATGTCGGCGTTGCGAACCAGCTCGGCGATCTGTTCGGCACTCTCCTCAGCCGCCTTTTCGCCAACGCTCGGGTTGCCGCCAGCCCCCAGCCCGCGGGTCAGCTTCTCCCCTATATGGATGCGAGTGCCAGCTTCGGAACGTGCCAAAGCCTGCGTGTCCGTATTGACCGCGACGAACTCGATGCCGCGCACACCCGATTGAATCATCCGATTGACGGCATTGCTTCCGCCGCCACCGACGCCGAGGACGACGATGCGCGCTGCGCCGTCGAGGCTGGTGTGTCCATTCATTGTCAAGATCCGTTCCCCCGCATTCTACGGCTAACCTGGACCACGTCGTTCACGGAAGGAAATTTCGCAACCAATTCGTCACCGCGGTGCCGATGCCCGAGAGGGCCAGCCGCCCCCGACCTGACGACGGCTCGAATTCCTGGTCTAGTCCCCACTTCAGCAAGCCGACGCTGGTGGCAAATGCGGGCGTCGAGATCTGGTCCGTGAGACCATAGATGCCCGCGGGGGTCCCCAACCGGACCGCCGAACGGAAGACTTCCGCTGCCAGGCGACGGATGCCCCCGAGTTGGGCTGTACCACCACACAGCACCACCCCCGCCGGAAGGCCGCGCAGCCCAGCTCTGTCGAGCTGCTGGATGGCCAGCTCGAAGGTTTCCTCAAGGCGCGGCTCGATGATCTCGCTTACCTGCCGCCGAGAAACTGGACGCCCATCGCCCGTGTCGAAGGCCGACACGTCGATAGTGCGATCATTTTCGAGCAGCTCCGGCAGCGCGTATCCGTGCCGAATTTTGATCTCTTCGGCCGCCGCGAACGGCGTCCGCAGCCCGACAGCCAGGTCGTTGCTGACCTGATAGCCACCGATCGGCAGCACGCACGCAAATACCAGCGCACCCTCGACGAACACCCCCACGTCTGTCGTTCCCGCGCCGATGTCGATTAGCGTCACGCCAATGTCCCGCTCGGCCTCCGTCAGCACGGCTTCCCCAGCCGCAACTGACTCTAACACCAGCGAGTCAATGCCAATGCCTGCCCGTTCCACGCACCGCACCAGGTTGCTGACCGAGGTCATGGCCCCGGACACGATCGTGGTCTGGACCTCGATGCGATGCCCCAGCATGCCAATCGGGTTTTTGATGCCGTTCTGGCCATCGACGACGTAGTGCTTGGGCAGGACGTGCACGATCTCACGGTCGCCGGGCACGTTTACCACGCGCGCTGCTTCAAGCGCCCGCTGCACGTCATCGGGTGAGATCTGCCGATCAGGGTGACGCACCGCGACCACCCCCTGGCTTGTCTGCGTGTTGATGTGCGCGCCGGACAAGCCGACGAAAGCGCTTACGATTTTGAATCCCGACTGCTGTTCAGCTTTGCTAACCGCGCTCACGATCGATTCGACCACGTCCTCGGGGTTGACGACGACCGCCTTTTTCATACCGCGCGAAGGCACAATCCCGGTGCCGATGACCTCGAGGTGGTCGTCGGCGGAAACCTCCGCAATCAGGGCACATACTTTGGTAGTCCCGACGTCAACACCAACCACAATCCGCTCGTTGCTCATCGCAAGTAGCTCATCGTACGTAGGGCCGATCGCCAAAGCGAACGTCAATCAGCCCAACCGTGCTGCTGGTGCGCGTGAGCTCGTCTCGAATGGAGCGCAGCGACAGGACTTGCTGATCGACGTCAGCCTGGTCGTCGAAACGCGCTCGCCATCCATCCCGCGTCGGCACGTCAAGACCAGTATCGAGGCTCCACTCGAAGCCCAATGGCTCCACGCCCACGCTGGGCAGCACAGCAGCCAGGCGCGCGGACGCCGCCAGCGCCGCTGCATCAACTCGACTGCCGGGGTTGAGCGGCGGTCCGTCCACCTGGGCCACGATGGGCATCGGGGCCAAGCGGGGGTCGCACGGCTGCCCCGCGCACGCGCGGACCTGCTGGGTGTCTGGGTCTACCGCCTTCAAAATCATGCCCTCGTCGTCAACCAGATAGCTCGCTCCACCGCTGACCCAGAACGCAGCCGGCGGGCGCTCGACAATGGTCAGCTCCACCGAATCTGGCAAAGCCAGGCTGACCTCGGCCCGCTGCACGGCCGGCAGTGCGCGCAACCGCGCGGCGACCTGCTCCCGGTCGACCCAGAAGACATTGGCACCAGTGACTGCGGCCTGGGTTTCAATTTCAGCTCGGCTCAGGAGCACGTTACCTAGAACCCGAACGGAGCGCACCTGGAATCGATCGGACGATGCGGAATCGTACACAACCCAGGCCGCGCCGAGGAGGACAACCATAGCGAGCGCTCGGCCAAATGCCCAGGTCAGAAAGCCGTGGGGCAGACGCGGATCGGGTTCGATGGCCGCTCGCACAGCGCGCTCAGCCGCGGGGCTGGCGAAGCGCCCGGTGCGGCGATGCGAGGTCTTAGCCACGGCTGAGCACCGCCTGAGCTCGCAACGCCTGCTGTTCTGCGGGACTCCAGCGCCCAAGCAGCTCGATCTCGGGGCTCAGCCACACACCTGATCGCGCGTACACCCCGTCCTGGGCTTGACGCATCAGCGCGAACACGTCGCGCGCTGTCGCGCCGCCAAGATTGACGATGAAGTTGGCATGCTGTTCGGAGACCTGGGCGGCGCCGACGCAGGCCCGCTTCAGGCCGGCCTGTTCGATGAGTCTGCCGGCAAAGCTACCCTCCGGGTTGGCAAAGACGCTGCCCGCGCTCAGGATGCGGGGCTGGGACCGCATACGTTGGGCGTTGAACTGCTTCACCATTCCGTCGGCAACGTCCGGGGTGCTGACGCTCAATCGGAACTCGGCCTGCTCGACGGCAAGATCCTCTCGCTCGCGTCGTTTAAGCACGCTTGCGCGATACACGTACCCGAGCTCGTCAGAGCTAAGGCGCGCTCTATGGCCAGTGGCATCTAGCAAGGTGACTGTCAGAAGGCACGCGGCGGTGTCGGAGCCGAAAGCGCCAGCGTTGTTGACCACCGCGCCGCCCACCGTACCTGGAACATTGGCCGCCCATTCGAGCCCACCCAAGCCCTGTTTTGCCAGGCGGCGGGCCACCCTGGCCAGATTCGCGCCAGCCTGGGCCTGAAGGATGGGCTCGCCGCGGCGATATTCAACGCTCCAGCCTGCGTTGGCGGTCTTGATGACCAGCCCCTCGACGCCCGCCTCGGCTACGAGCAGGTTCGATCCACCCCCAATCACCCGTACTGGCAATCCTCGGTCGGCCGCCCAGCGCAGCCCGTCGGCCAGGTCCTGGCCTGACTGCGCAAGCACAAAAAAGTCAGCCTCCCCCCCCACGCGCAGCGACGTAAATGGCGCCAGCCGTACGCCAACCTCCGGCGTCATCGGGCCACGCCTGCAGCCTGCGGCGTTTCCGCCCTTTCCGCGGCAGAAGAGCGAATGTCATGGTGCCTCACGGGTCCAATGCTTTCACCAGGCGCTCCGACAGCGCCGTCACGTCCCCAGCCCCCATCGTCAACACCAGGTCGCCCGTGTTCGCTCCCGAGACCACGGCTTCTTGCGCCGCATCGAACGACTCCACAAGCCGCACGTCGGGATGTCCTGAGCGCCGAATCCCATCGACCAGATCCTCCGAGCTCACCGGCCGCGCCGCCGTCTCGCGCCCACTCGGACGGAAAATGGGCAAGATCAACGCGTGCTCGGCGTTACGAAACGCGGCCGAGAACTCCTGGAGCAAGGCTCCCGTTCGGTTGGTCGTATGCGGCTGAAAAACGATCCAGACCTCACCCACGATGACCTCAGCCGCCGCTTGCAGAACCGCCGAGACCTCGCTGGGGTGATGACCGTAGTCGTCGACAACCCAGATTCCACGCGGCCGGCCCTTGGTTTCGAAGCGCCGCCGTGGTCCCCGAAATCGCGGCAGGCTGGCCAGGGCTGCCAGAAGTCCGACGCCGTAATAGTCCGACACCGCAATAGCGGCGACGACGTTGCTGGCGTTGTGCTTGCCGAGAAGTGGCGATTCGACGCGCCACGCGCGGCCGTGCGCATGCAAGGTGAAGCGTGTCCCATGCCCCAACGAGGCAGCGTAGTCGCCGATTCGCCAGTCAGCGTCCGCGGCAAAGCCATACGTTTCCCGCAGCGCGGGAGAAGCGAGCGCCGTCGCGCGGGCGTCGTCAGCACAGACAATCAGCCGACCCTGCTCAGGCAAGCGCTCGACCATCATCTGAAAGGCAGCCCGAATCTCTGCCAGATCGGCGTAGTAGTCGAGGTGGTCAGCTTCGATGCTGGTCACCACTGCTACTTCTGGAAAATAGCTCAAAAAGCGACGGTCGTACTCGTCCGCCTCGACGACGATTGGTCCGTCTCCGATCCGCGCACCCAGAGGATAGGTTGGCGTGTCGGCGCCGATCAGCACCAGCGGGTCCAGACCGCCACTCTCCAGGAGCCAGCTCACGAGCGCCGTTGTGGTCGTCTTGCCGTGCGTACCTGCCACGGCGATCCCGCTGCGGCCGACCATCAGCTCGCCCACGGCTTCCGCGAGCTTCCTGCTCGACAGCCCGCGACGATCCGCCTCGGCCACCTCCGGGTTGTCTGCCGGCACCGCCGACGAGCGGATCACGTAGTCAGCCTGTCCCAGGTTGCCTGCTGCGTGCGTGTTCCAAACCACGGCTCCTCGATCACGCAAGTATTCAGTGGCTGAGCCAGGCGAAAGCTCGCTGCCACTGACTTGCTTGCCCATTTGCAACAGCAGGCTTGCGAGCGCGCTCATGCCGGACCCGCCGATGCCCACCATGTGCACGCGCTGCGCCGTGCCAAGGTCACGCACGTGGCACCCCTCGCGAGCGCCGCGGCAGAGGTCTGTGTCGCATCGGCGCAACCTGGACAGGATGGTGGCGGCGGGGCTCGCTCCGGCGCACGCGAGCGCGCGGAACTGGTGGTGCTTGCGGCGGTCTTGTCGGCCCAGGCAGATCCTCGTCTGAAGACGCCGCAACCTGTGTTGCTGCCGCCGGCTGCCGCGAGATGTTCAGCAGCAGACCGACGGCAATCAGCGAGATGACCGTCGAGGAACCCCCGAAGGAGACCAACGGCAGGGTCACGCCAGTGTATGGCAGCGAATTCGTGACTACCGCGACATTGACCAGCGCTTGCAGGGTGAGCAGACACGTGAGCCCGGTCGCGAACAGCCTGGCGAATGGGTCCGGAGCACGCCAGGCAATCAGAAAGCCTCGCCAGGACACCATACCGAACAGCCCTATGACACCCAGGCAGCCGACAAACCCCAGCTCCTCACCGATGATGGCGAAGATGGCGTCGGTATGTGCGTTGGGCACCCAATAGTATTTCTGCAGGCCGTTGCCCAGGCCATGGCCAAGCACGCCGCCTGACCCGAGGGCGATGAGGCCCTGGGCCGTATGCCAACCGCTGCCTTGAATGTCGCTCCAGGGATCGACGAAGGCGCGGATGCGTTCAAGCTGGTAGCCGCTGAGATGGGCTAGCAGGGCCATGCCTGCGCCGACGCCCGCCACACCCAGCAGGCCGATGTGGAGCAGGTTGGCGCCAGCCACGAAGAACACGCACGCGGATGTGCCGACGATGATCGCCGTCGTGCCCAGATCCGGCTGCACTTCGACCAGCGTGGCCACGATGCCGACGATGATGGCGAACGGCAGGAGTCCCTTCATGAAACCGGCTACCAACGGGCCGCGCCGTGATAACCAGTCCGCCAGGTACAGAACGATGGCCAGCTTGGCAATCTCGCTGGGCTGAATTTGGACTCCGCCAAGCTTGAGCCAGCGCACTGCGCCATAACTGCTCGAGCCAATGCCTGGGACCAGCACCAGCACGAGCAGCCCAACGCAGCCAAACATGATCGGCAGCGACAACCGGCGCCAGCGGCGGTAATCGATTCGCAGCGCCAGCAGCAGGCCCACTCCACCAACCCCGATCCACATCAGCTGTCGATTCAGGAAATAGGCCCCGTCATTGAACTCGTTGTGGGCAACTACGAAACTTGCGCTATAGACCATCAACGCGCCGAGCACCAGCAGCGCGATGGTGCTGGCCAGCAGCAGATAGTCCGGCCGCCGCGTGTCCAGCGTTTCGGGAGGCAGCGGTGCCGGCGCGTAGCTCACCCCTGCAGCTCGCCGATCGCGCGGGCAAAATCCCGGCCGCGCTCTTCAAAATCCGCGTACATGTCGTAGCTCGTCCCGCCAGGCGAGAGCAGTACGACATCGCCGCTGCGCGCCACACGCGCCGCCTGGGACACCGCCTCGGTCATCGACGCTGCACGGCTGATGGCGGCGTAGCCTGGGTCCGACACGTGGATCGCGCGGGCGATCAAGTCGCTCATCTCGCCGAGCAGCACCACGTGTTTGACGCGCCGCGCGATCAGGTCAGCCCACTGTTGCATCGGCAGGTGCTTGTCTCGCCCCCCAGCCACGAGCACGATAGGTTCGTCGTAGGCGCGCAGCGCTGCGATCGAGCGCTCGGGAGCAGTGGCAATCGAGTCGTCGACGAACTGTACGCCTTCCCGTTCAGCGACCTTCTGCAGCCGATGTGGGACGCCCTTGAACGCTTGGACCGCTGCACGCATCGGCTGGCGTTCGATAGACGCGGCATGGCTGGCTGCCATCGCCGCCAGGACATTGGCCAGGTTGTGCCGTCCGCGTAAGGGCACCTCCGACACCTCGAGTAGTGGCTCGCCGAGCAGCATCAACTGCGGACCCGCCAGATAAGCGCCCTCCACGGCCCCCTCGAGGCTGAAGTGCAGCACGCGGGCCGAAGGCCGATAGCGAAGAGTCCATTCGTCGTCGGCGTTGAGCACGGCCCAATCAGTGGCCGCCTGATGGGCGAGGATCTGGCCCTTGGCTGCCCAGTACGCCCGCATGCTTGAATGGCGGTCCAGGTGATTGGGCGTCACGTTGGTCACGAGGGCAACGTGCGGACTGACCTGCAGCGGCTCCAGCTGAAAGCTCGAAAGCTCCATGACTACCCAGCTTGACGCGGAGATCTGATCCAGCTTGCCGAGCAGGGGCCGTCCGATATTGCCGCCGACAAAGACCTCCCGCCCGGCCGCGGCAAAGATGTCGCCGATCAGACTGGTCGTGGTGCTCTTGCCCGCGCTGCCGGTCACCCCCAGAATTAGCGCCGGACATAACGCAAAGAACAGCTCTATCAGGCTGGTGAGCTGGATGCCGCGTTTTCGGGCGGCCTGCACAAGCTCGTGCTCGGGCGGGACGCCGGGCGAGGCATACACGACGTCGACGCCGTCGAGGTCGTGCACCGAATGACCGCCCAGTCGATACGTTACTACCCCGGTTCTCGAATCGCCGTTTCCCTGGGAAAGGTCCGCGGTGGCTGCGTCAGCAATCTGGCCCATCGCCTCCTGGAGCTGCTGCGCGGGCTTCTGATCGGTGACCACGACAGACGCGCCATGAGCGGTCAGAAAGCGGGTCAAGTCAACTCCCTCGCGCGCCAGCCCGATCACCATAGCGCGCTTGCCCCCGACGAGAGAACGCGCGGCCTGGCTGACGAGTTGCCCATGCTGGTGGGGCGAGCTAGACGAGTGCAAGCGCCACCCCCAACAGTCCACTGACCATGCTGATGAGCCAGAAGCGTTGGGCCACCTGCGTCTCGCTCCAGCCCATCATTTCGAAGTGATGGTGCAAAGGCGCCATTCGAAACAGACGGCGGCCTCCGGTGATTTTGAAAAACACAACCTGCAGCATGACCGAGAGCGCTTCTGCCACGAACACGAACCCGATGAACAACAGCAGCAGCACCTGGCCCAGCATCATTGCCACGATGGCCAGGGTTGCGCCAAGCGCCAGCGATCCCGAGTCGCCCATAAATACTTCGGCCGGGTGAGCGTTGAACCACAAGAAGGCCAGAAGCGCCCCGGCGACCGTGAAGCAGAATGTCACCAGGTAGATCTGGCCGTACTGGGCGGCGATGATGCCGTAGGCGGCGTACGCCACGGCGGCGGTATGGCCGGCCAACGAATCCAGGCCGTCGGTCAGGTTGACCGCGTGCGCGCTGCCCATGATCGCCAACAGGGACAGCGGGATTACCCACCAGCCGATGACGAACGGCGCCTTCACGCCTGGCAAATACAGGAAGTCAATCCCCAGACCGGTTGGGCGGTCCCACAGGATGAACGAAGCGACCAATGCAACCACGCCCAGCAGGGCGAACTTGGTTCTGGCTCGCAGTCCCTCCCGCGCGCGCCCAACCAGCGACAGACGATCGTCATACCAACCGAGTAACGTCGTCAGCGCCATAACCGCCATCGGCAGCAGGATGGAACGACCGGATTCTCGGTACAGCAGCAACGTGAGGCACACCGTCAATCCGAGCACGACGGCCGTGACCAGCAGACCGCCCATGGTCGGGGTACCCGTTTTTTCGATATGGGTGCTGGGTCCCTCGGTTCGCACCTGTTTGCCAAGCCCAGCGCGACGTAAAAAGCCCAGGTACGGGTACCCGAGGATGACGGTGATGAGAAAGGCCATAGCCGCCATCGACAGAGCGGTGGCCACTAACAGACGACCTTTGCTTCGGTGCGGATGCCCCGCACCACGGCGCTCATGCCCATAGCCAGCGACCCCTTGACGAGCACGTCGTCGTCTGGGCCAAGCCATTTCCGCAAGCGCTCGACGATGTCTGCGTGACTCGTGGCTTCGAAGACCTGGGCGGAGCGCAGGCCACCCCGCCGGGCTGCGTCGGCAGTGACTTTCGAGCGCGGGCCGTACACGATCAACAGGTCGACCACCTCCGCCGCCCGGATGCCGACTCGCGTGTGACTGGGCTCCTCCTCGCGGCCGAGCTCCAGCATGTCGCCAAGGACGCCGATCTTGCGCTTACCCGGGAGCTCGCCGAGTAGGTTGAGTGCCGCCAGGACGGACTCGGGGCTGGCGTTGTAGCTGTCGTCGAGGATGCGTGATCCGTTGATGCCGCTCAGCACCAGTAGCCGCAGGCTGGGCGACAGTCCCTCCAGGGCCTCGGCGGCATCGGCTACCGAAAAGCCTTGCTCCAGAGCCACCGCTGTGGCCGCTAGCGCAGCGTGGACACTGTGCGCGCCGAGCAACGGGAAGCGCACCCGCCGGCGGTGACCTGCGTGCACGAGATCGAACTCGACGCCTGCGAGGCCACGGCTGTGCACGTGTTGCGCGCGCACCTCGGCAGTTTCGGAGACACCGTAGCGAACCACGCGCGCAGACGTGGCATTCGCCATCTGCGCCACCCGCGGGTCATCCGCGTTGAGCACGGCGACCCCATCTGCCGGCAGTTCTTCGACAAGCTCCTGCTTCGCCTGTTGTATGCCTTCGATGGTACCTACACGCCCCAGGTGGATCGGCAGCACAGAGGTCACGACCCCGATGTGCGGGCGCGCCAGGCGGGCTAGCAGTCGGATGTCGCCGACCTGATACATAGCCATTTCCAGCACAGCTATCTGGTATGGCCGGTCTCGGGCGTGTAGGCCGTTCAACACGGTCATGGGCAGGCCGATCTCCGAGTTCAGGTTGCCCTCGCTCTTCAAGACCTCGCGACGGGTGCTCAGCACGCCGGCGACAACTTCCTTGGTCGTGGTTTTGCCAAGACTGCCGGTGATGCCGACAACGCTCAATTCGGGGTACTGGTCGAGCGCGTAACGCGCCATGGCCGCCAGCGCCGCAGGTGTCGAGGGCACGAGCACGAGAGTTTGGCTTGGGGTGCAGTCCGCTGGCACGCGTTCCACCAGCGCCCCTGCCGCGCCGTCCGCCAACGCCTGCGCCACGAACGCGTGTCCGTCGTGGGTCGCACCGCGCAACGCAACAAACAAGCTCTCGGTCGTCACGGCTCGCGAGTCCACCACGACCCGCGAAAACCGCATCGCGCGAGCGGCGGCGAGCGCCCCAACCAGCGTTCCGCCGGTGGCCTCCAACACCTGCCCTAAGCTCAGCACCGGTGCAGCCTATTGGGAGGGTGGGACACGATAGTACGTGAAGATCTCCTGGGCCAGGTCCTTGAGGACTGGAGCCGCGACCACTCCGCCGTACAGCTTTTCGGGGCCGTCAAGTCGAATGAGCACGGCAAAACGCGGGGCCTCAGCTGGGAATAGTGCCACCAGCGAACCGACCGTCAACGCTGTGTTGTAGCCGACGTTGGTCGGCGTGTCGGCAGTCCCGGTCTTGGCCGCTATGTGATACCCAGGCACGCGATACGGTTTTAGATCCGGCTGTTCGTGAACCGCCAGCATCATCTGCAACATCGTCTGAGCCGTCGTCGGCGAGATCACCTGCCGCTCTACCTCCGGCGCCAGCTCCTGGTACCCGTCTGGCCCGCTAACCGCGCGCACCAGGCGCGGACGGACCAGCTGGCCCTGGTTCGCGAAGACCGCCACCGCTTGCAAGAGTTGCATCGGCGTAAGTGCGATTCCCTGACCGTAGGCGTTTGTTGCCCGGTCGACGATCGTCCAACCAGGGTCATGGTTCGTGCGAACGGTGCCGCCAACCTCACCCGGCAGTCGCAGTCCGGTCGGTTGGCCAAAGCCATACCTGGCGTAATAGCTATATAGATTATCCGGGCCGAGCACACCACTGACGTAGGTCATCCCGACATTGGAGGAGTGGATGAGGATGTCCGTCATGGTGCTGGGTCCGTTCGCCGCGCCATTCCAGTTGTGAATGACTGCCCCGCCCAGCGTGGCCACGCCCGTGTCATTCATCGTCGAGCTGGGGGTGAGCAGCCCCAGGTCGATGGCCGCCGACATGGCCACAGTCTTGAGGGTCGAGCCGGGTTCGTACTGATCGGTGACGATCTTGGCCCGGTACCTGTCGCCCTGGGACGGGTTGTAGATCTGGTCAGCGGTCAGGTTGTAGGTCGGGTTATTGGCGGCCGCGATGATGTTGCCCGTCTGCGGCTCCATCACCAGGATCAGGCCACCGCTGGATTTCGTGTCGATGACGGCTTGATTGAGCAGGCGTTCGGCGACCCGCTGGATGTAACGATCAATGGTCAGCACCAGGTCTGACCCCTGACGTGGAGGTGTGAGCAGGCGCCGCCCGAGCGCGATCTCCTGACCGCCAGTGTCCTTCTCGGTGTCGATTGCGCCGCGTGTGCCCGCGAGCTCCCGGTCATAGCTCAGCTCGAGCCCGCCGAGTCCGGTGAAATCGTGGCCAACGAAGCCGAGCACCTGCGCCGCCAGGCTGCCTTCGGGGTACTGCCGGACTGGCTCTTTGTCCAGGTACACACCGGGCAATGCGAGTTGCTGGATCTGCTGGGCGACCGCTGAAGGCACGCCGCTCTTGAGCACGCTGGGCTGCTGGCTGCTCGGATCGATGTAGCCGCGCAATTCAGCGGCTGGCATCTCGAGAATGGGGCTCAGCTTCGCCGCGAGCGCGTCTGCCCGGGCCGGGCTGCCAACCAGAGAACCGAGCACATACACGCTGTCGTACCGCACGCTGACGGCCAGGGGGCGCCCGTTCGTGTCTATCAGCGCTCCGCGGATCGGAATGAGCGGGATCTCAGCGTGCCGCTCGGCGTCGGCGAGCTTCTGATACCGCGCGCTGTCCAGAACCTGAAAGGTATACAGTCGCCAGACCACGACCAGCGCGCAGCCGATAAAGAATGCGCAGATCAGGCCCATGCGGATTTGCCCGGCCAATGGGGCGCGGGTCGGCGTTTGACTCGGCTTGCGGAGCGCGGGCTGGAGTGCCACCTGTCGTCGAGCGCCCTAGCGCGTGACCTTCACATACATAAGTGCCGTTGGTTCGGCCCGCACCATGCCCAGGCGGCCCGTTGCTTCCGATTCGATCCATGTCAGCGAGCGGCGCTTCGCCAGCTCGAGCCGCAGCTGTTCGTTCCGCAGTTGCCAGTCGTCGCGCTCGATCTGTAGGCGTTGGTTGTCGTAGCCCGTCGCGGCAACACCGCTGGCTTGGAGCAGGTACATCAGGGCGACAAGACTCGCGGCCAGTAAGGTCGACGGCAGCCAGGCCCTGGCCCACAGCCGTCCGAGAAGTGGCAGGCGCGCGTCCTGCCAGGGGTGCGCCGCGGGCCGCGCGGCGCGTGCCCGCAGTGCCACGGCGAGGGCCATCCGCGGCGGCAGGGAGACGCCCGTGTCCCCCCGCCGCCGTGTCGCCGTCTTGCCGCCCAGCAGCCGTCGTGCGGGGTGGGTCGTGCCAGGGTTGATCTCGATCATGTCGCCGCCGACCGTTCCGCTACGCGGAGTTTGGCGCTCCGGGCCCTCGGGTTGTTCTGAAGCTCCGCCACTCCTGGTACCTGGGGTTTGCGGGTCATGATGCTGGCGGATCCGCGCTCTGCCCAGGCTCGCAAACGCCACTTCACGATGCGGTCCTCAAGTGAGTGAAAGCTGATGACTGCCAACCTGCCGCCGGGTTTGAGCACGCGAATGGACGCGTCCAGTCCCGCTTCGAGTGCATCCAGCTCGCCGTTGACGGCAATCCGCAGCGCCTGAAAGCTGCGAGTCGCAGGATGGATACGACCACGCCCCGTACCAAGGGCAGATACAACTGCCGCCACCAGGTCACTGGTACGTGCGAACGGGCGCTGAACACGACGATTGACGATCGCGCGAGCCACGCGGCGAGCCCGCGGCTCCTCACCGTATTCGCGCAGCGTCCGCTCGAGGTCGCCCTCGGCGAGCGTATTGAGGAGCTCCGCCGCAGTCGGCATGTCCGACGTGGGGTCGAAACGCATGTCGAGTGGCCCGTCGATCCGAAAGGAAAAGCCGCGCCCGCTCGATTCGAGCTGGATCGAGGACAGGCCCAGGTCGAACACGATGGCGTCGACGGGCTCGAGGCCGGAAGCGAAATCGGCCAGTTCGCGGAAATTTCGGTTGGCGAGGCTGAAACGTCCGGCGAACGGCGCCAGCCTGGTTGCGGCTGCTGCCAGCGCACCAGGGTCGGCGTCAAGTCCAACCAACTGTCCGTCTGGAGAGGACCGCTCGAGCAGACCGAAGCTGTGCCCGCCGCCGCCCACGGTGCAGTCGAGCGCCCGAAAGCCGAGACCAGGCCGAGGCCGAAGTGCTTCGAGCACTGGCTCGAGCAGAACGCTGATATGTGCGGGCTCATCCACAGCCTTGCCTTCACTCAGGCGTCAATCCCGGGACAGCTGCTCAGCAAGTTCAGCGCTGTCTCGCTCGGCGTCGCCTCGCTCGCGTTCCCAATCGGTCCTGGACCACACTTCAATGCGGTCGGCAAGCCCAACCACCACCACCTCGCTCTCGAGCTGCGCATAGGCGCGCAGGAACTGGGGGATGACCACCCGACCAAGCTTGTCTGGTTGGGCGGGCACGGTGCCCGAGAAGAAGTGCCGCTGCATCCTCCGCGCCTCGGCCAGCCACGGGTTGAGAGCGCGAACTCGGTCGGCTTGGACGGCCCAACTCTGCGAGTCCCAGATAACCAGGCAGCGGTCCAATCCACGCGTGATGACCAGCCCATCCTCGAGCGCAGGTCGGAAGCGAGCCGGCACCGCCAGCCGACTCTTGTCGTCGATGGAGTGCTCAAACTCACCCAGGAACAGTGCAGACGTGGGCATGTGCTACTCGGACCTGGCTCAGGCGTGGACGGGGTCGACGTCATGGCCTGGTCGTTTCCAGTCCGCGCGGACACTGGCGGTCATGGCAAACGCTCCACTTGCCTCCACTTTTTACCACCCACACTCCACTGTACGCGCCCGGTCCGCCCACCGGGAAGCGGCTTGCTACCAACCCGCGTTCCATTGACGTGACAGTTGGGTTGACCGCCGCGCGGGCGCTAGGAAGCCGAGGCTCGCCCGCTGGCCAGAGCGCACTTCAGGCCAGCAAGCACCCGGCGGCTGTCAACCAGACTTAGCTGCTGGCTGCGGCACGCATGCGGCGCTCCGTCCGCACGTCTTCGTACAGCGTGAGGTGCTCGTCTGCGATTCGGTCCCAGCCGTAGCCGAGGACGGACTTGCGCGCCTGGCCTCCAAGACGCTGGCGCAACGGCTCATCCTCGAGCATCTGCCGCAGCCGCTCGGCGAACAGGTCGGCATCACGCCAGGGGACGAGAAAGCCGGTCTCCCCATCGTGAACAATGGACGTCAACCCGCCCACGCGAGTGGCGACAACCGGCGTCCCACACGCTAACGACTCTACGGCTACCAACCCGAAGGATTCATAGCTGGACGGCATCACCGTTGCGTCCGCGGCCGAGTAATACAGCGGCAGGCGCGCGTGAGTTACGGCGCCGACGAAGGTTGTCCGTTCGGCGATTCCAAGTCGAGTCGCCAGCTGATGCAGGCGAGTGATCTCGCGGCCTTCGTGACTCGTCCCTTTTTGGCCGCCGACGATCAGCAGACGTGCGTTCAGATCGTTCAATTGGCTGAACGCCCGCAACAAGACCTCGAGTCCTTTGAGGCGCTGGATCCGTCCAACGAACAGCACGATCTTTTCAGATGAACCTAATCCGAGCGCCGCTCGGGCTTCAGCCTGAGGATGGGGCGCAAAGTGGCCCAGGTCGACTCCGCCCGGAATGACCGAGATGGGCGTCGGTGCGCCGTAGTGTCTGATGGTCTGCTTTCGGTCGATGGCTGTCAGCGCCACAACCCGATCGGAGCCGGCCATGGTGCGCCGTTCGATTTCGTAGCGTACGGCTTGCTCGCGCTCAGCGGCTGTTTCGGCTACCCGATTCTTGAGCTGCGCCAGCGTATGAAACATGCTGACCAGCGGGACGCCCCAGTGGTCGGCAAACAGCAAGCCAAGTCGTCCGGACAGCCAGTAGTGGCTGTGGATCACGTCGTAGCTGACGCCCGTCAGGGCACGGAAGCGCTGGACGCCACACGCAAAATCGGGCAAGTAGTCGAGCACGTCGTACTTGTCGACGTGGCGGCGCGGGCCAGCATCGAGGTGAATGACACGTGCGCCAAGGGCATACTCGACCACGTCCGCAACGTCAGCGGACTGACGGCGCGTAAAGATGTCGACGCCGACTCCGCGGGCTGCCAGCGCGCGCCCCAGCTCGCGGACATACACATTCATCCCGCCCGTTTCCCAGCCACCCAGGGGAGCTAACGGACAGGTGTGCGTGCTCAGTACGGCGACTCTTAACGGCACCTGGTCAACCATTGTGCGTTAACCCCACTTCGAAGACCGGGATTCCCGCGCGTCGCGACAGAGCGCCCAATCTCGCCTGCGGCGCCTTGTCGGCCCAGCCCACACGCTCTCGAGCAGGCCGGCCGCCGATTCTCACGGGCTGGGGACGCATGGCGAGCTGGATTGGCCGATTGAGCTGCGCCCGACACAGCTCCAAGGGCCGCTGTTGGCGGGCTAGGCGGCTTTCTTTTCCGCCTTCCGGCACTTGGTGCAGCGTAACTCTTTACTTGTCAGTTTTTTGTGGAAGGTCTGGCCGCAGTTGATGCAGATCTCACGGCCTTTATCTTTTCTGCCCATGCGTTGATTGTGGCTAGCCGAGCCTCCGCTTGGCAAAGTGGAGGCGCCGCGACGGTCCGGTGCGAGCGCAGTGGCAAAGCGAGTACCGATCCTGCGGGCAGCGCAGATGTCGCAGGTCTGCGTGACGATTGTGCGCCACGAAGGCTGAAGGAGAGATCGATGTAGAAGATCGAACTCAACAGATGCCGGCTGCATCAGAGATGGAGGTAGGCCCTCCGAAGCCGCCCTGCAGGGGGAGGCCTCAAACCACTGCACGCTGCGTCGGTCAAGAGCCGAGGTGGTGAGCGTTGCGGACAAGGCGCACGAACAGTGCGTCAGGTACGAGCCAAGAAGACGAACGTGAGTGAACCACTGATGACGTGTCGAAAGCGTATAGACGACATCAAAACCGAGGAGAGTCGTTACCTCGGGAGCAGCCTGGGGGGAAACCTGCCTACTGCCCAGGCGGTGTCCGGCATAAAGGTGGCGCGAGCTTGGCTCAGGCTCTGTTGCGGAACGTGGGAACCTGTCGCCTCGAATGCGGCGGTTGGCCTCGGGGAGCGACCCGCGCGACCGTCCAAGGGAGAACCCCAAGCAGCTGAAACTGCGAGGGGGAGAGTACCGATGCGAGGCACAGGGACGGACCGCCTGGTAGTAGCGAGGAAGCCTGGTAATGCGGGTGGAGCGAAGCGGGCGGGTTGTTCGGGTTTGCTTGGCGGCCAACCACCGCGAGGTGGGAGGAGCCGATGAGCGAACCAAAGGCGAAGGACAAGCCGTTTGAGATTTCCAAGTGGGAAGTCTGGGAAGCATACGAGCGAGTCAAGGCCAATGACGGTGCGGCCGGCGTGGACGGCGAGTCGATCGAGGAGTTTGAGCGGAACCTGAAAAGGAACCTGTACAAGCTTTGGAATCGGCTGTCGTCAGGGAGCTACTTCCCTGCGCCGGTGCGGGCGGTCGAAATACAGAAGAAGCACGGGCAAGGAAAGGTCAGAGTCCTCGGAGTGCCCACGGTGGCAGACCGAATCGCTCAAACGGTCGTGCGGCTGTATCTGGAGCCGAAGGTGGAACCACTATTTCACCCCGACTCGTACGGCTATCGACCGAAGCGCTCGGCGCTGCAAGCAGTGGGCGTCTGCCGAGAGCGTTGCTGGAGAAGTGATTGGGTGATCGAGCTCGACATCAAATCCTTCTTTGATTCTGTTCCGCACGAGCTCGTGTTGCGAGCGGTACGACGACATACCGACGAGCGGTGGATCCTGCTGTACGTGGAGCGCTGGCTGAAAGCCCCGCTCCAGCAGGCGGATGGCACCCTCGTGCCACGAGATCGAGGCACGCCGCAAGGCTCATCGATCTCGCCGTTATTGTCCAACCTCTTCTTGCATTACGCATTCGACGTCTGGATGGAGAAGCGATTCTCCGATGTGCCGTTCGAACGCTATTGCGATGACGCGGTTGTGCACTGCAAAACTGAGAAGCAAGCTCAGTTCGTTCGAGACTACATTACCGAAAGGCTGGCGCAATGTGGACTGGAGTTACATCCAGACAAGACGCGCATCGTGTACTGCAAGGACGCCGATCGCCGAGCTACCTATGCCAACGAGCGATTTGATTTCTTGGGGTACACGTTTCGTCCTCGCCTCTCGAAAGGCAAGGCTGGCAAGTTCTTTGTCAACTTCCTACCGGCGGTGAGTGACGACGCCATCAAAGTGATGAGTCGAGAGTTGCGGAGTTGGCGGATCAACAAGCGCAGTGACAAGGCTCTGGGTGACCTTGCCCACATGTTCAACAAAGTGGTGCAAGGCTGGATCAACTACTACGGACGCTTCTACAAGTCCATGTTGTATCCACTTTTCCGACGTGTCAACGAATATCTCGTTCGATGGGCCAAGCGGAAATACAAACGGTTGTACGGCCATGACCGCCGGACGCGACGGTGGCTGGTAAGAGTCGCGAGACGCGAGCCGAAGCTGTTTGCGCATTGGCGGCTGGGCGTACGGCCCGACGGCTGGACAATGGGAGCTGTGTGAGCTGAGAGGCTCCTGCACAGTTCTGCGAGAGCCGAGGGGTGAGACTCCCCTCGGCCACTCACCTCGCCTGGCTGCGTGACGCTTCCCGTGACGTGGCGAGCGTAGGCTGGCCTGGCCGAAACATGCCACTACCACGGCTCAATCTTCGCTTTGCCTGTAGTCGCCTGAACGTTGAGCGCGTCGGCTGGTTTGGCATTGGGCTGAGCGCTGCCGGGGTAGGCCTGGTTGGATACCAGATGCTGTTGGCGTGGGGGGGGGGGGGAGGGGGAAGGGCACAACAACAAAAAAAAA
>JBPCIO010000044.1:0-9513 GCA_051006215.1 Chloroflexota bacterium
GAAGCATCCTTGCGACGCGCTTGGAGCTCGAGTGTGCCGCCCGAACCGGCCCCCCCAGCCCGAGCAGTGTCCCACTGGAGGCTGCCCTGGACGTCGTGGATCAGCTCACCCAGGCCACGGCCGACGACCTCGTCGGACTCGAAGCCCAACAGATGAGTAGCCGCAGGATTCCACAACGCAATACGCCCGCTGTCGGCGTCGGCAACGATAACCGCGTCGCGGATGCTGGCGAACAGCCAGCCGGGACCGAGGTTGAGCCAGCCGTCAGGCGACGGCCGAGGATGCAGATCGACAGCGTTCGGCATAGATTCGTGACGAGTATCGGCCGCACGGCCACTCCGACTAGTCCCGCGGAGCATGCAAGAGGTGACGGTCGCATAACAGTCGGGCACGGGCCGAGCCCGTCGGCCGCCGCCGTAGTATGATATAGTTCACCTGAGCTACTTCAGATGACGGCAACAGGCGGAGCCCGCCGGCGCGGCGCACGCACCTTGTGGTCCCTGGCCGTCATGGGCCTGCTCCGCGAGCGCGCCATGCATCCGTACGAGCTGCAGCGCCAGCTCCACTTCCGCCATACCGACGAGCTGCTCGCTCTCAAACGCGGCTCCTTCTATCATGCCATCAATCAGCTCCAGCGCGATTGCTTCATCGAGCCGATCGAAACTCACCGCGAGGGCCGCTGGCCGGAGCGCACCGTCTACCGCATCACTCCAGAGGGTGACGAGGAGTTCGTGGTCTGGTTACGGGACCTGCTTTCGACCCCTGTGCGCGAGCCGTCGCACTTCACCGCCGCCCTGGCGCACATCCTTCAGCTGAACCCAACCGACGCACTCGACCAGCTCCACATGCGGGTGGTCAACCTCGAAGCGACCGTCGCCGCCGGGCTGGCCGTCGAGCGCGGCGTTGGCAAGCTCATCGGGCGTGGACCGATCCTCGAACTCGAATATGGCCGCTACCTCGCCCAGGCCGAGCTCGACTGGGTACGCGCGCTGATCGCAGATCTGAGTGCAGGCCGGATTGCCCACAAGATTGACCAACATCAGTGCACTATGCAGATCGCTCGTACCAACCTTGATAAGTCGACTAGCCAGGGAGACACATGATCGAGGCGCACGCTTTACGTCACACATTCCGATCGCGGGCTGGGCCTGTGGAAGCCGTCGCCGGCGTCGACCTGCGCGTTGAACCTGGCGAAGTCTGCGGCTGCCTCGGCCCCAACGGCGCAGGCAAGACGACCACGTTGCGCATGCTCTCGACGCTGCTGCCGCCTACTGGCGGCGAAGCCACCGTGGCAGGCTGGGATTTGCGTCGCGAACCAAACCACGTCCGCGAGCGCATCGGCTACGTCGGACAGCGCGGCGGCAGCGATCCGGGCGTGAGTGGTCGCCACGAGCTGCACTTTCAGGCTCGCCTGTACGGTTTCAATGCCTCCGACGCGCGCAAGCGGACCACCGATCTACTGACCACGCTCGAGCTCGACGCTTGCGCCGATCGCCCCACCGGTACCTACTCCGGCGGCCAGAAACGACGACTCGACGTGGCGCTCGGGATGATTCACAGCCCGCAGCTGCTGTTCCTCGACGAACCGACCACGGGCCTCGATCCCCAAGGTCGCGCGCGTTTGTGGACCGAGATACGGCGCCTGCGCGAAAGCGGGATGACGGTGTTTCTCACCACGCACTACCTGGAAGAAGCCGACGCCTTGTGCGACCGTCTGGCCATCATTGATCACGGCCGGATTGCGGCCGCGGGCACACCGGAAAAGCTGAAGCGCGACATCGCCGGCGACGTCATCACGCTCGGACTGGCGGGCGAAGTAGACCGAGCGCTGAGCCTGCTCCAGGCGCAGCCGTTTGTGCGCCAGGCGGGGCCCGGAGGTGATGGGTTGCGCCTGTACGTCGATCGGGGGGATGCTGCCATGCCAGCCATTTTGCGTCTGCTCGATGCCGCCGGATTCCAACTGCAAACCATCGCCATGAGCCGGCCGAGTCTGGACGATGTGTTCCTGCAGCAAACCGGCCACTCGCTGCGCGACACCGAGGGTGGTAAAGCAGCATGAGCCTGGCTCGCGATACGTGGCTCGTCTTTGGGCGCTATCTGTGGATCTTCCTACGCAATCCGGTGTGGGTGATCATCCGCGTGATCCAGCCGGCGCTGTACCTCGTGCTATTTGCGCCACTTCTGGAATCGATCAGCCACGTGCCTGGCTTCCCGGCCGGCGGCGCGTACAACGTGTTCGTGCCAGGGTTGTTGATCCAACTCGGACTGTTCGGCGCCTCGGGTGTCGGCTTCGGCCTGATCGCTGAGTTGCGCAGCGGCGTCATCGAACGCCTGCGGGTCACGCCGATCAGCCGATTCGCGCTGCTGCTCGGCCGCACCCTTCGCGACATCCTGATCATGGTGGTCCAGGCCCTCTTGTTGATCCTGATGGCTCTGCCGTTCGGGCTCAGTATTCACCCGCTCGGGATCGGGCTGATGCTTGCGCTGTTGGCGTTGCTGGGCCTGATGATGACGCCGGTGTCCTACGCGTTGGCGCTCTGGCTGGGCGACGAGAACTCTTTTGCGCCGTTGATCTTCACCGCGACGCTGCCACTGCTGCTCCTGTCGGGGGTGTTGTTGCCAATGACCTTCGCGCCGGACTGGCTGCGCGCCATAGCGGCCGCCAATCCGCTGGCGTATGCCGTCGATGCCTCGCGCGCCATCTTCAACGACCACCTGTCAGACCCGAGCATTGGCCTGGCCGTGGCGATCATGGGCATCCTGGCTGCCATCGCCGTGTCGTTCGCCGCTCGCGCTTTCGGCCGGGCGGTGGCGTAACGTTCGAGGAGCGCCTGGCGTGTTGTTAGTGACACTGCATGCCGGTCGCTGCCTTGGCCCATACTCTTAGCGTTCCCTGGCCCATCTCCAGAGCCAATGATTCGCTGCAGGCGCGGGCGCTCACGCTCGAAGGCCAGCAGATCCTCGCCGCTCGCCATCGCGATCCAGCCGCGTTCGAGGCTCTGGTCCGCCGGCACCAGGGCGCCGTCTACAACTTCTGCCTGCGCATGCTCGGCCGAGCCGACGACGCAGCCGACGTCGCCCAGGAAACCTTCGTCCAGCTCTTTACGCATCTCGGTCAGCTCGACGAACGCGAACCGATCGCACCGTGGCTGTTCCGGGTCGCGCGCAACCGCTGCATCGACGTGATTCGCCGCCGTCGAACGGTGCCGCTGGAGATGCCGGACGACGCGGGCGAAACTACGCTCGTCCACGAGCCAATGGACGGCGAGCCGCTGCCCGAGGAAATGGCCGAGCGAGCCGACCTCCAGGAGGTGCTAGCGACTGCGATCGCCACGTTGCCCGCGGCGTACGCCGAAGTCGTTGCGCTGCGCTACGCCAGCGACCGATCCTTTGCCGAGATAGCGGACATTCTCGACTGTGACGAAGGCGCCGCGCGCGTACGCTTCCATCGCGCGAAAACCCTGCTGCGCCGACACCTACGCGTAGGCGTCGACGAGGCTTGACGTGAACACTGGAGACCTGTGCTTCCATGCATGACCCGAACTATCCAGCCGTGCCCGAAGAGCTCGACGACGTCGACCGCATGTTTGCACGGCTGGATCACGCGCCGGTGCCGGAGGCGCTCACCGCTCGAGTTCTTGCCAGCACTGTCGCGCGGGCGAACGCTCCACGCGGCGTACTCGGGTGGCCATGGATGATGGCTGTCCTGGCTGCACTGAGTCTGGTGTGCCTGGCCGGCTATCAACTGGGCGTCAGTCTGGCCGCAAGCGACGGCCTCGAGCTGATAGCGGCTCTATTCGACGATCTGGGCCTGTTCGTCACCGCCCCCGGTGACGTTGTGGCTGCCCTGGGCGAAGTGATCCCCTGGAGCCTGCTGGCAGTCGCTGTCGTCGGCGTGGGGCTACTGGTGCTGGCAACCGGCCACATTGTGTCGCGTCCGCCGACGCGGCAGATCGCTTAGGTGCCTGTAAGACGTGTTGGTGTGGCTCAAACGCTTCGGTCTGCATCTGGCTGCGGCCATCGGCGCGACCGGCATATTTGTTGCCGCTGCGGCGGTCGGCGCTCACCAGACCCGTCAGCAAACCGCGGCCGTCGGACCGCTGGTGAACCAATTCGCCACGCCAGGGCCTGGAGCGCGCCGTAAACCGTCGGTCCTTCCGGTGCCGACGGCGCCACAAGGCCAGTCCGTTATCCCCACGCCGCGCGCGTCCACACCAGGCGAGCTTGGTGGAACGGCCGTCCAGGGCGACTCACCCGACCCGGCTCAGTCGACACTCGAAGCCGCTCAGGCGCACGGCACCCCCGCCGTGGCCTCGCCGCGTCCAGTTCAGCCACGCCGTACCCCGACCGGGACTGCTCCTGCTTCGGCCGGAGCTACCCCGACGGCCGACAAGGTTGCTCCGGAGCGGAGTCTGACCGGCACGATCGCCGACGTGTTGCCCGATGGACTGGTCGTGATCGGTGCTGGCAACCGAGAGTGGCGCGTCACGCCAGCACCGGGTGCGTTGATCCGCCTGAACGGCAAGGCGGCGCACCTCGACGCCCTGAGCGTCGGCGACACGCTGGTCATTTTGGGCCAGGCGCAACCCAAGGAGGGTCCGTTGTACCGGTTCTTTGCCCACGCGATCACGGCACGCCGCACGTAATAGCCCGCCTCCTGCTGGCCCGAAAAGTGGCTGAGGCGACGACTCTAGCCGAGCGTCTCGAGGCGGCACTCGATGGCGCGGGCGTGGGCCTCCAGGCCTTCGGCTCGCGCCAGGATGACGGCCGGCGGGCCGGCTTGACGCAGGTCCTCAAGCCCCAGGCCAAAAACCGAGGTGATCTTGACAAAGTCGTCCAGATTCACCGGCGACGAAAATCTGGCGGTGCCGCCGGTCGGCATGATGTGGCTGGGCCCAGCGGTGTAGTCGCCAATAGCCTCCGCGTTCAGCTCGCCAAGAAACACTCCCCCGGCGTGGCGCACCTTGCCCAGCCAGGCCCACGGGTCGCGTACCGCCAGACACAGGTGCTCTCCCGCGAACGCGTTCGCCACATCCAGCGCTTCTTCAAGATCGGTCGTTTCGACAATGCCGCCGCGGTGCGCCAGAGACTCTTCCACTATTGCGCGACGCGGCAGACTCTTGACCTGTTCGGCAACTTCACGGTCGACCGAGTCTGCCAGGATGTGCTCCGGCGTGATCAGCAGCGAGCACGCAAGCGGGTCGTGCTCGGCCTGCGCGAGAAGATCCGCGGCCACCCAGGCCGGATTGGCCGAATCGTCGGCTACCACCAGGCACTCCGTCGGTCCTGGCAAGGCCTCGATACCGACCTCGCCAAACACCAGGCGTTTGGCCAACACCACGAACAGATTGCCGGGTCCGACAATCTTGTCGACGCGCGGCAACGTTTCAGTGCCGTAGGCCAAGCCGGCGATCGCCTGTGCGCCGCCCACGCGATAGACACTATCGACTCCAGCCACGCGGGCGGCGGCGAGCAAGACGTCCGAAATGTCGCCATTCGGGCCTGACGGCGGCGAGGCAAGTATCACCTCGCACACACCCGCAACCCGCGCCGGTACAGCGGCCATGAGCACACTGCTGGGGTACGGCGCTCGTCCACCTGGCGCGTACACCGCCACGCGATCGAGTGGCCGGATGAGTTGACCGAGCGCACCCCCGCTGAGGCTGTGCTCGAGCCACGAGTTCCGTCGAGCGCGCTCATGAAAGGTGCGGATGCGATCGGCCGCCGTTTCGAGGGCTCGCCGCACCGGCTCACCAACACGCGCAGCGGCCGCTTCAATTTCCGCTTCCGACACGCGCCAGTCGCCCACCTCGACGCTATCGAAAGCCCGCGTAAAGCGGCGCGCGGCGACGTCGCCCTGGATGCGCACCTCGTGCAGCACCTGTCGCACGACCTGTTCGGCACTCAGGTCCTGGCCAAACGTCTCACGTATGGCAGATCGGACACTGGGCGGCAGCGCGTCGTTGTCACGCCCCAGGCGGCCCCGTCCAATCAGCAGTGCCTGACGTCCCTCGGCCGCAGTCGCGAAGCGTCTGATCACCCCGGAGGCCATGATCCCAGCATAGCCAACCAGTGCCCTTTACGAGAGGCTTTGACGATCCGGTCGAATGCATCGCCGGCCTGGCATGGCCGCCTAGCTGCGCTAGCCGAGAACGTGAATCAGGCCGCCCCGGTCGGCTATGACCAGGGTTCCGTTTGGGCGAATCGAAGGCGCAGACCAGACCTCGTTCTGCGCGTCGTAGTCCCAGATCTGTTCGCCTCGCACACTGTCGAGCGCGTACACATGCTCGATGGTCGTGCCCGTGTACAGCACGCCTCGGCTGTCCAGGACTGATGACGCGTACACGGATCCATACACTGCGAACTGCCACTTGCGTGAGCCGTTCGCCACATCGAGCGCGTACACCCCGCCCTTGTTGGCCCCAAAGTAGAGCGTGTCGCCGCCCGTGCTGAGCACCGGCGTGGTCCAGATACCGGCCAGTTCACGTTCGGCTTCGAACAACCACTTCATACTGCCGTCTGGCCTGACCGCGTACATGTTGCTGTTGTTGGCGCCGATATAGACGGTCCCATCCGGGCCGACCGCAGGCGAGGCGCCGCTGCCGACGCCATTCGCCCCGCCACCGCTGCCAGGAGCAGACGTCTCTGAGACCACCAGTGGCGTCGGACCGAGGTGCTCGCCGAAATTGAACGTCCACTCCACCTGGCCTTGCGAAGAAATGGCGTACATGTTGCCGTCCGAGGTCGCGTGGTAAAGCGTGCCGTCGGTGGCTAACGCAGGCGCCGATTTCACCGTCGGACCCGTCTGGGCGGTCCACTTGACGGTGCCATCTGGAGCAACGGCAAACAGCAGGCCAGCGCTATTTGCAACATAGATCGTGCCGTCTGGGCCGACGGTCGGCGAGGCCATGACTCGCGCGGCTCCGAGGTCCGCAGTCCACACGACCTGCGGGTCAATACTGCTTGCGGCCGCCTTCAACGCATACAGGGTCGCCCTGGGAGCCGGAGCGTTGGCCCCGAAACCCCCGGACGCGAACCCGAGGTAGACGATGCTGCCGTCGCTGCTGAGCGCGGGCGTAGCGTGTAGCGAGGAACTGCCAGCCACATGAAAACGCCACGCAATCTCGAGTTGATCGCTGGCGCTGGCGCTGTCCCGGAGGGCAAACAACATGCCTGGGAAATTGGCGATATAAATGGTGCCGTCGGCGCCAATGACACTCGAGCTCTGAAAGTCCGGGCGGGGTATCACTGGATCCGGCGGCATGTTCTGGGGCGCGCCTGCGTCGAAGCGGCGCAACAGGGTACCCTGCCGCGGCCCAGCGCTGGGACTCCTGCCCGTGTGCTGTGCGTCCTGTTGGTACATCTGTTTACCAGCGTTGGCGGCGACGGGTGCGGCAGTCTGGCGACTGGCCACGGCCGACGGTGACGGCTGTACGGCAGCGGGCACAGACGCAGGCGAGGGCAGGGGCGATCGTGCGGGTTGAGCGGCCGCCGCGCCCGGCGTCGACGCCACCCCCGCGGGTGCGGCGGGCCCGACGGCTGACGGGGAGGCGAGCGGTGGCGAAGGTGGCGTGGCAGGCGCAGGCGTGGACGTGGGCGCGGCAGGACCCTGGCAGGCAGCCAGAAGCCCGGTACCGGCTGCGGCAAGCAATGTAGCGGCGGCGCCGACGAAGCGCCGTCGAGTGAATTGCATCAAGGTTCCTTGGGTCTCCTCGATCAGCCTAGGCGTGCGGGGCAGAACGATGCCAAAATTGAAGTCAGTGCCGCGTGCCAGTTTCAGGCCGCTGGGGAGCGCTCTGGGGTAGCCTGGAAAGATGACCGGTGGAACCGGGGTGACGCTGGTCATCCCGGCCTGGAACGAAGCCGAGGCGATCGGTCCCGTGCTGGACGAGGTGCCGCGGGCGGCCGTGGACCAGATCATCGTGGTCGTCGGCAGCCCGTCCGACCCGACCGGCCTGGTGGCCCGCTCACACTCCGCGCGAGTGTTGGTGCAGCGGGAGCCGGGCTATGGCGCCGCTTGCTGGCTCGGCACCCAAGCCGCACTGGCCGCAGGCGCCCGCACAATCGCCTTTCTCGACGGCGACTACGCTGACCCGCCGTGCGACTTGCCCAGGCTCCTCGCCCCGCTCGAGGTAGATGGAGCGGATCTGGTGCTCGGATGTCGTGATGTACGGCGTCATCCCCATGCGCTTCCGCTGCATGCTCGGCTCGGGAATTGGCTGGTGCTAGGGCTGCTTCGAGCGCTGCTCGGAGTTCGCTTCGGTGATCTCCCGTCCTTCAAAGCCATTCGTGCCGACGCTCTTGGTCAGCTGAACATGCAGGAAATGACTTACGGCTGGACGGTGGAGATGCTGGTCAAGGCGCATCGCGCTCATCTGCGCATCGAGGAGGTAGCGATCGAGTACCGGCCGCGGTTGGGCGGCCGGTCGAAAGTCGCTGGCAACCTGAGCGGCTCGTTGCGGGCGGCCGCGACGCTGCTAGGCTGCGCCGTGACCTACGTCAAGTGGCGCCCCGAGAGCGAGTGGTCGGCGATCAGTGGTCGGTAGCCCATCTCGACGAGGGTGTCCGCGAGCCGCCAACTCGGCCATACGATGCGCGCGGGCCTAGGCAACTCTCTGGAGCTCGGTCTGGCGTTGGTCAGGCAGGCGACACCAGGCCAGCGTTTGCCGGACCAGCTGTACTCGTCGGAGCCGCCGTCGGCGCGTCGGATGTACGAGTTTCGCCTGGGGTGCTGACAGCTCCGGGTGAGACGCGGTCCCCTGTCCCAGTGGGGGACGGCTGGGGTCGGTCTAGAGTGCGAGTCGATGCGCCAAGCTCGCCCTCGGTGCGCGCCAGAGACCGGCGGAGCGCCGCCGGAGCCTTGCTCGTGGCCGGCCTAGGCGCTAGCTGGGCGGCCCTTTTCGGGTGGCTCGCGATTCAGCGCCACCTCGCGGGCGGCTCGCATGCCGAGGATCTTGGCTTCACCGACCAGGTTCTGGGCAATTTCCTGCGCGGCCAGTTCTTCCGCATGAGCATTTATCAGGGCGCGAGCTGGAATACGGAGATCGACATCAGCCGACTCGCCCGACCCGACTCGCTGCTGGCTTTTCATTTCGAGCCCATGCTGCTCTTACTGGTGCCGCTGTATGCCGTGGGCGGCGGGGCAACGCTCCTGCTGGCGGTGCAGGCGGTCGCCGTAGCGGCGGGCTCGCTGCCGGCGTATCGCCTGGGCGCGCACACCTCAGGTTCGACGGCGGGCGGCCTCGCCGTTGCCGTAGCGTACCTGCTATCACCCCTCGGCCAGTGGGCCGTACTGGCCGATTTTCACACGTTCACGCTCGCCGCGCCGTTGCTCGTGCTCTCGGTCGAGCGCCTCGTGGTGAAGGACTCAGCCGTGCAGGCGCTGGCAGCCGCCACGCTGGCGGCGACAACTCGCGAAGACGTCGGTCTGCCCGTCGCCGCGCTCGGACTGGTGCTGCTGTTGCGTCGGGAAGGGGGGGGCGGGGCGGGATCACAAAATTCAAACCCGCTGGG
>JBPCIO010000045.1:0-5825 GCA_051006215.1 Chloroflexota bacterium
GGAGAGCAGCGCTTACTACCAGTGCGACCTCGATTTGGTACCCGACGGACAGATATTCGATGGACCTTGGCTGTGCCCGGTGCACTGAGCTCGTCGAGCCGGGCAGTCTTGTGGTGCGGTCCGCACATGCTGTTCTGGCACCCACGAGGTCGCCGCGCAGCTCGGAGCTGTGGCCTGATGGATGGACTTACGGTCGCCCTCCTGGGGCGGATCGGCCAGGAGCACGCTGTGCTGAAGTCGACGCAGGACAGGCCAGCCCTGGTGGACGTCAGCGTTCTCGTGCGGACAGCAAGGCGCGGATGGGCTAGGCAGTGGAGTCACATGTCGTACGGCTGACGCGCGCTCTGGGCCCACTACGAGCTTGCGGACACCGGAGTTGCGATCGATGCTCTGGTACAGCCAAACGGAGGACTGGCCGTCCGCAGTGGCCACCGCCGCACGTTGCACAGCATGTGAGCCTCACACGGCATGTGCAAGGTCCTTGTAGGTCGTCCGTGTGCGGATTGTCCATCTCGTCGCGATACAGGCGCAGGACCGAGTCGGGCGTGTTCTCCCGATCACCCGACTCCCGCAGGTCGCCAGTTGCGTCGCTTGTCGGAGCGGGTGGGGCGGTTGCGATTCAGCTGCACCAGCGCTAATACCGGCATGCCCAGTTCCCCCGAGACGTCCTTCAGCCCACGCGCCGCGGCGCTGACGTTCCGCTCACGCATCCGACCGTCACCCTCTAGCAGAAGTCGTCGAAGTTTCGCGGCCAGATCGTTGTCGAATGCTGCCGGCGTGTCAACCGAGCTCACTGCGACTGGCGCAGGCTGGTTGAGGCTCGGCACCGACGTTCTTCGCCTTCCGACCGTGTCACATCTGGCATCCTGGGGCGCCTGTGTGCCCGAGCAATGAGGAGAGCGCCGGCAAGCGCCGAAGCAGTCACATCGGGACCTGGTAATCCATGGCTAGTCCCTGTCGGAGGTGTGCGAGCGCTGCCCCGAGCTGGCCACCACGCGCAATGTCGCGCGGAGGTTCGCGACCATCCCACGGGAACGTCAAGGAGGCGACGCGTTTGGCACCTGGCTCGAGCCGGTGTATCGTCTCAGCGCCGTAACCCAACCTGCGCAGCCGCGGGGCTGCCGGACCGCAACAAAGTTTGAGGAGCCAGGAATGACGCAAACACTCAACGTAGCGCAGGTAGCCGCCGCTTCGGGCAGCGTGGTCGACATCCGGGTCGGGCGTATCGTACTTGGTGGCGTGACTATCGGGCAGCTGACGCTGCAAGACACGTCCGTCGACATCAACTCGGGCAGCGCATTCCTGCAAAACGTACGTACGATCGTAACTCTGGACTTTAGCCTCGATTGGTGGTGGGACATCGGGATCGACAGCGATTCGGGGACCGCCGATCTTGGCAGCCTCTCGTTTCCAGTCAACCTTGGGAATGTGTCGATCCCCACGCTCAACAATATCCCGTTGACCATTCCGAGCATTGTCGCGCACAACGTGACGTCCAGTGTTGCCCCCATTACCGGCCTGGACCTGGGCGGTGGGACTTTCAACGGCGTCACGGCGGCTTCGATCGCGCTGCCGCAGGACGGATTCACGCTGACGGGCTTGCAGTTGGCCTCAGTCAACCTGGCCAGTGTGGACGTGCCGAAAACGGCGGTCGGCCACGTGACGGTTCAGGATTTCCACCCTAACGCTAACCTGACGATACCTGCCCTGCAGCTCGGCCCCATCGCGCTGCCGTCGGCTAACGCGGGCAATATCGCGACCACGAACGCGATTTCATTCAATGGCACTGCCAGCTCGCGAAGCCTACCCGAGTTCAGCGTCGGGGTATTTGGTTTCACGCTCAGAGTCACCCCCAAGTTTTTCGCCAGCATCGGTTCCCTGCAGCTGAACGGCGTATCGCTGTCGCTCAACGTGAAACAGGCGTTGCTGAACGCACTGGGCGTGCCAGTCGACGTCCAGGACATCCAGCTAAGCACGGTGAATGTCGACAATATTGTGGCCACGACCATCACGCTGTAGTGAAAGGCCGCACGCGATGCGGTCCAGAGGAGGTATGGCATGACAACGTTCGATTCAGCGCAATTCGAGGCGCTCTGGCAAAGCGCCACAACCCAACCCGTCACGCCGCCCGCGACCCAGACGAAGGCGAAACCAGTCGATGTGTCGCTGGGATCGATTCTGGACCGCTACCTGGCGATGGTGGCGACGCAGCGCGACGACGGAAAAGTGAGTCAGGAGGACTACGACGCGCTGGCCGCCGCCATGGGCGAAGTAAAAACGATCTTGGCGCGGATCAATGACTCCGACCTTGTCGCGCAGGCAAAGGCGGTAAACGCGCAGGCGCGCCTGCAGCAAGCAACAGGACAAGGCGGAAGGCCCGCGACTGGCTAGTTCGCAATGCACAACTTATCGAGTCGGCGTTCGGGATGCAGAGGCACGCAGCGTCGGAAGGATCTCATTTGATCAACGGAAGATTCTCTTCTGTCGTGCCTGCCTGAGTATCCCGAACGCCAGGCGGCGAGAATCCCACCGCTCGCTATGAGATTGAGTCGCAAGTCCCGGATTGCTTGCGCGCTGGTCTCACAACGAGTAATGCTGGAACTCGTTGACAGCTCGGGCCAGGCACTGAATCGTGTGTAGTGGCGCGGCGGGCGCGAACAGGTTCCACCGTCAGGCGCGTGCTCCGGCGGAGCATCACGCTCTATCGGCTGGCAAGCGTCCGCGGGCCATCAGGCACCGCCGGCTGGTGGCTTCGGCTGGCCGAGCTGACCGACCTCGGTCTTCAGATTGTTGGCCAGCTGGGTGAACTGATTCAACTTGTCGGCTACCTGGGAGTCGACCTGCTGCTTGCTAGCCGCGAGGGCGTTGGTCTGCTCCTGCACCGCATTGATCAGGTCGTCCAGCGATAGGCGGATGTCGATCTTGTGCGAGACTTTCACTTCGATGAACTCGTAGTCCGAGTCGGGCGTGGTATCTGCCATCGACCTACTCCTTCGCGATCAGACGATCGCCACTGTCGGTACCGAGATGGTCTCGATGCCGACCTGCGACAGGCTCAGGTTCAGCAGCTCGTACGGAGCGACGACATTGTCCAGCTCGATTTTGCCGATCGACATGTTGGCTTTGACGCTGTTGATGGTCAGCTGGTCGATGTGCGCTTCGGCGGTGGGGTTGACCTTGAGGGTCAGGTCCAGGCAGCCCAGGTCCAGGTGGAACGCCTTTGGCCTGGGGGTCGCGACGGCGTCTACGCCCTGTCCGACGATGTCGGGCACCGCCACGGCGGGCAGCGCCAGATTCGAGAGTGCCATCTGACCGAACGGCGTGGTATCGCCGTGGATCCGACCGATGGTGACCGCGTCCAGGGTGGCCGCCGGCACGCCGACCCCGCCCACGTTCAGCGCGCCGAGGCCGATGCCCGCCAGGGAAAACCCGCTGGTTGGCAGCTTGAGGTTCTTGGCCTGGATCTGTTCGGCGACGGCTGCGCCTAGCTGCAGGTTGGAGACCGGGTTGATCGTCGCGGTCGGGTTGTCGACAGCCAGGCTGGCGATGTCGATTTTCAGATTTTCGATACCGGGTATGCGGACGTCACCGAACCCGACGATGAATGTCGGACTGTCCAGATCCTCGGTGCCACTGTCGTCGATGACGTGGCCGGGCAGATCGATGTGCAGATGCCAGTCCAGGCTCATTTTGTACGTGACGGTGACCACGAAGTTGCGCAGGAAGGCGCCGTCGGCAGCGGTGTTGAGCTCGAAATCGGTCAGAACGAGTTGGCCGATGGTGATCGGCCCGATTCCGACCTGCCCAACGCTGACCGTGCCGACGCTGGACCGCTGGATGTCCGCTTCGGAAATGGTTGTGAGCATACGCTCTCCTTCGTACCTGAACTGCCCGCCGCTACGCCACTGTACAGGGTCTCGGGTCTAACCGACGTTGTAAGAAGTCAGGTGCGCTGGCTAGTGAACGGCCGCTGAGCAAGTGGCAGCGGAGATCGAGGATGGGGCCGAGCGACAAGGTTGGAGAAGCGTCAGCGATTGCTCGAAGCTGCACCCGAGATTCAGCAGGCTGCTCGCGGACGGCCGCTACGCGCCGTCGACGGCCAATCGACACCTGGTCAGGCCACCCCCCGGTCATTTCTCGGTGGCACCACCGGTCGCTACCTCCAGATCCCGCGGCGGCTGACACCCCTCACCGAGATCCGCCAGCACATCGCGAGCAGCCAGGCAGCCCGGAGAACGAGTCGGCGGGGCTCATCTCGTTTGAGCGCGAGCTGAGAGCTTCGGCCACCGGTCGGAGTGCAAGCCCTCCACGCCCGCTGCCAGGCCTGCCGAGTGACGCCCATACGCCGAGGTCTTCGGGGATGACGCAATCGCCGAGCCCGCGAGCGTGTCGCAATGCCCGCCCGCACCGTACCGCCTCGTAGGGCCGATCCAGACACTCTTTCGTAAGGTGTTGTGGAAGCTGAGTGAGTGGCGAACTCGTGCGCTGAGTCTTCTGTTCGGCGTCACGCGTCCGGCAGGCATGTATGTGACCGCTTGATCGTGCCTCAACTCACGGAGGGTCAGTGAGCGACATTGGAGCGGGCCGGCTGTCGCTCGATGCGATGACTAGGAGGTTGAGCAAGCGCGCATCCTGACGGGCGGAGTTTGGTGGTGAACGTGGGCATCCCTCGCGCCATAGACACGCGGGATTCCAACCGAACCCTCAGCCGTATGCGATTCAATAGACTCTCTCTACTAGCTTGACTTGCTCGGAATCACACCCAGCCAGTTGTCGCTCACCGACCGATCCAACCTCGAGGGCTGCCACGCGACGAGCGGCGCCACGCGCGAACAGGGCCGGGGTCCGACTCGCTCTCCTCGCATTAGGCCGTGGCAAGAGGTGGGTGGTCGAGTACGCGGGGCCGGTACTCGACGAGTTGGATGCGGCCGTCGAACGTTCGGCTATCGATCATGTCGAGCGCGACGTCGGGGTAGCCGGCGTAGATGCGTTCTGATCCCGTGGCGCCGGTGATTACCGGGAACATCACGACCCTGAACCGATCGACGAGACCACCTCGCAGCAGCGACCGGCACAAGGTCAGGCTTCCAATCGTGCTCAGCAGACCCGAGCCTTCCTCCTTCATCGCCCGGACGGCGTCGACGGCGTCGGCGCGCACGAGCGTGCTGTTGACCCAGGTGAGGGGGTCTTCGAGCGACGACGAGAACACCACTTTCGACGCGCCGGTGAGCCCGCCGACCGACGCATCTTCGTCGGCGCTGAACTCGTCGGTCCCCTCGGGGGTCTCGCCGGCGGCGAAGCCGGACATCAGCCGGTACGTGTTCGCGCCCATCAGATAGGTGACCTCGGGCTGCTCATCGAGCCACGCGAGGTACTCAGGCCCCTGCAAGCCCCACCAGCCGGGCCAGCCCTCCCCCGACGCGTAGCCATCGAGCGAGGTGATGAAGTCAACAAGCAGTTCTCGCATCGCCGCTCCTTTGTTCGTGACGCAGTTGCACTCAGGTTCCGGCCACCTTTGTAGGGGGTGGGCTTGCCCGCGCTGGCGGCCCAGCTCGCCTCGTGAACGGTGGCGATCGCGACAACTTTCTGAGTAGCGGAGAGCTCGGCATTTCTGAGCACGGCATCTGGGCGGAGAGATGCCCAGCTCTGACAGGAGCCGAACAGGTCCGCTGCGCGCGGTTGAGGTGAGCTCGCCGATGGCGAGCGCCCGAAGCCCTGCGCGTCGTAGCGAATCACCCGATATCGCTCGGTGAACGCAGGGACCTGCCCATCCCACATGCGGCAATCCGCGACACCTGCGTGAAGCAGCACCAACGCCTCGCCGG
>JBPCIO010000046.1:0-7330 GCA_051006215.1 Chloroflexota bacterium
GCCGTACCTCCCGCGAGATCGTCGATGGCGCGCGGTGCAGGCGCCTGGCGATCGCGCGTACGCCACAGCCGCTGGCGCGCAGCAGCGCGATCTCCTCTCGCTCGGCAAAGGACAGATAGCGGCCCGACAGCGGGGCCTGACTGACCGTAGGCATGCCGCCACTTTGCCGGAACCACCGTGTTCCGACCACGGGTGAGATCCCTGCCGCGACCCCGGCGTCCTCGCTCGTCAGGCCTTTGGCTATAGCCGCCCAGAAGCGTTGCCTATCTTCTCGACGCGCCACCGGCGGACGACCTGGTGACTGCATTTGGGCGCGAAGTGCGCGATCTGAGCGCCGACGTTTGTGTTGTTGCATCGCAACTCCTGACGGCAGTGTTGCGACGATCCCTTGAACCCGGTCTGTACCTGAGTACGACGTACACCGGCATCCTCGCACAGCACAGCGCCCGCTCCAGTGCCGGCAAGCCAGGGACCTGGTTTGATAATGCCGCCGCCGAAAGTTTCTTCGCCACCCTCAAAAAGGAGTTGCTACACCGCGCCACTTGGCCCAGCCGTCAGCATGCGCGAACAGCGATCTTCACTTATGTCGAGTCGTTCTACAACCGGCAGCGACGCCATTCAACGCTCGACTACCGCTGCAGGGTTTGGCTCCGCCCGCGTGAGGGGCGTACTCTAGCGCTGTCAGACCAGTGCCGCTGGGGGAACGTAGGGCGGCACTCAGAGGGGAGCACTCCATGCCGACGTACATCTCGTTGTTCAAGTGGACGGAGCAGGGCGTCAAGGGCGTCAAGGACTTTGTTAAGCGAACTGAACAGAACCGCGCGCTGATCGAAAAGGCTGGTGGGCGGCTCATCGATACTTGGTGGACTCAGGGCGCTTACGACCTCGTGGCGGTCGCGGATTGGCCCGACGATGAATCCGCCACCGCATTCCTGCTCTCGCTCAGTATGGCTGGCAACGTTCGCTCGGAGACAATGCGGGCCTTCAACCAGGAGGAAATGCAGCGGATCATCCAGAAGCTGCCCTGAGTCCTTCACGAGCCAGCCGCTCACGGCGTTGCCGCCAGCTGGTGCTCGGCGCGACTGGCCTCGATTTTCAGGCCGACTCGCCAGTCGCCGACGACTAGGAGCCCCTCGCGACACGTGTCGCTGGTGGTCGCCTGCTGCAGGAACTTCGTTTCGGCAGGGCTGAGCTCGAGGCGCTGGGCGATGCGCCTGGCTTCGGGGATGGGGGACCATCGTTACAAGACCCGTACGCCGAGGGGTGGGCTGGTGCAAGGCCGAAGAGCGCAGCGGGATGGGGCCCCGCGCACTTCGGAGCGTGGGGTAGGTATCCCGCGGAGCGTGCCTTGCGGCAGACCGCCCCTGGACGTCTACTCACCGTCTCGATTGGTCCGTCTCCCTAACGCTCTCAACGCTCCGCGTCTAGATCGAATGGGTGTTGTAGGTCGGCGCTGAGCCCATTGCGCATCGTGGCCCAGCACTGGCGCGCACCGTCCTCGGCGACCAGGCGCTGCTGAGGTCGTCCGGGACGAAGCCCAGGTACGGTAGAGCCTTGAGTTGCAGCGCATAGCCGAGGCGGTTGTGATCGCCGCGGCGATCGCCGCTCAGATCGAGATCGGCATCCGAAAGCGTGAACGAGGCCAGCAGATCGCCGGGAGGAACATCGGTCGGAAAGCGATTGAGGCGCTGTCGGTCGGCGTCAGTGAACAGACGAACAGGCACGGCTCGGGCTCCGTGGACAGGGGTTGTAGCGAGCCAGCGTAGTGAACGGATGCAGCTGCCAACCAGCCGGACAAGAGCGCTGAACGAATCGGACACAAAGCGCCTTGTGTACGATAGCCACGCATGCCCGGTCCTGAGCCGAACTCGCCCGGCCGTTCGCTAGCCGCTCGAGCTACGCGTGAACTGTCCGATTCCAGGCGTGAGCCCCGTTCTGTTCGATCGGGCGTCAAGCATTGGCAACCGCCTGACGGCCTCTCACCTGAAGAGGTACGGGCCGTGATCGCGGCTGCAAGTTGCGAGCGTGACCGTTTGCTTCTCCATGTTCTGTGGGCCACCGGTGCGCGCATCTCGGAGGTTCTCGCGCTGCGGCCGCTTGACGTACGGCGCGACAGCCTGGTGCTGCCCAATCGCAAGAACCCTGGCAGGACGATCAAGCGCGTGTACTTGCCTGAAGCAGAGTTGGGTCTCACAGGCGAGCTCCTCCTTTGGGCCAGGGAGCAATGCCTGGCTGACGAAGAGCCGCTCTTCTTTTCACGCAAAGGCGGCGCTGACGGCTCGCATCGGGCGCTGCGGCGCGGACAGGCGTGGCTCATCGTCAAGGAAGCATCGGAACGCGCAGCGGTCCTCGTGCTTGCGCTTCGCCCATCAACGCGTGGGGGAGCCGCAGACCCGGCGCCAGTGCATCCTCAGTTGTTCCGCCATGCACGGGTGCGTCAGATCGTACGCGTCACCCGAAGCCTGCCATTAGCCCAGCGACAGGCCGGCTGGGCGCGGCTCCAGATGGCCTATTTGACGATCGGAGATGACGAGGCACGCCAAATGATGCGCCAGGTCATCGAGTAGCCCGTGACCCGGAGGTACGCGGAAGTAGACACAGCGCTGACCAGCGTGTGGGGCCAACTGTCCGTGCCGCAGAACAGCATCCGTAGCCGGTGATCGCGGTCGTAGGCGCGCATAACCTACCTAACCCGTTGACGGGTTTCGTCGGCCGCGAGCGCGAGGCGGCGGAAGTCACGCGACTGCTCGCCAGCGCCCGCGTGCTAACGCTCAGCGGGACGGGAGGCGTTGGTAAGACGCGACTCGCGCTGGAGGTCGCGGCCAGCCTGTTGGATGACTACCCGCACGGTGTCAGGCTGCTGGAGCTCGCTGCGTTGACGGACCCGGTGCTGGTGCCGCAGGTCGTCGCTGCTGCTCTTGATGTGCGCGAGGAATCCGGCCCGCCACTCCTGGCTACGCTCATCGACTCGCTCCATGACAAGCAGCTGCTCATTGTCCTGGATAACTGCGAGCACCTTGTCGAGGCCTGCGCTGTGCTGGTCGATGCCCTGCTTAGCGGTTGTCCAGATTTGCGCGTGCTGGCGACCAGCCGCGAGGCGCTCGGCATCGGCGGCGAAGTCGTATGGCGCGTCCCACCGCTCTCCGTCCCCGACTTGATGTTGCCGCTCCCCACCGAGGCGATTGCGCGGTCGGAAGCCGTGCGCCTGTTCGTCGAGCGAGCGAGCGCTGCCCTCCCTGGCTTCGCACTGACCGAGCGCACTGCGCCCGGAGTGGTCGAGATCTGTCGACGGCTAGATGGCATCCCTCTCGCGATTGAGCTGGCGGCGGCTCGGGTCTGAGTGCTTGGAGTGGAGCAGATCGCCGCTCGATTGGATGACCACCTCGGCTTGCTTACAGGAGGCAGCCGCACCGCGCCATCACGCCATCAAACGGTCCGTGCCGCAATCGACTGGAGCTATGAATTCCTCACGGAGCCCGAGCGGCGGCTATTTGACCGGTTGTCGGTGTTTACTGGCAGCCTGAGTCTGGAGGCGGCAGAGGCGGTAGGTAGCGGAGACGGGATCGCCGAGTCGGAGATCGTCGACGTACTGGCCGGCCTGGTCGACAAGTCGCTGGTCAACGTCGAGCCCGGCGACTATCGGGTAGCCCGGTACGCGGTTCTGGAAACTCTGCGGCAGTTTGGGGCCGAGCGGCTGGCGGTGAGTAGCGCGGCGTCGACGATCCGCGAGCGCCACGCGTTGTTCTTTGTTGCCCTCGCTGAGGCTGCGGAATCGGGACTCTTCGGGCCAGACCAGCCCGCATGGGTCACTCAGCTAGGGCTTGAGCGCGGCAATTTGCGGGTCGCTCTGCAGTGGGCGCTGGAGAGCAGCAATGCGGAGGCGGGGCTGCGGCTCGGCGCCGCGGCATTCAAGTTCTGGGAGGTCAGCGGCTCGGTCGGTGAGGGCCGCGCGTGGCTCGACAAGCTACTGACGCACCCAGCGTCGACTCGGACTCGAGCGCGTGCACGCGGGCTAGCTGCCGCGGTGCACCTGGCTACGCTGCAAGGCGACGTTGCCGCCGCACGTGTACATGCCGACGAGAGCCTGGCCATCGCTCGCGAGTTGGGTGACGTACCCGCCATTGCCGCTGCGCTCCAGCACGTTGGCCGGCTCGCGCTCTTCCGTGGTGAGTATGTCTCAGCTCAGCCGCTCCTGGAGGAAGCGGTGCACGCTAGCCGGACGGCCGGCAATCGCTTCTTTGAAGCGGTGAGCCTGGTCAACCTCGGCTGGCTGGCGTATCAGCAGGGCGAAAATAGCGCGGCGCGCGTGTGGCTCGAGGAGGCCATGGCCGCCTATCGCGACCTCGGGCAGCCATCCGGTCTCGCATCGGGGCTGGCATTCCTGGGGTTGGTCGCCACCGAACAAGGCAATTACGCGGAGGCTCACGCCCGCTTCCTCGCCAGCCTCGAGGAACGGCGGTCTGGCGGGGGCTCGTTTGATCCGGCGTTCCTTCTCGGTTGTTGGGCCGGGCTGGCCGCCGCGAAAGACCAGCCGGAGCGCGCCTTGCGGTTGGCTGCAGCGGCGGACGCGCTGCGGCGGGCGAGTGGTAGCCGGTCCGCGGATCCCTACCTGTCACGCGTCGGGCACAGGATCGTTGCCGCACGTGAAGCACTGGGCAAGGTCCAAGCGGAGAGTGCCTGGAGCCTTGGCCAGACGATGGGGGTGGAGCAGGCGCTTGCCGACGCGTTCAGCGTTGGCGACCTCGAGCCGTCGACTATGGAGCATTCCCCTGGCCGCAAGCGGGCCGCGGGCGGCCTGACTGACCGCGAGGTGGAGGTTCTGCGCCTCGTCACTCGGGGGTATACCAACCGGACTATCGCAGCGGAACTCGTGCTGAGCGAGCGGACGGTTGCGCACCATCTGGCGAACATCCTGGGCAAGCTCGAGGTCTCTTCTCGTGCGGCGGCTACTGCCTTTGCACTGCGTGAGGGCCTGGCCTGATTGCTTGGTCGACGTAGGCCGTTCGGCTCATCTTTGCCGCATGGCCAGGGATGGGCCGTTCCACCGGTGTCCGCCGAGCAACGCCGATCTAAGGTGAGACCATCTCACCAGAGAGGTCCAATCCGATGCTCCACTTGCTTCGATCCCTCCCACCGCTCGTCCTGCTCGTTGCTGCGGGGGTCGTCAGCCCCGCTCACGCCACAACCGTTGTCGCCGACTCCTGGTACAAAGATGGCGAGAGCGCCGATACTACGTCTCACCCTCCGGCCGACTCAGGTCCACAGTCGGAGATTGTGCGAGACCGCTGGTATCTGGACATTGACCCTGCGGCGGTGCATCAGCGATACCTCGACGCGACCAATCAGGGAGACGTGGGCGCCGCGGTGGCCCTGTTCGCCCAGGATGCGGTGTACCAGGGTGGCAGCTGTCAGCCCAACCCGTGCGTAGGCCAGGTGGCGATCGAGGGGGACATTGCTGGCAATGTCGCGTCCCACGTGCACGTTACACGCCTCAGCGCTCAGGTCGACGGCGACACGCTGACCTGGCGCAGTGAAGTCGTGGCTGATGGTGTTCGCGCAGCGGGCGTCGATCGGATCCTCACGCTCGGCACCACGCAGGTGCGCGCCTCGACTATCGTCAAACATCAATTTCGGTTCGACACGAGCGATCCGCAGACGGCTAGGTATGCCGCCTTCCTGGTCGCCGGTCATCCCCAACCGGCGCCTGACGCACCATCGCCCGGCGGTGGCTGAGTCCATCAGGGGATTGACTGTGCGCGTGCCGCTCGGTGGACGAATGCATAGACGACGCGCGACAGCGCGCTGGCAGCTGCTCTATGCGCTGATGGCTCTTCTGGCGGCCGCGATAACGGCAGCGCCCGAGCCGCTAGCGGCGCAGGACTCACAACCGATCATCAAAGTCGTCTCGAGCCTACCGCGAACCGGGCGCGCCAACGCACAGACTGATGCCATCGTGAACAGCATTCGGATGGCGCTCGACGAGGTCAGCTACGAGGTAGCCGGGATGCACGTTGTCTACGAGGACCTTGACGATGCCACTCCGGCCAGGGGCACCTGGGACGCCGCCAGGGAGGCCGAGAACGCCAACCTGGCGCTGAATGATCCGGACGTAGTGTTGTATTTAGGTCCGTTCAACTCGGGCGCGGCCGCCGTGTCGATTCCTATTCTCAACCGCGCCAACCTGGTCATGATCAGCCCCGCCACCACGTATCCGGGTCTCACCAAGCCAGGTACCGGCGCGGCCGGGGAGCCGGACCTGTTTTATCCGACTGGCGTGCGCAGCTACGCGCGCGTGGTGCCCACCGACGATGTCCAGGGCGCAGTGGCCGCCGCATGGGCCAAACAACTGGGCGCTCGGGCGGCCTACGTTCTGGATGACACTGGGCTCTACGGGCACGGCATTGCGGTCGTTTTCGCCAGCACGGCCACGGCTAACGGCTTGAACGTTGTCGGGGGGCCCGACGGTATCGACGACAAGGCCAGCGACTATCGAGCGTTGGCCCAGAAGATCCAGCGCAGTGGCGCAGACCTCGTCTACTTCGGCGGCACCACCCAGAGCAACGCTGGCAAGCTCTGGCTCGATTTGAGAACCTTCATGCCCAACGTGCTGCTCATGGGGCCAGACGGTATTCTGGAAGATGCCTTTGTCCAGGCGGCTGGCGCGGCAGCAGAGGGCACGTTCGTGACGTTCGGCGGTCGCACACCCGCGTCGTATACGGGTGCCGCGCTCGATTGGCTGCAGCGGTACCGGCAGCAGTTCGGGGCTGACCCCCCGGTGTATGCCATTTATGGCTATGAGGCGACGCGTGTCGCGCTCGACGCGATCCAGCGTGCCGGGGTCAAGGATCGGGTGACTATCCGTGACGCGGTCTTCGCTACGCGGAACTTCGACGGCGTGCTTGGGACATGGTCTTTCGACGCGAACGGTGACACGTCGCTCACGGCTATGACTGTGCAGCAGATTGTCGACAACAAATTCCAGCCTGTGCACGAGGTATCCGCTCCGTAGGATGGGCGCCGGGGGCACATGGCACCCGGATGGTCCCTGCGTATGCACCCTGGTGACGTGCAATTGGAGACCCCCGGCTGAAACTTGACCGGATGCCCCGCCGCCCCTCACCTCTCTTTAGTTTGTATCGAACATCCTTAGCGACGGAAATTGGTCCGCTGCTATCGGGAACCCTATCCGACTTGCGCGGGGTCGACCAGGGCCTCGGCGACTAGTACAGACCAGCGTAGAACTGGCCGGAGATGTGGAGGTCAGACATGGAGTGGCTTGCCCTGGTAGGTCCATTTGAAAGGCTTAGCCATGGTGCGGTTGAAGTAAGCG
>JBPCIO010000047.1:0-10312 GCA_051006215.1 Chloroflexota bacterium
CTATGGGATCGATCCGAGCCGGCCGATGGTGCTGTTCGTCGGCCGCATCACCCGCCAGAAGGGTATTGTCCACCTGGCGCGCGCACTCCCCATGATCGACCCGACAGCTCAAATCGTGCTGTGCGCCGGCGCGCCCGACACGCCGGAGATCGCTGCCGAGATGGAGCAGGCCGTGGCACAAGCGCACGCGCTACGTGGCGACGTCACATGGATCCAGGCCGTGCTGCCGCGCGAGGAGCTCATTCAGTTCTACAGCCACGCGGCAGTGTTTTGTTGTCCGTCGATCTACGAGCCCTTTGGCATTATCAATCTGGAGGCGATGGCCTGCGGTACGGCCGTCGTCGCTAGCGCGGTGGGTGGCATTCCCGAGGTCGTGGTCGACGGCGAGACTGGCGCACTGGTGCCCCTCGAACAGCAGGCAGACGCGCCCTTCGAGCCGCTCGAGCCGCGCCGATTCAGCGCCGACCTGGCGGCGGCCGTCAATCGCCTGCTGGGCGACTCCGAACTGCGCCAGAGGATGGGATGCGCAGGGCGCGAGCGAGTCGAGCGCCATTTCGCCTGGCCAGCCATCGCCCAGCAGACGGCCGAGCTGTATGCGGCAGTCAGGCGGGGATTGCCGCGCCCAGGCTGACCGCTCGACTGAGCGCGCGTTTGACCATCTCGATCGACTGGTTCCCATTCAGGTGCTTCAGGATGCCTTGCCGCTCGTATCGCTCGATAACCGGCAGCGTGTCGCGCAGGTACACGTCGACGCGATTGGCGACCACTTCACGCTTGTCATCCGCTCGTTGATAGAGCTCGCCACCACACGTGTCGCAGGCGCCCCGCGTCGAAGGCGGATTGAAGACTTCGTGATAACTCGCCTGGCAGCCAGGACACATCCAACGTCCCGCCAGGCGTTCGATCAGGACTTCGGTTGGCACGTCCACATAGACCGCGACGGCAATTGCGCCGCGGCGCTGGGCCAGCCGCGCGTCGAGCACGTCAGCCTGGGCAGCGTTGCGGGGGAAGCCATCCAGCAGAGCGCCGCCGGCCGCGTCAGGCCGGTCGAGACGTTCAAGGATCATTTCGACCACCAGGTCGTCAGGCACCAGTTCGCCGCGGTCCATGAATTCCTGGGCCGCGCGGCCGAGGCTGGTGCCGCGACGGCGATGCTCGCGCAGCAAGTCGCCGCTGGCGACGAGTGGCATACCAAGCGTCGCTGCCAAAAAACGCGCCTGAGTACCCTTTCCAGCGCCTGGCGCGCCAAGCAGCAGCACCACGTCGTCGTGCCGGTGCAACCCCATTGTTGCGTTCCTCCTGTTCGGTTGCTCCCAACATAAGGCACTTTGCAGCCGGCGTCTAGCCGATGCGTGCTCCGACCGAGCAGGATCCTGCAAGGTTTGTCTTCAAGTGTTCAACCGGGGCCGCCGTAGGCCTCGTCGATCAACTCCACCACGTGCTTGACCTCGGCCGCGCTGCCCGCGCGCTGGACGCCACGCTGCAGCTGCATCATGCAGCCAGGGTTGGCCGTAACGATCGTTCCGGCTCCGGTGCTGGCCGCATCGCGCATTTTGTCGTCGAGAATGCGAATGGAAAACTCGGCCTGGGTCAGCATGTAGACGCCGGCGCTACCGCAGCACGACTCGGGGTGGGCCATGTCACGCAGCTCGACGCCGGGGATCGACGCGAGTAGCTTTCGGGGAGCCTCTTTGATCCGCTGCCCGTGCACCAGGTGGCAGCTCTCTTGCAACGTCACGTCGCGCCGAACCACTTTCCGAAATGGCTCGAGACCTTCGATCGACGCCAGGAACTCGCTCACGTCACGTGTGAGACGGCCGAACTCCGCGCCTTCAGGCTCGTGCACGAGCTCAGCGTATGCCTTCATCGTCGCGCCGCAGCCAGCCGAGTTGACGACGATCGCATCTAGACCGCGCCCCACGAATGCGCGCACGTTTTCGCGAGCCATCGCACGGGCCATTCGCTGCTCGCCTGCGTGGACGTTCAGCGCTCCGCAGCAGACTTGCTGGCGCGGGACGTGAACCTCACACCCGTTGCGGCGAAGCACGCGCAGTGTGGCGGCGTGCACTGGCCCGTACACCATCGGCATCACGCATCCGGTAAACAGCCCAACCCGATAGCGCACTCGACCTTCGGCGGGATATACCTCCCAGCGGGCACTGAACGGGGCCGGCAAGTACGGCAGCAGGCGCTCCGCGTCTAGCAGGCGGCGTGGTAAGAACCCAGTTTTGCGCACCAGCCGCCGCAGGCCCGAGCGCTGATACGCCAGCAGCGCGCCAAACATGGCCCGCAGCCGATACCGATGGGGCAACAGCTCGATGAATACGAGGCGTCTGAAGATGCGCTCGCCGCGGGACACGGTCTCCCGCTCGTAGAGCTGGGCGCGAGCAGCTTCCATGATCCGGCCGAACGGCACACCGCTGGGGCAGACGCTTTCGCAGTTTCGACACACCAGGCACAGCTCGATGTGTTCGCGGTAATCGGCGTTGGGCTCCACCCGGCCCTGGTTGAGCGCCTGGATCAGGTGGATACGACCTCGCGGTGACTCGGCCTCGTAGCCGGTCAGCACATACGTTGGACAGTTCTGCAAGCACAGGCCGCAATGGACGCATTGCGACAGGTCGGCCGCGGACGGCTGGGTGCTCAGACCCACATACCCTCTGCAACCAACGCCTGCATGCCGGGCCGTTGGGCGCTGGCGTGCACGGTGTCGCGTGCCGGCAGGATCTTGGCTGGATTGAAGTTACCTGAGGGTTCCAGCGCTGACCGCACGTGGGCCATAACTTCGAGATCGGTTGGGCTGAAGATCAACGGCATGAACGAAAGCTTTTCCAGGCCCACCCCGTGCTCACCGGTGATCGTGCCGCCAGCGTCGATGCAGCGCGTCAGGATCTCGTGGCCAGCGGCCATCACGCGCTCCAGAATGCCTGGCTCGCGAACGTCGAACAGGATCATCGGGTGCAGGTTTCCGTCCCCCGCATGAAACAGGTTGGCGATGGGCAGGTTGTAGCGCTGTCCGATTTCGACCACGTGGGCCAGGATCTGCGGCAACCTGGTCCGAGGGACGACCGCGTCGTGCAGATAGTAGTTCGGGGCAATGCGCCCCATTGCACTTGCGGCACCCTTGCGCGCTGCCCACAATCGGGCCCGCTCGTCCGGGGTGCGCGCCAGACGAATGTCGAGCGCCCCGGCGGACCGACACACCTGGTCAACAACGGCGGCCTGCGCCTCGACCTGCTCGAGTAAGCCATCCACCTCGACCAACAGGACTGCGCCAGCCTCGGACGGATAGCCAGCGTGAAACGCGGCCTCGATGGCTGAAAGCGCCAGCCGATCCATCATCTCCAGTGCAGCAGGCACAATGCCGCCGCCGATCAATTCGGAAACAGCCTCACTGGCCGCCTCGACCGATGCAAACAGCGCCAGTGTCGTGCGTACGGCTTCGGGCAGCGGCAGCAGGCGAACCGTGGCCTCGGTAACCACCCCCAGCGTGCCCTCGGACCCGACCATCACGCCGGTCAGGTCGAAGCCTGGCCCGTCCGGCGATTTGCCACCCAGGTCCACGACGCTGCCGTCGTGCAGCACGACCTGCAGCCCCAGAATGTGGTTCACCGTGACGCCCAGTGAAAGACAATGCGGACCGCCGGCATTGTTGGCGATGTTGCCACCGATGGTGCTGGCCTTTTGGCTTGACGGGTCAGGCGCAAAAAACAGACCGTACGGTTCGGCGACATGCGAAAGCTCCAGGTTGATGACGCCTGCCTGCACCACCGCGCAACGGTTGTTCGGGTCGATCTCGAGGATGCGGTTCATTCGGGCGAGCCCGATGACGAGCCCACCCATGGCGGCCACCGCGCCGCCGGAGATGCCGGTGCCCGCTCCGCGGGCGACGATTGGCATACCCGCCACTTGTGCCTCGCGAACCAGGATCTGGACCTCGGCTGTGGTCCGCGGCAGCGCCACGAGGTCGGGCATGCCCCGATCCAGCCCGTAGTCGTACTCGTAGACGACGACATTTTCCACACCGCTGAAGACCACGCCCGGACCGAGCTGCTGGCGCAAGCGTTCAGCCAGGGCGTTCAACACACCTGGATGGTAGAGGCTACGCGCCCTCGAGATATTGATCGAGCTCCCACTGGCTGATGTGGCGACCAAAGGCCGTCCACTCTCGCTCCTTGGCGGTGAGCAACCGCTCGAAGATCGGCTGTCCGAGCGCATCGCGGACCACTGGATCCCAGTTCAGCTCCTCGAGTGCTTCCCCGAGCGTCGCCGGCAACGGGTTAGCAAGATCGTCGCCACTCACGTCTGAGCCGGGCCGGGGATCATCGCTCGGCGGCGGAAGCGGCAATTCGGCGCGGATGCCATCCAGGCCGGTCTTGAGCATCACTGCCAACGCCAGATATGGGTTGCAACTGGGATCCGGCGCACGCAGCTCGAGGCGCGTTCCGCTGCCAGTCGAAGGCTCCGGCACTCGCAGCAGCGCTCCGCGGTGAATCCGCGCCCAGGTCACCCGTGACGGTGCTTCGGCTCCGCCCGCCAGGCGCTTGTACGAGTTGACGAGGGGTGCGACGACCGCCGACATGCCGCGGGCATGCGCCAGCTGGCCCGCAATGAATTGGCCGCCAGCCGTGGAAAGCTGGTACAGCTGGGCTGGGTCGAAGAATGCGTCGCGGCCGGTCTGTCGGTCTACGAGCTGCTGAGCAATGTGCAGCCCAGAGCCCGGCGCATCCTCCAGCGGCTTGGGCATGAAACTCACCAGCATCCGGCCGCGACGGGCGAGCGATCGCAGAGCCCACTTCAAAGCCACCACCCCGTCGGCAGCCTGCAGCGCACCCTGCTCGGCGAGGTCTATCTCATGTTGGCCTGGCCCGACCTCGGCGTGAGACGCCTCGACCCCGACCCCGAAACTGAGCAAGGCATCGCTGGTTTCGCGGCACAGGGTGGCGGCGCGTGAGTTTTGCATTTCGAAGTACCCACTGCGGTCGACCGGAATGAGCGGTTGGCCTTCACGGCCGACGCCCTCGCGATCCTCGAACACAAAGAATTCGAACTCTGCTGCCACGCGGAACTCGAATCCAAGGCCGAGTGCCTCGGCCAGGACGCCCTTGAGCGCTTGGCGCGGATCGGCCGCGAAAGGCACGCCACCGGGCAGGCAGACGTCGCAGATCAGGCGCGCCGAGGGTGTCGCCTCCCAAGGCAGGACGGCGAAGCTGTCCGGGTCGGGCTGCAAATACAGGTCGCTTTCGGCAGTGCGATCCAAGCCCTCCAGCGACGATCCATCGAACCATGCTCCGGCCTCGAGGGTACGCTCCAGCCGATTGGCCGGAATGGTGAGGCTCTTGATCTTGCCGGCGACGTCGGTGAACTGCAAGTGCACGACTTCGATGTTTGCGGCTTTTGCACGTTCGAGAAGCGCGGCTTTCCCGTCAGCGCTGAATTCTGAGGTCATGGGCTTGCCTGAGAACGGTGAACCAGCTCGGCGGCCACCCCCAGGGCGGCAACCAACACCAGAACGGCGACGATGATCCCAGCATTGACCAGGTGTTCTCTCGACACAGCGGGTGCCCGACCTGTGTCGGACGGATACTCGGGGATGTCGACCTGGTCGAGGTGCTCGAGGTCATGGCCGAGGTTGGTCATCGAGGCGTAGCGTTCGCTCGGCTCGCGGCGCAGCGCCCGCCAGACCACCGCCTCGAGCGCCGGTAGCAAGTCTGATCGTCGGCTGCGAAGTAACGGCGCGTCTGTGGTGACCCGCTGGCTCATGACCACCAGCGGGCTGTCACCCTGATATGGCACCTCGCCGGTGAGCATTTCGTACAGCATCACGCCCACAGCGTAGATATCGGTGCGAGCGTCGCCTCGCTCACCCTGCACCTGTTCTGGTGCCATGTAGTCTGGCGTTCCGAAGCCGCTGGACAGGCGGCGGAAAGTCAGGCGGCGGGCGCCTTTGAGGAGGGCGATGCCGAAGTCGACCAGCTTTACGGTGCCATCGCGTTCGATCAAGATATTTTCGGGTTTCAAATCGCGATGCACAACTCCTGTGTCGTGGCAATACTGGAGTGCGCCCGTCAATTGCCTGGCAATGGAGATGGCCTCGTCCACGGCCAACGGGGCATGCTCGTGCAGGTACTCTCGCAGCAAAGTCCCGTCCACGAACTCGAGGACAAGATAGGGAGCCAAGCCCCCGTCGAGGCGACCCTCCTCCAGAAGTTGCTGGATGTTGGGGTGGTGCAGCCGTTTTCCGATTTCCAGCTCGCGCTGATAGCGGCTGAAGGTGGCCGGATCGCCGATCAGGCTTGCGAATGGCACTTTGAGCACCACAATCCGCCCGGACTGGCGGTCGCGCGCTTTGTACGCGTCGTTCATGCCGCCATGACCGAGGGTCTCCAGGATCTCGTACTTGCCGTGTACTGTCTGACCGGTTTCGAAAGGCATGCTGCCGAGGAACCTGTGCTACGCGTTCCCGCGCTGCGGTTGAAAAATACTCGATAGCCATCCATTGCGGCGGGCTGCGCCGGGCGCCTGGTGAGAATCGGGGATCGCCTGAACCCTCACAATCTGAATACTGACGTTGTCGGAGCAGTCGCGGGCGAGCGCGCGATCTACAAGCTCGCGGCAGGCTTGGGCAGGGTTATGCTCCGCCAGGATCTCAGCCATCTCGAACTCCTCGATCTCGGACCATAACCCATCACTGCACATAGCGATCTGATCGCCGGGCACGATAGGCTGCCGCAGATAGTCTGGCCTCGGGATCAGACGACTTCCAAGGGTACGCGTAAGTACGTTACGGCCCGGATGATCGCGCACGCGCTCGGGCTTGAGCACCCGCATCCGCACCAGCTCGGCCGCCTCAGAATGATCCGAGGTGAGCTGGCTCAAGCGTCCATCTCGCCAGTGATAGACCCGCGTGTCCCCAATGTGGGCGATGTACGCCTGTGCGCCGGCGATGGCAACCGCGGACAGCGTGGTCTCCATCGAGCGGTACTCGGGATTGCGGTGCGTGAGCTCGTGGATCCGCAAGTTGGCTGCCTGCACCGCCTGACGCAAGGCAGGCTCGATGCGCGTGTGATTCGAGGACGAGTAGTACTCCTCGCCTAGCGTGGCCACGGCCGAGGAACTGGCAACTTCGCCTGCGCTGTGACCACCCAGTCCGTCGGCCACGACATACAGATAGCCCTTCCGCTCCAGGGCCAACGGGTCGCTGGGCGCGAACTCGCCGATGCTGTCCTCATTGGTCTCGCGGTGCGGCCCAGAATCGGTGAGCCCGGCTGCTTCGAACTCAAGCATGTCTCAGCGTCATGCGCTGAGCGGATTGTGCCGCCCAGCGCATGACGACATTGTCTCAGACGCCTTTCGGCTGGGACACGAGTGACCGACCCGTGCGGCGGTTGCTCAGGATCAAGTACAGGCCGCTGGCCACGGCCCACAAGACCGCGAAGCCAATTGCCATGAGCGACTCGGTCTGCGCGTCGCCACCGCCAACAAACCCGACGCCAAGGATGGTCAGCAGCATGACCAGATTCGCCAGCAGACCCAGCCCCGGGATCACCAGGTGCTTGATCGGGTTGAAGTCTGGCCGCGACGCGAACGCCACGATGGTCCACATGTACGTGAGCGCATACAGGACGAAGGTGCCGAAGTTTGAGGCCAGCGTAATGCCGGTAAGCGCCACCACCGAGGTCACCCCAATGATGCCGATGATTGCCGAAACGACTGCCATGGCAATGACGCCGAAGTGGGGTGTCGCAAAGCGACCGTGGAGCAGCCCCAACAGCTCTGGCATCTCCTCGTCCTGCGCCATGGCGTAGGTGATGCGAACGCCCGTGTTCATGGCCGAAAGCGTGGTACCCAGAATGGCCAGGGCGACGGTAATCGCAATCACGATCATCAAGCCGAACCCCACGCCACCGAACAGCGAGTCGCCGATCTGTCGAATCATGTCGCCCATGGGCGCGCTCGATGCGGCCGCGGCATCCAGGCCGGTGAGTGGGGTACCGTCGGGGGCTGTGCCAGTCAGCTTGTCGGACAGGGCGTAGCCAGCCGCAAAATATTCGATCAGGTAGGCGAACAAGCCTTGGATGACGAGCGCCAGAATGACCGCGCGAGGTACGTCGCGGCGCGGGTTCTTGGCCTCGGCGCCGAAGGCGGTGCAGGACTCGAAGCCAACCAGGATCAGAATGGCAATCGTCGATTGCAGCAGAACGCTCATCAGGTCATGCGGCACAATGACCGCGGCTGCGGCTGGCTGGACAAAGGTGGCCTGGTCTGGATTGGCGAAGCGGTACCAGATCGCTATGGCCGAAAAGCCCACCAGCGCGACCAGCTGGACCACGTTGATGACCATCGCGGTCAGCGTCGAGCCGTTCACGCCGCGCATAGCGATGTAGCCCACGGTCAGCGCGAAAAGCAGCGCGATGACCATCTGCGCCGGCACCCCAACCTCGACTCCGAACTGGCCGAGGATGAAGGCGATCAGCGTTGCCATGAAAGCAACCATGACGCCCGGGTAGACCCAGTAGAACAGGTGCGCGGCCCAGCCAGTGACCAGTTTGGCGATGCGCGCCCAGCGATGGTGCTTCAGCTCAGCCTTATCAACGAACGCCTTTTCGGCGAAGTAGTAGCACGAGCCTGCCCCCGCTTCGGGGTAGACGCGGGCCAGTTCGGAGTACGAAAGGGCGGTCAAGAACGCCAGGACGAGGGCGAATACGATGCCTGGCCACATGTCCAGAGCTGTCGAGGCGGTGCCGCCCGGCACCGTCTGCGCTGCCTGGAGTTGAAACGTGATCCACAAAAACGCGCCTGGCGCGATGAGCGCCATGGCATTCACGGTTACGCCTGTCAGGCCGAGCGTCGGCCGCAATGCGGTGCCGCTTGAACTTTCCGCTGCCACCTGTATGAGTCTCCTTCCGGTCGTTCCAGCGCTGCGCCCAGCGTAGGAGGTGGACGGGCCCACGGGTGAGAGTCAGGCGGCACGAAACAGGTTGCGCCGAGTTGTGCACTGTGCACAAGTCGTCAGCGCGGCTGCTGGGCGTTATGGTGAGTCGCAGCGTGGGTGGTCGGGCGATGCGTTTGGTGTTGGCTGCGCTCGTCGCAGGTTGGGTGGGCAGCTCGTCTCAGGCGTTTGCGCAGTCTAACGACCAGGCGGACCCGGGCGTCGGCGCAGCCTCGGCTGAGCTCGAAACTGCGCTCTGGTCCGGCTGGTGGTGGCCGGCTTCGAACGCGCTTGGCCCCACCCTGTTCGCGCTAGGCAGTCCGCTCGACAAGTACGACCAATACGTGGCCATGGTCACCGGTCAAAATCCTGGGGCTCGCGCATGGGAGCGTCAGGAGCTGTACTTTCCCGGAAGTCCGTGGGCAGGCCACTGCAACGGCTTTGCCGCGGCAGCCTTGCTCGAGCCCGAGCCAACTGACTCGGTCAGCATCTTCGACATTCCGTTCTCCGTGGCGGACCAGAAGGGCCTGCTTGTGGACTATCACTTCGCAGACGCGGCTGCGTGGTCGTTTGGTGACGACGGCCAGCTCGATCCGGCTGACTTCCAGCGCATGCTGCTGAGCTGGGTCCAGGGCGCCGGCAAAGGCTTCGTCGTGACGTACGACATGGGCAACGGTGAGGTGTGGAGCTATCCGCTGTACCGCTTCGAGAGTGAATGGTCGGTGGATCCGGTCGACCCGGAGCAATGGCATGTCAAGACCATCGTCTGGATGGCTGACATGGACGTGCCAGCAGATTTCGTCGGCAGCAAGCCGTACCCGGGCCCAGCCGGCAAAACCTTCGAGTACACGCTGCAGGGCGACCCGACCAGCCCCGTCAGCGGCGCCTGGACAGGCGCCAGCCGCACGGGTCGATTCGCCCACCCCGGGCGGATCTGGTACCCCGAGGCAAGCGTTCGCAACGCAGATCGCGAGCTGGTCAGCCCGGCCCTCGATCGCCAGACCATTGCCAACATCCTGGCCGGTTCCGACGGCAGCGATGTCGTCGTCCCGCCGGCGCCCGCGCCGACCGTCAGACCGACGGCCGGCCCTCGACTCTGACCAGGACGTGCACGCCATCGCGAAGGCTGCGGCGGAAGCCTTCGATGGTCGGTGCGCCCTGCATCGCCCAGCGCTCGACGACCAGCGGCGCAATGGGGTCGAGCTGGTCTGGTCCCACGAAGTACGCCACGCCTTCGGCTGAGGTGTGCGTGCCGGGCACCCTCAGCCGCACCCACGGATCGCTTCGCCAGCGTCTGGCCTTTTCAGAGAATCCGAACCCGAACACATACACCACCCCTGGCGGCGCGATGACGAACCAGACCGGCACGGTGCCTAGAGT
>JBPCIO010000048.1:0-8648 GCA_051006215.1 Chloroflexota bacterium
CGACTGCCCTTGCGCAACTCGCGCGCCACGTAACCTCCGCGGCCGCCGCCCATACGCGCCCGGAACCAGTCGGTGCGTTCGACCTGCTCGCCGTTGGCGCTTGCTGCTGTGCCTGTTCGGACTGGGCACCAACACCGGCCTCAAACGGGTTGCCAACGGCAACCATGGTGAGAGCGCGGCCGATCTGCGGTATGTGCTCCGCCGCTATGTTCGTAAAGAAGGCCTGCGCCAGGCGATCGCCGACGTCGTCAACGCCACCTTCCGCATCCGGCGTCCGGACATTTGGGGCGAGGGCACCACCGCGTGCGCCTCGGACAGTAAGAAGTTTGGCGTGTGGGACCAGAACCTCCTGACCGAGTGGCACATCCGTTACCGCGGGCCGGGAATCATGATCTATTGGCACGTGGAGAAACAGGCGGTCTGCATCTACTCGCAGCTGAAAAGCTGCTCCTCGTCGGAAGTGGCGGCCATGATGGAGGGCGTCCTGCGGCACTGCACCGAGATGAGTGTCGAACGGCAGTATGTCGATAGCCATGGCCAGAGCGAGGTCGGGTTCGCCTTTAGCCACTTGCTGGGCTTCCAACTGCTGCCACGGCTGAAGGGCATCGCTCGTCAAAAGCTGTATCGGCCCGAGACCGGCAGCCCCGATGCCTATCCTCAGCTGCAGCCGGTGCTGACCCGCCCAATTCGGTGGGACCTGATTCGCCAGCAGTACGACGAGATGATCAAGTACGCGACGGCGCTGCGGCTGGGCACGGCGGATGCCGAATCGATCCTGCGCCGCTTCACGCGCGACGCGCCGCAACACCCCACGTACCAGGCGCTGGGTGAACTGGGCAAGGCCGTCAAGACGATCTTCTTGTGCCGGTACTTGCACCTGGAGGCGCTGCGCCGCGAGATTCACGACGGGCTTAACGTGGTCGAGAACTGGAACAGCGCTAACGGTTTCATCTTCTATGGCAAGGGTGGCGAGATCAGCACGAACCATCGGGACGAACAGGAATTGGCGGTGCTGTCGCTGCACTTGCTGCAGAGCAGCCTGGTGTACATCAACACGCTGATGTTGCAGCGCGTGTTGACGGAGCCGGCGTGGATGGCGGGCATGACAACCGACGATCTGCGCGGTCTGACACCGTTGATCTACACCCATGTAAACCCGTACGGGACGTTCTCGTTGGACCTGGATGAACGACTGGCGCTCGATTCCGAGGAAGCAGCAGCGTGACCGCCGCCGTCGAGGCGCCCCTTGCGCGGCGCACGCCCGCCAAGCGCAAAGCACGCCAATTGGCGACGACTCTTCGTCGCGAGCGGCCGGACCACGCGTACTTGAAGGAGCTTGTTCGCCAGCTCCGTGCTGAGCTCGGAATCGTCGTTCCACGGGCGCCCAGGCGCTTGCCGTACGTGCCCAGCGAGGAAGAGATCCGCCGTTACTACGAAATGGTATGGAAGACGCGCAAGCTCGCCGACCTGGTGCTCATCAAGACACTGCTGTACACCGGCGTGCGCGTCAGTGAGCTGGTGGCCATCCGACTAAATGACGTCGATTTCGACCGCTGCCAGATCCGCGTCAACGAGGGAAAAGGCCGCAAGGATCGGGTTGTGCCCTTTCCGCCGCCGTTCAAGGAGACCCTGGCGCTGCACGCCGACGGCCTGCGGCACAGGCGAGCGAGCTACCTCTTCGAATCCTCGTGGAAGAAGCCGTACAGCGATCGTGGCGTCCGCCGACTCCTCGAGCGCTACGCTGAAGCCGCCGGCCTCGCTCACCCCATCTCACCGCATCGGCTGCGCCATTTCCTGCTGACCTGGCTGAAGAAGCAGGGTATCGACGATGCGCTCATCCAGCCGTACTCCGGACATGCTAGCCGCAAGTCGCTGGAGATCTACTCCCAGCTAGCGATCAGCGAGGCGCAACTCGCGTACGACGGAGTCATGCCGCGCTTCCCGGTCTAGCGATAACGCCGCGCTACTTTGCACTTGGTGGCGCGAACCTTAATCGAGGGCCGTGAAGGCAATGAGGCATGCCAGCTGAGGCCATCCACGAATGCGGTGCGGCCCGTGCCGGCGGGGGAGAAGCTCACCCTAGCCGTGAAATACCACAATGATGAAACGGCACGTAAGCTACTTGGACCAGATCGACTTCCGGGTTGGGCGTTGCAAGGCTGCTACCAAGCTGCGCCAGTTTGACGTCGTGGTGTCGATCACGGTGTTCCAATTCGTCGACGACATCCGACCGCTGCCGTTTGTGCGGGTGGTGGATCGCACACCCGACGACTTGCCGCACTTGTGCTCCACAGGCACGCCGGGTCGCAGGCTGTCGCGTTATGCCAGAACTGCGTCTTTGGCGTATCCTCGGCGCGTGGTCAAGCCGGCACCGCGCTTGGAATGTCGAACGCGGCGGCCGGCCTCCCACGGCACCCACGGCTTACCACCGTGCATCAGGAGTAGCCCCTTGACTAAACCATTGCACGACTCTCAAGCTGGCGCCGCACCGACAACCTCGTCGTCTCGACGAGCGTTCGTGATAAGCGCGGCGGCCGCCGCTGGCGCCGCCGTCGCGATCGCCGGGCCGAGTGCGGCCGCAACGTTTGCCGCTCCCGCGCTCCAGACCGCTGGCAGCGCGCTCGACGAAATCCAGAAGCGGGGCACCCTGCGCACCGCGACCTTCCTGAACTACCCACCGTTCGGCTCACGCGACCAGCAGAACAACCCGATCGGCTATGACGTCGACATCGGCGCCGAAATGGCCAAGGCGCTCGGAGTCAAGCACGAGATCGTCGAGGTTACGACGCCCGGCGCGCGCATCCCGACTGTGGTCACTGGCGCTGCCGACGTCGTCCTGGCCAACTTCGCCGTGACGCTCGAGCGTGCGAAATCGATCATGTACACCTCGCCTGCCTACGTGAAGGACGGCCAGGCACTGATCGTCAGTGCCAGCTCCGGCATAGCGGGCGTGAATGACCCCAAGCTCAAGTCGGTTGGGGTGACTACTGGCAGCACAGGCGACATCACCATCACCGCATTGCGCCCGGAGATGAATATCCAGCGATTCGACACCAGCCCGGCAGCTCTGCAAGCCGTCAAGCAGGGACTTGTCGATGCCTATACCGAGGACTACAGCTGGTGCATCTACCAGGCCAAACTCGATCCCAGCCTGGCCGCCGTTGGTCCGCCACTGAGCCTGCAGTTCGAAGCCTGGGGTGTACGCCCCGGCGACCACGACTGGCTGCAGTGGTTGAACCTGTTCGCCTTCCTGTGGCAAGCCAGCGGCTCGAATGCCACCGCCTGGAAGAAGTGGTTCGGCGTGGAGGCCGACAAGATCTGGCCGGACTTCTGAGCCCCGCCGGGTAGGTTGCGTCGAGGGCAGTGCTCCCCACCCGTTCCCGATGATTCTCGCTCGACGGGTAGTCTCCAGCCTGGGGCCAGGCTGGAGGCTGCTCGCGTCGATCGCGTGGGTGGGCCTGGTGTTTATTGGCGGCACTGCACTGCTGTTGTTGATCGTGCGCCAGATTGCCATCCAGGCGGGCATCGCCACGTCTGGTGGGCGCGGCTGGACCCCCCACTTCGAGGTGGTCCTGCAGAATCTGCCCTTCCTGCTCGAGGGTCTGTTGTCCACGCTCCAACTGGCTGGCGCGGTTGGCGTGCTCGCCTTCGGACTCGGCATTGTGGTCGCGTTCGCGCGCCTGTCGCGGATCGGCACCATTCATTTGGTCGCCACCTGGTACGTTGAGGTGCTGCGCAACACCCCAGCTCTGGTCCAGCTATTCCTGATCTATTTCGGTCCGCCGACCGTCGGCATCCGACTGAGCGTCGCTGTTGCGGCCGTGCTCGGCCTGACAATCAACAATAGTGCGTACATGGCCGAGATAATCCGCGCCGGTATCGGCAGCATCAGCCGTGGACAGACTGAAGCGGCCGGTGCGGTCGGCATGACCCATCTACAGATCATGCGCTTTGTCATCCTGCCCCAGGCGCTGCGCGTGGTGTTCCCGCCCCTCGTCAGTCAGTGGATCTCTATCCTCCTGTTCTCGTCGCTCGCCTCAGTGATCGCCTATCCGGAGCTAGCCGAACATGCCAAGCGGTTAGACTCGCGCACCTTTCGCAGCTTCGAGATCTATGGCGCGGTGACAGTCATATACACGATCTGCACGCTCCTGCTGGCACTCGTTCTCCGACAAATCGAACGCCGCGTTTTCTCGTTGGTGGCGCGCTAGAAGCATGCAACAACCGGCCGAAGTGCGTCGCGGTACTGACGTGATGGGAACCATACGACTGGCTGTGGTCGTGCTGCTGATGGCCGCGGGCGTTCTGGTCGTCGGTGGCCTGCTATCGCAGGGCACTCCCGTCGGGCTGGACTGGGGCATTCTTTGGACCAATCGTTTCCTGCTCCTGCAGGGCGCGGGTACCACGGTCGCGCTCGCCGCGTTGGCGGCATTCTTTGGTACGCTGATCGGGCTGCTAGCGGCGCTGGCCCGCGTCGCGCGCATACGCTTCCTGGCCCAGTACGCGCAAGGGTATACCGAGATCTTCCGCGGCTCGCCGCTGTTGCTGCAGTTGTTCTGGATCTGGTTTGGCCTGCCACTAATCGGCGTTCCAATCAATGGTTTCGCGGCCGCGGTCATCGGACTATCACTCAACGCGGGCGCCTTTTGTGCCGAGATTTTCCGCGGCGGGATTCTGGCGGTGCCACGCGGGCAGACCGAAGCGGCGTTGGCATCCGGCATGACCTACCTCCAGACTATGCGCTATGTCGTGTTGCCCCAGATCGTGCGCTCGTCACTTCCGCCATTGATCGGACAACAGATCAGTCTGGTCAAAGATACGTCGCTGGCCTCGCTCATCAGCTTCCAAGAGCTGATGTTGATGACGCAGAGCATCATCGATCGCACGCACCGTATTTTCGAGCTTTACATCGGCGCGGCGGCGGTGTACTTCGTGATCTGCTATCCCCTGTCGCAGTTCGTGCGCACCGTCGAGAAGCGTTTGGCGAGGCGCGGCTGATGGCGCAGACGATGATCGAGATCACGGAGCTGCACAAGCATTTCGGTAAGCTGGCGGTACTGCGCGGAGTGTCGCTTTCGGTGGCGGCAGGAGAGGTCGTTGTCATCATCGGCGCCTCCGGTTCCGGCAAGACGACTCTCCTGCGCTGCATCAATCACCTGGAGGTACCAGATGGGGGAGAAGTCCGCGTCGACAGCATCCGTCTAACCGATCGTGCCACTGACATCCGCGCCGTGCGCGTGGAGTGCGGCATGGTATTCCAGCAATTCAATCTATATCCGCACCTGACGGTCCTGGACAACGTGACCCTCGGTCCGCGTGTGGTGCGCAAGGTGCCGCGGCGCCAGGCCGAAGCATTGGCCGCCGAGCTCCTGACCAAGGTCGGGCTGAGTGACAAACTTGCCAACTATCCCGGTCAGTTGTCGGGTGGACAGCAGCAGCGCGCTGCCATCGCGCGCGCGCTGGCAATGCAGCCGAAGGTGATGCTCTTCGACGAGGTGACCTCGGCGCTGGACCCGGAGTTGGTCGGTGAGGTGTTGAACGTCATGCGCGCCCTCGCGCGCGAAGGCATGACGATGGTTGTCGTTACCCACGAGATGGAGTTCGCGCGCGAGGTTGGCGATCGCGTCCTGATGATGGACGACGGGCAGATCATCGAGCAGGGTCCACCCACCACGATCTTCACCAATCCGAGTGAGGCACGCACCCGCCAGTTCCTGCGCAAGATCCTGGACAAGGTCTAGCCCATGCAGTTGCTGCGCCCCGTCCTCGTCCACTACGGCTGGCCACTGATCTTGCTCGCCGCCTGTCAGTCGGCGGCGCCGGCTGCTCCTGCGCCAGAAGCTGCGGGTCGGACTGCGACCGTGAGCGGAACGACCGTGCCGATCAGTGCGCCCGCACTAGGTATTGACTTGCGCGTGCCGCCCACCCGCGCGCCACGTGCCAGCCCGTTGCCCGCTGCGCCAACTGTCGGCGTGAGCGTCACGGTGACGCTTGTCGACGACGGAAGAACCCTCTCGCTGCAGACTGGCCAGCGGGCGTTGATTAGCCTGGGCGACGACTTCGACTGGATCGTGCAGGTCGAGGACGCGTCCATCCTCAGTTGTGTCACTGGGGTCACCGTTGTGGCCGGCGCACAGGGTCTCTATCAGGCGAATCGCATCGGCCGGACCATGCTCACCGCCAGCGGTGACCCCATCTGTCGCAAAGCCCAGCCTGCCTGTGCGCTGCCGTCGCGCACCATGAGCGCGTCGATCGTGGTGCAATAGACCCGGTTCGCGGTGGAACGCGGCGCCAGCCGTTCGAAGACCACAACCTGACGGGCGTTGTCAGGTTGAGAAGCCGAACCACAACCGGTAGTGCCTCCGAGAGCCCACTGTGGTGGTACATCTTGTGTTTGCGGAGCTCAACTTGACAACACCGTCGTCAATGCGATCGCGCGCATCACGGGTGGTAACTTCCGCTTGGTCAAGCCGTTGTTCGCGCAGATCCAACGGGTGGTCAGTATCAATGACCTGGCCACGGTGACGACCGACGTGGTCAGCGTGGCCGGCGAAGGCCTGGTCATCGGATCCCTCTGAGAGATACCGCCACCTAGCCCTCAAGAAACTACGCCATTTACTCTGAAAGTGACAGTCAGGGCATCCCGGCGTTCCTGGCGGCCTGATCCTTCCACTTAACAACGCGATGTACGGTGGCATTGGCTACTCCTCTCTAGTCCCCCGGTGCTGCGGCCACGCGTTGGCTAAAAGCTGAACAGAACTTCGCCTTCGATCACTTCAGGAGAACTGGTCGACGCGGGCACATTCTGAAGCACCCACTCGCGCCCCACGCGCGAGGACTCGGTTGTACCGGCTTGGTCGTGGCAGACAGTGATGCTTGCTCCCCCACCACTATCCGACGAGCCCACGAGGTAATAGCTCACGAAACCGGGCACGCCCTCGATGAGCTGCTTGACGTCCGCCTGACGCCGGACCAGCTCATCGAACAGCTGCGGGGTATGTGTATAGCGCCGAATGACTGCGTACATGCCGTCTCCTCAGACCCGAGGTCGCCGAGTGCGGCGGCGATGCGCCTTGGTCCGTCTGCGGCGCCGCCGCCAGCGTACACCGCTCAATTGACGTTGCGGATAGCGGCTATCCGCAAAGCATGATGCCGGACGCTTCAAACGGCGACCACGGCACGGCAGGGAACGCGTTTGGAATACCTCGTACGGATGCTGGGGCGCCTGACCTGCTGTAACCCGAGCCGAGCACGATCTGAAGTCACGATTGCGATAGCCGCTCGATCGCCGCCATAACCGCCGGTGCGCGAATCCCGCGAATTGCTGATCACATTTTATCGGTCCTCCAACTCGGCAAGGGCGAATTTACCAAGCGGCCCAGTAAGTACCCCTGGGTTGAGTGCGATCCTCATGGTGCCCGAATCAGACTGGTGGTCGACTGCGGCGATCCCCGGGCATGTGCACGTCGGGAACGATCAACTACGAGGTCTCGCGCCAGCACACAGCGAGCGGCTCGCGTCTGGGATGCGCCGTGGCGGGGCTATATTCGACGCTGGCCAATGCCGCCTAAGCGCCGATGCCGTTAGAAGGGTTCGTCGTCGACGAGGAGGAGCGGACGGTGGGGTGCGATACCGGCATTGACTACTGACGGACGAGCGAGGTAACTCGGCGGATTCAACCGGTCGTCACAACACCGCCTATTTGATTTGACTCGAGCGTAGGAATTTGTCGAGGGTCTCGGCTAGGGTTTCCCATCCGAGCGTTTTGCGAGGACGGCTGTTGAGTGTGGCTGCAACGGCTGCGAGATCGGCCGCGGTGTATCTGCTGAGGTCGGTTCCCTTTGGGAAGTACTGGCGTAGGAGACCGTTGGTGTTCTCGTTCGTGCCGCGCTGCCAGGGGCTGTGTGGATCGCAGAAGTACACCTGGAGGCCGGTGTCGATGCGGAGTTGGGTGTGCTGCGCCAGCTCGACGCCCTGGTCCCAGGTCAGGGATCGTCGCAGCTGCTCGGGCAATGTGGTGATGGTAGAGGCGATCGCGTCTCTGACGGCTGTGGCGCCGTGCCCAGCCAGCGCTGGGCCGTTGTTCCTCCTGGGCGCACCGTGCTCTGGCATGCGAGGGAGGTGCAGCAGCATGGTGAAGCGGGTGCTCCGTTCGACCAGGGTGCCGATGGCGGAGTTATCAAGGCCGACAATGAGGTCGCCCTCCCAATGACCGAGCACGGCCCGATCGTCCGCTTCGGCGGGTCGTTCGCGGATGAGGACCTCGTCGGTGACGAAGCCTTTGGCACGTACACGGGTGCGCGCTCTGGGGACGCGGAGTGCGCGACGGGTGCGCAAGCAAGCCGTGAGCTCACGTCGCAGAGCACCTCGGCCCTGGACAAACAATGCCTCGTAGATGGCCTGGTGCGAAATCCGCATTGATGGATCATCCGGGACATCGAGCTGGACGCGGTGGGCGATTTGCTCGGGACTCCACGACATCGCCCAGCGCTGGTCCTGGCGTCGCCCCTGGCGACGACCGAGATGCGGGCACCAGGCGGGGCGCGGGTCCTCGCGACGCAGGTCGAATCTTTTAGCGCGCTAACAAGTCAGTCGGTGCGATGCTTAGAACAACCTCATGAATGGCCTAAAGGAACTGCACGTTCTTG
>JBPCIO010000049.1:0-15040 GCA_051006215.1 Chloroflexota bacterium
GGGTTCCGGCGACGGGGCCGACGAAGCGGTACTGCTCGCCGGGGCGCCCGACCTTGCCGCCGCTGGGACGGTGTCCAACGGATACCAGGGTGTCGACGGCGAACAGGGACGAGAAGGCTTTCTTGAAGTTGCTGGTGTTGAGGCGCTCGAGCGATGGGTCGAGGATGGCCGAATAGGCGGCGCGCAGCTCAGACAACGTGAACTCGTCGGGCAGCAGCTGAAAGGCGACCCACGAGTAGCGCAGCTTGGCCTGCACGCGGTTGATCGCCACCCGCAGCATGTCGGCGTGATCGAACACCAGTGTTTCGGCCGGCAGCTCGCGAATCGGTACCCAGTCGATGGACCGAATGCCCGTGCCGCGTACGAAGTCCGCGTCGTCGCTGCGGACCAGGCCGACGTGGGCTACCGAGACAACTCGGCCGCGGGTATCGCGGCCCGGATCGCCGAAGGTGCCCAATTGTTCGAGGTACCAGTCGCGGGCATCCAGGCCGGCTTTGGTCTGCACGGCACGCCGCGCGGCGGCGTCGAACGTCTCGTCAGCACGTACCAGCACGCCTGGCAGGGACAGCTTGTCGCCGAAGACCGGCTCGTCGCGGCGGACGAGCAGCACTTGCCAGCGGTCCTCGATGGCGGTAGCTGGTCGCAACGTAAAAACGACCACGTCTACGGCGACTACGGCGTTGGGGTTGAGCAGCGGCTCGGACCGCCGCCCACTTGTGTTTGACTCCATCGGATTTGAATCCGCCAGAGCAGTATAGGCCCCTGCCGCCGCCGGCGAAAGTGTTACTCCTCGGAACTCTGCGTTACTTTCCCCTGAGAGTCGCTGGCAGCCGGCTGGCGGCGGGCGAGGTGGTGGCTACGGAGCCCAGCCGTGTGCCTGCAGTATCTGGCCTTTGCAGCACCACGTAGCGTGTGCTCGGGGCTGGTTCGACGCCCCGGCGTTGACCAACACTGGGCGCTTCGAAGCGGGCGCCGGCCCAGCCAGCCAGCAGGATGAGCAGCGCGATGCCGAGCGCTGGCGGAAGCACCAACCACGTCCAGGCCGGAGTCGTGAACAGTAAGGGATTGACGAAGGCCCAGCCCAGCAGGGTGCCCCAGCTGACAGCCGCGGAGTCGCCGAGGCCCAGGAACGCCAGCGTTGCCTCGGCGAAAACCGCGAAGCGAACAGTCAGCACCAGGTGCGCCGGGAGCAGGTCGAGGGTGGCCGGCAGCACGTGTTGGAAGGCAACCCGCGGCCACGTGCCGCCAAGGCAGCGGACGGCCTCGATGTACGGCGCCGTGCGGACCGTGATCACAAGTGCTCGCACGACCCTGGCGAACGCCGGCCAGGACAGCAGCCCGAGCAGGATCGCCACGTGTGTCTGGCTGGGTCCGATCAACGTCAGCACGAGCACATACAGTGGTAAGCCAGGCAACGCGAGCAGCAGGTCGGTGAACGCCATGAGCCAACCCTCAGCTCGCGCGCTCAGCCCGGCCACCAGTCCGACGCCCCAGGCCAGTGCGGACGACACCGCCGCCACGGCCAGGGCAATGCTCACCGAAGCTCGTGCGGCCCACAGCCACTGACTCAGAACGTCCTGAGCGATATCGTTGGTACCGAGCCAGTGGGTTGGACCGGGTGCCTGAAGCGCTTGCCCAGATACCTGGCGGGGGTCAAATGGCGCCAGAGTCGGCGCGACCAACCCGGCGCAGACTACCGCGAGCACAACCACCCACGTGCGCAACCGCCTGGCGGCTTCAGGCGCCACGCCGTGGCCCCAGCCAGACATAGGCGAGCTCAACGGCAAAATTAGCGGCCAGGATACCCAGGCTGCCGAGTAGAAAAATAGCCTGCAGGACGGGATAGTCGCGCGCGCGGATGGCTTCGAAGGTGAGCAGACCTAGGCCAGGGATGGCGAAGACGCGTTCGACGACCAGCGCGCCCCCGAGTACGTGGCCGAGCCGCACGCCGAAGAGTGTCAGCACGGGCAAGATCGCGTTCGGCACGGCGTGGCGAATGCTGACGGCCCCTTCGCCGAGGCCCTTGGCGCGCGCAGTGGTGAGGTACGCCTCGTCACGCACTCTGAGTACGGCACCGTGCGCCAGCAGCACGAAGCCAGCCGAGGTGGCGAAGACCAGGGTTAGCGCCGGCAACGTGAGGTGCCAGGCGACGTCGAGCGCGCCGGCAAACAGGTTGGCATTCGAAGCATTGAACATCGAGCTGCCGCCTTGCAAAGGAAACCAGCGCAGCGCCACGGCCAGAATCAGCAACAACGCCATGGCGATCAGAAACTCCGGCAAGGCGGACAGCACGGTCGATGCGGTGATCAGCACACGTGCGGTGCGCCCACCTCGCCAGGCCGCGAGCAGACCGAGCGATGCTCCACCCGCACCCGCCACCACAACCGACGTGGCGACCAATCCCAGCGTCCAGGGCAAGCGGTCGCCGATTAGCTGGCTCACGGGCGTGACGCGGCTCATCGACCAGCCCAGGTCCGCGTGGCCGAGGTCGGCAAGGTAGCTCCTGAGCTGAGTTGGCGGCGGTTCGTCGAGGTGATAGCTGGTGCGCAAGCGTGCCCGCGCCTCGAGCGTCAGCGTCGGAGTCGCGAGTCCGAATCCGTCGGTGGCCGAAGCATCGAGTGGGTCACCCGGCAAGAGCCGGGGCAGGAAAAAATTGAGCGCCACGACCGCGCAAGCAAGGCCAGCGTAACGCACTATCAGAGACGCAATCGCCGAAGGCGCCGAAGGCGCCGCTTTGATAGTCGCAGCCCGCGGCACGGTAGGAAGTGGTAACGAGTTTGATTTTATAGTCGTGGGCACGGGAGGAATTCGTAACGAGTTTATTCATTAAGTCGTGGGCTGCGGCCCCCTCCGCAGGGCTACTCGCCCTGGACCTCGCGCAAAGAATGCTCGCAACACCCTCCTGAACAACCACTTTCTGGGTCGCACCGTTAGATGGTGTCTTCAGTTCGGCTGTTACCGCCGTCATTAGGCACGAACGTAGTCGAGAGCCCGGGAGCTGGCGGTTGTGGGAGTTGTTTTCCGGACTCACCTGGACGCGAGGTCCAGGGCGAGTAGCCCTGGGGAGGGGGCCGCAGCCCACGACTACAAAATTCATTTAAAGACGCGTTACTTAGACCTGGCGGTTGATTACGATTGATGATTCTCTTCATCGTCGTAGGAACGCGAGCTTGTTCTGGACGAAGGGGAGCGCGTTCATCAGGCCGCCCCAGGTATTCATGGGTGTCAGGCTCTGCCCGTCGTAGACCCAGTAGAAACGGCGGTAGTAGAGCGTAATGGTAGGCAGCTGGCTTGCCAGGATCTCCTGCATGCGGAAGACGAGCTCCTTGCGGCGGACCGGGTCCAGGGTCACTGCCTGCTGACGCGCGACGTCCGTAAATTCGGGGTCGGCGAAGGTCCAGCCCTGCGCAAAGTCGTTGCTTTCGACACCCTCGGCCCAGCGTCGTAAGAAGTCCGGATCGCCGCCCACCCCGAGGTGCTGAACCTCGGCTAGCTGGAAAGCGCCTTCACGCAACAGCGCCGTGCGCGTCGTGGGGTCGACTCGCTTGATGTTCAGGCTGATGCCGACTGCCTGCAGCATGGGCTGCATCAGCTCGGGCTCGCGGTAGCCCGGGTCGGCCAGCAATTCGAGCGACAGGGTCTGTCCTCCGAGCAGCGCGCGAGCGCGTTCGGGATCAAAGCCATACGCCGGCAGGCTCGGGTCAAACCACGGTGTCTCAGGCGGGATGACGCCGGCGCTGCCAACACTCGGCGGGGCCTTGGTCAACAACTCAGCGATGCGTCCGCGATCCAGCGCGTACGCCAGCGCCTGGCGCACCTCGAGTCGGTCGAGCGGCGGGCGCGCAGTGTTGATTGCCAGCCGCACGATCGAAAGTGGCGGCGTCTCCAACACGCGCAGGCGCGGGTCGGCGGCGACAAGGTCTTTGACTGAGGCGTCGGAGCTCTGGACCAATTCGAGCTGATGCTGCTGGAGCGCCTGGATGCGAGTTTCGGGCGGTACGTTGAGCTGTTGGATTTCCCGCACGGCGGCCTGGCCATGGAAGTACGTCGGATTGGCGATTAGACGATAGGCCGCGTCAGCCGGACGGTACTCGGCGAGCTTGAATGGGCCGCTGCCGACGGTCGCATCCGGCCCGTCGTAGCGCTCAGGGTCGGCCACCTGTGACCAGACGTGGTGCGGAATGATGGGCACGATCCCGGCGATGTCTTCGACGAATGGTGCAAACGGCTGTTTGAGCCGAATGCGCACGTGGTGGGCGTCGACGGCGGTGGCGCTTTCGACAATGTCGGTGCTCTGCCAGCGGTACGGGTGCTGCGCATAGTAGTCAAAAGAGAAAGCCACGTCGTCCGTAGTGAGTGGCTGCCCATCGTGCCAGGCGACGTTGTCGACCAGCGTGAAGGTTACTTCACGCCCATCTGGAGAGGTCTCACATCGGGACGCGAGCCATGGGATCAGGCCGTGCTCGTCCTTCCACACCAACGAGTCGTAGACCAGCATCAGCAGAACGGGACCACCCGGGCCCAGCGTCGACACGCGAAACGGAGTTAAGACGCCCGCGTCGGTCCAGGCGATGCGGACCACGTCGACACCCGCCGGTCGGGTCGCCGGAACGGTTGGGGCCGGCACGGGTGCTGAGCAGGCCGACGCCAGCAGGCTGGCCACGAGCAGCAACATCGCCTTCCGCACGCGGCGGGTGCCTCCCTTCAGGACTGGCTAAATCGTCTGGTTGGCGATGGCCAGATGGTGGCGCGTGTAGCGGTCCAGGTTGGTGCGCTGTCGATCGGTCAGAACCTCGCACACCCAGCCCCAATGCACAGACACCCAGTCGCCAGGCTGAGCGGCATCCGCGAAGCCGCGGCCGTCGACCTGGCGGGCCAGGCGCTCCGGCTGGGCGTCGCCAAGCACCAGCTTGCCCTGGCGAAGTACGAGTGGCTGGCGATCTACGAGCACGTCGGCGGCCTCGATTCGAGTGACTTTGCCCCAACTCACGCGGCAGAGGTCGAGTGTTTGCAGCGTGGCTGCCATCTCGCCCACCCGGCTGTGGACGTCCAGCACGTGGAACGAGTGATGCGGATGGGCCCCGGCCGGCGCCTTCCCGAGCACCAGGTCGCGCGTGCGGCCCTGGAGCTGCTTGCCGAAACGCTCGAGGAGCGCATCGTGGAGTTGCCGCACTTCGACGCCCTCCAACAGCTCGTTGCCGAGCCAGTAAGCCTCGACCACCCGCGCGTTGAATGGGTCCTGAATGCCGTTCGCCCGCGCGATGAGCTGCAGGTAAGGCAGCGCCCCGGTGAACTGGCGCAGCAGTGGTGTCAGCCCACCGTCGGTGAAGCCGGCAATCCCGTATTCGAACAACGTGCGGTTGTCGCCCACCGGCCCACAGTAGCTCAGCCGATTGGGCATAAAGCCGTAGCGAATGAATTGCAGGGTTCCGGCGAGCGGCCCCGCTTCCTGCCGAGTCAGCTCACTGCCTAGTCGCTGCGCACGCTCAGGGGTCGTCGCTTGGGGCGAACGGATGGAGGAGTCAGCCCTGATGAGTTTTTCCAATGCTCTACAGTCCTCGGCCGGCAGCAAGCGGGGCGAGCGGGCGAGCGGGCAGCATTTCAGCCACTGAGGCCTCCTCTTCCAGCAGCTCTGCCATTTCGGTGTATATGGCGAGGATGGCTTCCGCCTCCTCGGGTTCGATGACTCTCAGCACTACGCCGCGGTCGACCAGGACGTACTGGCCGGGTTGAACGTCGGGCGTGAGCTCGGTGCCGGCTGAGACTCGCTGGCCGTCGTGCAACTCGATCTCAGCCGATTGGTCATCACGTGAAACGACTCGCGCTGGGAGCACCAGACACATCGAAAGAGTCCTCAGCCGGCCGTCGCGGGTTCCCGCGCCACGCGGATCGACTCCAGTAGGAGCTCGTCGCCGCCCTCGACCTGCAGCTCCGTAGCGCCGCATGCCGCGCAGGCCAGGGGCACCTCGTCAGAGTCTGCAGCGGCCCTACACGCGCGACAAGTGCTGTGTACTGGCAGCACCACCAGGTCCACCAGTGCGCCCTCGGCGACGGTTCCCTCCGAGACCATCGCAAACGCCTGCTCGAAGGCTGGCTTCCACACACGTTGGAGGGTCCCGACCCTGACACATACACCCGTCACTCGCCGCCCCGCGGCGCGTTCCTCGACGGCTTCCATGATCGACTCGCACAAGCCAATTTCGTGCATCGCTATGGCGCCTGCCGCCCAGTTACGCTCAGCACGCCCATCGCAACTTCGCCATGATTGTATTCGCCGTAGGTCAATCTCCTTCCACGTGCGCCTGAACGACGACCTACATTTGTCGAATCTTCAGGTACCGCGCTATATCGGGCAGCGACGTGACGACCGCGGCCGCCACTCCGACGATCAGACCCCACACTAAGACACGACCGAGCATGCTGCCTACACCTCCTGTGTTGCTGCCACTGGCGCGAGCAGCTCGTGAACGACGCGTACCGCCTCGTCGACCGCCTGCTCGACCGGTTCGCTGAGTCCCATTCGCTCTTCGATGCTGCTCGGCTCGCAGCCGACGACATAGACCTGGCGGACATGGCCGCCCAGGACGTTGAGCAACCCCAACACCGCCTCGGGCTGCATGCCGTGGGCGTCCAGCAGCGCGCCGCGCTCGGCCGTCGCCGAGTCACTGGTGTCCAGCCGGTCAGGCTCGATGACATACAGCGTGCCTGGTTGCCCACCCCGTGGCGCAGCATCGACCAGAATGGCGGTGTCGTAGTCGTCACACAGTTCATACGCCAGGTGCACACCGCGGATGCCGAAGTCAGCCACTTTGACGCCCTCGGGTAAGGCTGTCATGGCCAGGCGTCTGGCGACTTCGACGCCGAAGCCATCGTCCCCGAGGAAGATGTTGCCGACGCCTGCCACGAGCACCTTGCGGCTCATACAGGCTCGACCTCGTCCGGCCGGAAGTACAGAAATCGGCCCTGCGCCGCGTACAGGTCCGCACCGGGATCGTCGGCCAGCGTCACCGCCAGGTAGCGGTCGCCGTCGACGTCGAGAAAGACGCCCTCGACGTTGGCTATCTGGCCAGCCAGGAACATATCGTGGGCATCTGCTCGGCGCGCACCCGGCACGAGTTTGACACGGCTCCCGCGTGAGACCGAGTGACCCTTGATGAGCAAGGCGTCGGTTGCTGGCGAGACACTGGTGTCTGCGCCGGGGTCCCACCACGGCACGCTCGGTCGCTCCTCGCCGCGGGCGGTGGACGCCTGGCGTACGTACCGCACGGCACCGTGGAGTCGCTCGAGGAGCTCGCCGGGCATACTGTCCACGCGGTCGACCAGGGCCGCGGTGCGCGGGTCGGTCTCTCGGGCCTCACGCTTCTCGTCATCGGTCAGGGCCATGGTGCGCAGGGTCAGGATTTCATCGATCTCGGTAGCGTCGAAGAGGTCGCCCGGGCTCTCGGCGGCAACCTGGGGGTAGTCGTACAGGATGATCGGCGCGGACAACATGACATTTCGCTGGCCGGCGTCGCCGATCAGCACCGGCCACGTGCGCTCGTTGACACATGCTTCGACGGCAGGCTTGGCCCATTCAGGCGGATCGATCATCGAAATAAATGCGCCCTCGGTGACGGCCAACAGAAGGTGCGTGGCCACCAAAGCGTGGCGGAGGGCCTCTTCTCGGGTCGGCGACTCGGCAGTCCAGGACGCGGTGTTCTCGACCCGCACGCGCAGCGTCAAAACACCATACGGCCCCTCGAGCCGCTCCGTGCTGACGTGCAGCACGCCGCTGACGACGTCGTCGAACGCGAAGGGCAGCACCTGCTTGCCCGCCTCACTCCACTGACTGCCCGCGGACGCGGGGTCCGCGGATGCGTGAGCGCTCTCGTCGCGCGTCGGCCGCACAACCTGGCTCGGCTCCAACTCACGCCTGGTTGTCTCGGCGCACCCGGTCAACGCCAGGGGCACGGTGAAGTCCACCTCGTGCGGGATGCCTTCATCCAGGCCCGCAGCAGGACGGATTTGGAGACAGCGAAGACGAATGTGGAGGGCCGCCTTCGGACCAGGCTCGACGAGGCACTCGGTCTGGGCAGTGCAGGCTTCGTGCGGATAAGCGGGTGGCATGAGCACGCCAAACTGCCAGCGCAGCTGGTTCTTCTGGGACGAGGCTCGATAGGGATACAACAGGTACCCCTCGAATAGGACCGCGTCGGCGACCTTCTGGGCCGTCTCGAATTTGGCCGTATCGAAGCTCACACGGTAGCTCCGCTGAGGAGTTCTTCGAGTGCCTGATCCCAGCTCGTCAGCGCGCGCGTCGATTTGAAGCGCTGCAAGGCATCCAGCGTGTCGCGTCGTATGCGAATCCAGGCAGAGTTGGGGAAGTGCAGATCCATCAGCTCGCGCCAGACCGAGACCGGCAGACGATAGGCGGACTCATGCTGCCAGGGGATCTGCTGAACGGAAAAACCGTTGTCGGCATGCGAAAAAACCGTGCCGCTGAAGAGGAGGAGCAGGGGGATCTCGCCACTCTCGAGGCCGTGAAAGTACTTCGTGGCCGCCACGTCGAAGTCGTACGTACACGGCACCGGCAGATCCACTTCCGCGCTTCCGACAAAGGCCGGCACGATGTGGGACACGTTGGCGAATTGGAATGGGTTGAGCGTTTCGCTCCAACGCGACGGTTCACCGAACAGGTCGAGCAATCGCCCCTCCTCGCCTGGCGTGTAGCGACGCCGGCGAGGCTCGACGCGGATTTGGCAGCGCAATGCGATGGTGTGCACGGGCTCACCGTCCAACTCGGTTATCCGCAGCTTGAACAACAGCAACGGTGCGATGGCGTACCGCTCCGGGCGAACGTCGATGCACTCGAAGCTCAAGTCGCCCATGCCACCTGCTTGCTGCGCTCGCGCAGCGAGGCAAAAAAGCCGCCAATATCCGCCCACGCTTCCTGACCCCCATCGAAGCCTTTCCAGGAGCGCCGCACGCGACCAACCAGCTCGTAACAGGCATCGATCGGCACCAGAAAGCACTCGAACCCGTTGGCGGAGCGCGAGACCAGGAACGCCTCGACGTCGGGTTCGAGGTCAGCCCCCAGCCCGGCCGGCCACGCGTCTGCGGGCAGCAGCGATTCGGTTGCGCCGGCTGGGCTCGGATAAAACGCCACCAGGCGTGCCATCGCCGAGTTATAGAAGAAGAAGGCCATCCTGACCGGGATCTGCAGGGCCTCCCACTCGGCCTCTGATAGAGCGAAACCCGGGTCATACAGATAGCGGTCCGGGACGGCCTTGTACTTGCCCTGAGCCGCGCCCTCGCGGGTGAACAGGAGATAGCAGGCGCGGCAGGTGCACATCAGGTTGCGGTTCTCGAGCGCTACCACGTGCGAGTGCTCGTCGGGCAGCATCTCACGGCACATGTCGCACCGCTCGCCGGGACGCACCGTCGGCGCTGGCGCGAGGAAGCGCGCCAGGCCAGGCGGCCGAGCGCTCACGCTGGCACCGTGCAGACGAGCGAGTCGAGTTGGATCAGGCCCGGCACGGCGACACCCTGCACGTTGACGCCAAGCAGTTCAGGGGCGGCCTGCTCTAGCGCTTTTTCGATGGCATTCTTGACGGTCAACGTAGACGACGGGCAGCCATTGCAGGTGCCTTCCAGTCGCAGAAGCGCATGCCCGGTGTCATCCACGCCGAGAAACTCGACGCCCCCGGCATGTGAGCCGAGGTACGGGCGCACCCCATCCAGCGCCCGCTGAATGCGCTGCTCCAGCGGGACCGGATGCAGGTCATGCAGCATCAGTAGCGTAGCCACGAGCGGGTCCTCGGCCAGGCGCAGCTGTTGGTCCTCGGGCAGGGCCTGGACAATGTGCTCCAGGCCCTGCCCGTAGAACTCCATCAACAGGCGCACGAGCTGTTCGGCTTTTTCGGCCACGCGTGGATCGGCACGCAGTTCCTGGAGAATTCCTTCGATGCGTGCGCTGATGTCGGGTGGAGGCGCCACGGGCTAGTAGGCAGGGCTGGATACGGTTGGCGAGTGCGTTTGCTTCAGGACTTTGCCGTCGCCGAGGTACATGTGTACGCCGCATGGCAGGCACGGATCGAAGCTACGCACCGTGCGCATGATGTCGATGCCCTTGAAGTTTTCGGGCGGGTTCTCCTCGAAGATTGGCGTATTTTGGACGGCGTCTTCATATGGGCCTGGGGTGCCATACGTGTCGCGGACGCTGGCATTCCAGGGTGTCGGCGGATACGGGTGGTAATTGGCGATCTTGCCTCCCCGAATAACCATGTGGTGCGACAGCACGCCGCGCACGGCTTCCGTAAAACCGACGCTGACGGCTTCGTCTGGCACCTTGAACTCGGTCCACGTCTTGGTGTGGCCCTTGCGGATCTCAGCCAGTCCTTGCTCGGTGAAGTAGAGCGCCGCGGCGGCCATATACGCCTGAAAGTACGTCCTGGCGCGGTTCCGCTCGAGGGTGTTGCTCCACTTCGGTATCTTCCACTCGAAGCTTGCCTCGGGCTTGAGCGCAGTCCTGGGTAGGTTGATGACCACGCTAGTGCCGGTGGCCTTGACGTAGCCGCCGATATCGACCAACCCCGACAGGGCAGTTGACCACAGCCGCGCGAGGGGGCCGCCGCCGGTGTCCAGCGCGAGGTGGTCGGTGCCGTCGAACCAGCGCGGTGACATGACCCAGCTGTAGTTGTTCTGAAAATCCCGTTTCTGGGGTTTTGGCAGCGTGTGCTGGTTCCAGGGGTGGTGCCGATCGACCGGGTTCCCTAGCGGGTCCCGAGTGACGAAAATCTCCTGCTTGTCCCAGTCGTCGTAGTAGGAGCTTCCGAGCAGAATGCGGATGCCCAGGTTAATCTTTACCAGGTCGTTGGTGACCAGCTTGCCATCCACGACCACGCCCGGGGTGACGAACATCTTGCGACCCCAGTCGGTCATGTGTTCGTACTTGAAGTCGCAATAGTCGGGGTCGTTGAGGCTACCCCAGCAAGCTAGGAGCACGCGCCGTTCGCCGACCTTCTCGTAGCCCGGTAGCGCCTCGTAGAAGAAGTCGAACAGGTCGTCGTGCAACGGCACAACTTTCTTCATAAATTCGACGTATCGCATAAGGCGGGTCAGATAGTCGGTGAACAGTTGGACGGTGGCGACCGTTCCGACTCCGCCCGGGTACAGCGTCGAGGGATGGACGTGACGGCCTTCCATCAAGCAGAACATCTCGCGCGTCAGGCGGCTCATCTGCAGCGCCTCGCGGTAGAACTCGCCCTCAATCGGATTCAGCGAGCGCATGATGTCGCCGATGGTGCGATAGCCGTGCTCGCGGGCGTGCGGCGCCTCTGTGGCGTTGGCTTTTTCCAGGACGCCGGGGTTCGTCTCGCGGACCATCTTTTCGCAGTAATCAACGCCGACCAGATTCTCCTGGAAGATGTTGTGGTCGAACATGTACTCGGCGGCTTCGCCGAGATTGATGATCCACTCGCCAAGGTGGGGCGGCGCCACGCCGTAGGCCATGTTTTGGTTGTAGACGGAGCAGGTGGCGTGGTTGTCCCCGCAGATCCCGCAGATGCGACTGGTGATGAAGTGGGCGTCGCGCGGATCCTTGCCCTTCATGAAGATGCTGTAGCCGCGGAAGACCGACGACGTGCTGAAGCACTCTCGAACCGTCTTGTTCTTGAAATCGACCTTGGCGTAGATCCCGAGACTACCGACGATGCGCGTGATCGGGTCCCACGCCATCTCCACGACCTGACTGTCGTCGCCGCCTACCTCTTTCCGCAGGTCCTCGCTTTCGGTGATAGCCATCGAGCGTTCGCTCCCTTCGCTAACCAGCCGGGCTGTCTCGGGTGATGATCTTTTGGGGGTTGATGCCTGTCATGTCCCGAGTTGTGGATTTGCCGGCTGGCCGCTGAGTCTTGCCCTGCGGCTCGACATCCTCACGCCCGGCTTCCTGCTCTTGCTTGGCGACGTCCTCGGCACCCCGCTGCGGACTACCGCCGATATTGCCTGGGACGCTCGGGTCCTGATCTTTGGTGATCGGATCTTTTTCGTCTGACATGGGAGTACCTCTCTTACCAGCGCGGCTTGTAGCCAGTGACGAGCTCGCGCCCGGGCTTCCGCCACTTGGGCTCCTGATCGACGGTGTGCGCTGTCACGCTGCGCAAGGATCGAATGAGCGTGCCGTAGATGCCACTGGCCGCGGTCGAAACGCGTGCGCCGGGCGGTTCGTCCATGAACGGCATGAATTTGTCGGGAAAGCCGGGCATCGTGCAGCCAATGCAGATGCCGCCCACGTTGGGGCAGCCGCCAACGCCGTTGATCCAGCCGCGTTTGGGCACGTTGCACTTGACGACTGGGCCCCAGCAGCCGAGCTTGACCAGGCACTTCGGCGAGCCGTATTCCGTGGCAAAATCGCCTTGCTCGTAGTACCCGGCTCGATCGCAGCCTTCGTGGACGGTCATGCCGAACAACCAGGTCGGGCGCAAGGCTTCGTCGAGCGGGATCATCGGCGCCTGACCATTGGCCTGGTACAACAGATACAGGATCGTCTCGGACAGATTGTCGCCCTGGATCGGACAACCTGGCACGCACACGATGGGCAGGCCGGCCTTCGAGCGCCAGTTCCAGCCTAAGTAATCGGGTGCGCCCATGGCTCCGGTCGGGTTGCCGGCCATGGCGTGGATGCCGCCATAGGTGGCGCAGGTGCCGACCGCCAGCACCGCCCAAGCCTTGGGCGCCAGACGGTCGAGCCACTCGCTGGTGGTCATCGGCTGGCCAGTCTCAGGGTTGTTGCCGAAGCCGCTCCAGTAGCCTTCCTTCTTGATCGCTTCGTTCGGGATAGAGCCCTCTATGACCAGAACGAACGGGTCGAGCTCGCCGCGGTCGGCCTTGAAGAACCACTCGATGAACGTATCGGCGCCACCGTACGGCCCGCATTCAAAGTCGATAAGTGGCCAGTGGACGGCCACCCTCGGCAGCCCAGGCAATGCGCCCAGCACGATCTCCTCGATGCTTGGCTGTGTTGCCGCAGTCAGGGCCACCGAATCGCCATCACAACTGAGACCTGCATTGATCCACAGGACATGGACCAGCGGCTGGTCCTCTCGTGCAGTCATAGCCGCCATACGAGACCACCTCCGTTCCCCGCGCGACCACGGCACATCGTCCTGATCGCAATCTTGGGTCGCACGGTATGTAGGCTAGACGGCTGGCCGGGGCACGCATAAGTTCCCGAGGCATAGGTGCCCGGCGCCTAGGTGCCGAGGGAACCTAGTCAGCACCTGGGTGGTGGGCGTCGAGGCGCTGATGGCGTTCAAGAGCAAGGTCCAGCGTGGCGCGGCTGTGTCTGACCACCAGCACCCACTCTTCGAGCAGGTCGCGGCCCTCGGGCGTGAGCGAGTAGACGCGCCGGGCTGGTCCGTGCGCTGACAATTTCCACGCCGAGCTCACCAGCCGTTCCTGATCCATGTGGCGGAGGGCCTTGTACACAGCGGCCGGCTCCTGGGTGTCGAGTCCGAGAGCGTCGAGGCGCTCAATCAGGTCGTAGCCATGCGCCGAGTGCTCGGCCAGAAGCAGCAGCAGGAAGCCGCGCAGCGCCAGCTTCGGCTGGTGCCCGTGCGCAGCAAAGTCTTCACCAAAGTCGCCGTTGCGGGCCACGACAGGGTGCTCTTTCTACCCGGGCGGGTAATGTGCCACTGCAACGGTAGCCGACCCTACCCAACAACAACAGTGCCTCACCCCGATCACTTACCGAGCGCTATGGTTAGCGGGGGTGATGTGGACGAGCTGATCGAGTCGCGTAAGGCGGACCACCTGCGGCTATCGGCAGCGGGCGACGTGGACGCCCTGGCCGGGCCGGGTTGGGACGACGTGCGGCTGGTCCATGAGGCGCTCCCATCGATCAACCAGCGCGATGTCGACCTGTCGGCGGAGTTCCTCGGCCGTGCGGTACGCGCGCCTCTGTTGATCGCCGGCATGACCGGCGGACACAGGACCGCTCACGACGTCAACGCTGTGCTGGCCCGCGCTGCCGAGCGGCATGGACTGGCCATGGGTGTTGGCAGCCAGCGGGCCGCACTGCGGCGCCCGAACCTGGCGTATACCTTCAGCGTTGTCCGCGAACAGGCGCCGACGGCTTTTCTGATCGGCAACATCGGCGCACCCCAGCTCATCGCGCAGGGCCCCACGCTGCCGCTGCGCCTCGAGGAGATCCGCACCGCGCTGGACATGATCCGAGCCGACGCGCTCGCCATCCACCTCAATTTCCTTCAGGAGAGCGTGCAGCCTGAAGGCGAGCGGTGCGCTCGCGGGTGCGCCGAGGCTATACGGGGGGTGGTCGAGGCGCTGGCCGAGCCGGTGGTTGCCAAAGAGACAGGCGCTGGTCTGTCGCAAACGACGGCGCTACGACTACGCGAGCTCGGCATCGCCGGTCTGGATGTGGGGGGTGTCGGCGGCACGAGCTTCGCCGCGGTCGAGGGACTGCGGGCGGAAGCACAGGGCGCGAGCGCCAGCCATGTGCTGGGCGAGCTCTTGCGAGACTGGGGTATTCCCACGCCAGTGTCGGTCGTCGGGGTACAGGCCGCGGGCTTGCCGGTGATCGCCACAGGCGGCATTCGCTCCGGTTTGGACGCGGCCAAGGCGTTGGCGCTCGGAGCAACCCTGGTGGGCGTGGCGCGGCCGCTGCTTCAGGCAGCGCTAGAGGGGGACGCGGCCGTGGATAGCTGGATCGGCCAATTCCTGCACGAGCTGAAAACCGTCCTGTTTCTGACAGGCTCCGTCGACATCCCCGCCCTGCGCGCCAAGCCGCGCGTGATCACCGGTCTCACGCGGGCCTGGCTCGATCAGCTCGCCTACTAGCCAAGGAGGAGGAGAAGAGAACGAAGAAGACGATTTTTATAGTCGTGGGCTGCGGCCCCCCAGGGCTTCTCGCCCTGGACCGGTACGAGCCGAGGACATGGGTAACAGAATGGACCGAGGACATGGGTAACACTTACCGTGCGGACCTGAGGAGGGTCCGTGCCCTGGAAGGAAACGTCACCCATGGAGCAACGCTTGGAGTTCGTGC
>JBPCIO010000050.1:0-19853 GCA_051006215.1 Chloroflexota bacterium
GCGGGCGAGGTCGAAGATGACCGAGAGCGCATCCGGCGTATTGAAGTCTGCGTCCATGGCGGCCGTGAAGGCTTCGACACTCGGTCCATCCAGAGCACCCTCGCGCTCCAGCGGCTCCGAGCCAACCGCGCGACGCAGGCGGCCCAGAGCGCCCCGAGCGTCTTCGATACCGCGTACCGTGCGGTCCGCGCCGTCGTCTGTTTCCACAGTGAACGTCAGCGACGACCGATAGTGAGTGGCCAGCAGGTAATAGCGGACTGCTAGTGGTTCGTACTTCTCGAGAATTGCTTCCAGCGTGGTGAAGTTCTCGGCCGAATGGGCCATCTTCTCGCCGCCGCCGAGGATGACCAGGCCAGCGTGCGCCCAGTACCGCGAAAAAGGCGCTTTGCCGGTGAGCGACTCGCTCTGCGCGATCTCGTTCTCATGATGCGGGAAAATCAGGTCGGCGCCGCCGCCGTGAATATCGATCTGGTCGCCGAGCGCCTCACGGACCATCGCCGAGCACTCGATGTGCCAGCCTGGTCGGCCTCTGCCCCAGGGGCTTGGCCACGACGGCTCGCCATCCCTGGCGCGCTTCCAGAGCGCGAAATCGCGTGGGTCACGTTTGGCAGGCTCGAGCTCTTTGCGCGCAGCCACGAGTTGGCTGTTGAGGTCGCGGTGGCTCAATTTGCCATAGTCGGGGAAAGATGAGACCTCGAAATACACGTCCCCCGTGTCTGTGGCATAGGCATGCTCGGACTCGACCAGGCCGGCGATGAATTCCACGATGCGCTCCATGGAACCAGTCACCGTGGGGTACGCATCGGCGCGGCCAACACTCAGGCGGTCCATCACGTCGTAGTACGAGTCCATGTATGCGGTGGCGGTAGCGTTGGCTGCGCGGCCTTCAGCAGCTGCGCGCTGGATGATTTTGTCGTCGACGTCGGTGAAATTCTGGACAAACCTCAGCTGATAGCCGCGATAGGCGAGATAGCGCCGAATCACGTCCATGGCGACAAAGAGTCGAGCGTGCCCCACGTGCGGGTGGTACTTCGGCGTCATGCCGCACACGTACATCCGCAGCACTCCGTCCGGATGCAGGGGAACGACGTGCTCCTCGCTGCCAGTCAGTGTGGAGGACATGCGGACGGACATGTGCGGAATTGTAAGGATCCGTAGGTCAGTCGACGCCGCGCACGAGCAGCACGACGGCAGAGGCAAGGATGCCCTCGGCCCGGCCAATGGCTCCCAACCCATCGCTCGTGGTGGCCTTCACTGATACGCGCTCGACATCGCACTGGAGCGACGCAGCGAGCGTGGACCGCATGTGTGTTCGGTATGGCGAGAGTCTTGGCTCAGCCGCGACAATGGTCAAGTCGGCGTTTTCCAGCCGCCAGCCATCTGCCAGCAGGCTGCTCCAGACCTGTCGCAGCATGTCTGCGCTACGGGCACCGTGCCAGCGCTTATCGGTGGATGGGAACCACTCACCGATGTCACTTTGTCCGGCAGCCCCGAGCAACGCGTCGATCAGCGCGTGGGTGGCGGCATCGCCGTCAGAGTGGCCGGCCAGCCCTCGCGGATGAGGGATGAGCACTCCGCCGATCCACAACGGGAGACCGTACGCAAATGCGTGAACGTCCAGGCCCGAACCAACCCGCATCATGCCGCCAGCGTTGCCATGAGGGACTCGCGCACTCCGTCAGGACACATGCCTGGCTTCGCTCAGCAGCGTCCCCGCAAGAGCGAAGTCGATCGGGGTCGTAATTTTAAAGGCGCGCTCGTGGCCGGAGAACACCGCCACCTCAATCCCAATTCGTTCGAGCAGGATGGCTTCGTCGGTCACGTCGTCGTCGGTCAGGGCGAGCGCCTTGGCGAGCAGGTCGCGACGGAAGATTTGTGGAGTTTGGATGGCTACGTGCTCGGCCCGAACCGGGGTGCTGATCACCCGCGCGCAAGCCACCCGCTTGATGGTGTCTTTCAGCGCAATGCCGGGCACGGCGGCACCCGTCTGCTGGGCTGCGTCGAGTCCGCGCCGAAAAAGCTCGGGCGGCGCCAGAGCCCGCGCCGCGTCATGGATGGCCAGCCAGGCGGCGTTCGAAGCGGCCAGGCCCGCCGCGACAGAGTCTCGCCGGCGCAGCCCGCCGGCGGCTATACGGGCCTCTGGCGCAAGCGCGGCGGCCTCAGCCAACCGGTCAGGAGCCACGACCAGGATCAGCTCGGATGCCTCGACTCCTCGTGCGGCAGCCACAGCCCACGCCAGCAATGGCTGGCCATCCAGATCTGCCCATATCTTGGAGAATCCCATGCGCGTCGACGCGCCGGCTGCAACAAGCACGATGGCCAGGTCCACGACGATTGCCGTTACAGGGCCAGCGCGGCAACGGCCTCGCGCAAAGTGGCCGCCGGTAGGATTTCCATCTCGCCGACGTCGCTCGAGGAGAGGCGGCGGCCAATTCCACGCGGGACTAGCGCCTGAGCGAAACCAAGCTTACTGGCCTCGCGCAACCGCTGCTCCAGTTGGCCGACCCCGCGCAACTCCCCGGACAGACCAAGCTCGCCGACTGCTACCAGGTCGACGGGGATGGGGCGATCGCGCACGCTCGAGACGATGGCGAGTGCGGCGGCGAGGTCGGCCGACGGCTCGTCTACGCGCAGACCACCAACCACGTTCAGATACACGTCCTGGTCGTACAGGGGCATGCCCAGGCGTCGACCCACGACGGCCGTCACCAGGTGCAGCCGGCTGGTGTCAAAACCTGTTGCGGTGCGCCTCGGCATCGGCAGTGAGGATCGGCTCACTAGTGCCTGAATCTCCTGGAGGATCGGGCGCGTACCCTCCATAGCCACTGTGACGACCGATCCTGGCGCCGAGCTTCCCCGCTCCGCCAGGAACACGGCAGACGGATTCGCGACCTCTGCCAGTCCGTGGCCTCGCATCTCGAAAACGCCGACCTCGTTGGTCGGCCCAAAGCGATTCTTGGTGCTGCGCAGCAAACGGTATTGATTGACGCGCTCGCCCTCGAGGTACAGCACCGTATCCACCATGTGCTCGAGAACCTTGGGGCCGGCGATGGCACCATCCTTGGTGACGTGACCGACCAGGAAGATCGGCGTGCCAGTTAATTTGGCGAGTTGCAGAAAGCGCGATGCGCACTCGCGAAGCTGGGAGACGCTACCCGGCAATGCCTCCACATCGGCGACCATGACCGACTGGATCGAGTCGACTACGGTCAGGCTGAGGCGGCTAGCGCGGACGGTATTGACGATCGTATCGGCATCAGTCTCGCTCAAGAACAAAAGATTGCGAGCGTCCAGCCCCATTCGATGGGCGCGTAGGCCAACCTGGGCGACCGACTCTTCGCCCGAGACATACAGCACGTCGCCGGCAGTCTGGGCGACCTGGTTGGCTACTTGGCTAAGGAGTGTCGACTTGCCGACACCGGGATCGCCACCGATGAGCGTGACCGAGCCCTTCACGATGCCACCGCCAAGGACGCGTGCGAACTCGGCCATCGCCACGGGCAAACGATCGAAATCGGCAGTATCGATATCTACCAGGCGCAAGGGCCGACTCGGGCTGACAACAGCGTGTCCGTTGCCACGCCGGGCGGCGTCCATTATGGGCTGCTGGCGAACCTCGTCGAACGCGCCCCAGGCGTCGCACTCGGGGCAACGACCAAGCGAACGCGGATTCATGTAGCCGCATTCGCGGCAGATGAACTCTACGCGTGCTTTGGCCACGGCGTCATGCGTGAGGCACCAGCGGGGGTTGGTGACCGAGAGGCCCGTGAGGCAGCCGCGTTGTGGCGCGCGACTTCCTCACGGGTCCTGAAGCTAGGCTCAGGCCGAGGTTTCGGCTGGTACTTTTTCGGGTTCGGGGGCGAGGGCGGTCTGCTTCGTCTCGAGTGTCAGGTCTTCGCCGCCCCGGTCGACCAGAACCGTGTCGCCGGGTTGGAAGCGACCGTGGAGAAGGCCTTCGGCCAGCGGGTCCTCGATCAGGTTCTGGATCGCGCGCCGCATTGGCCGCGCGCCAAATACCGAGTCAAAGCCCTTGTCCATGAGCAGATCCTTGGCAGCGTCGGTAGCCTCCATCACCAATCGCTGCTCGGTGAGCTGTTTCTGGGTCCGGCTCAACATCAGGTCGACGATGGCGCGGATCTGATCGCGGCCGAGCGCACGAAATACCACGGTTGCATCGATCCGATTGAGGAACTCGGGCCGGAAGAGCTTGCGCATCTCCTGCAGCACCTTGTCCTTCATGCGGTCGTACTGCTCCTGCGCCGACTGCTCGCTCTCGGACTTGTGGAAGCCGAGACCCGTCTCACGTCGGATCAGCTCAGCACCCGCGTTCGAGGTCATGATGATGATCGTATTGCGGAAGTCGACCTTGCGGCCCTTGGCGTCCGTCAGGCGGCCGTCGTCCATGATCTGGAGCAGGATGTTGAAGACTTCAGGGTGGGCCTTTTCGATCTCATCCAGCAGCACCACCGAATAGGGTTTACGGCGCACTGCCTCGGTGAGCTGTCCGCCCTCCTCGTACCCGATGTATCCAGGAGGGGCACCGACCAGGCGGGCTACGGAGTGACGCTCCATGAACTCCGACATGTCGATTTTGACCATTGTCTCTTCAGTGCCGAACATAAACTCGGCCAGGGCTCGTACCAGCTCGGTCTTGCCAACGCCGGTTGGCCCTAAGAAGATGAATGCTCCATTCGGCCGACGCGGGTCGCACAGGCCAGCGCGCGCGCGACGCACGGCTTTGGCGACGGTAAGAATCGCTTCGTCCTGACCTTTGACCCGCTCGCGGAGCGCATCCTCCATCTTGAGCAGCCGACTGGATTCCTCTTCGGCGATCTGCATGACGGGGATGCCCGTCCACATGGCCACCACTTGAGCGATGTCTTCGGGAGTCACGACTGGCTTATCTTTGCCCTGCTCGGCTTGCCAACCCTGCTCCAGGCCCTCGAGCTTGCTGCGCAGCTGGGCCTCGCGGTCGCGGTACTCAGCGGCTAGCTCGTACTGCTGAGCGGCAATCGCGGATTCCTTTTCGTTCTGCACGCTTTCCAGCGAGCGCATGACTTCCTTGAGCGAGGGCGGCGCGGAGGCGCGCTGCATGCGCACTCGGCTAGCAGCCTCGTCCACCAGGTCGATTGCCTTATCGGGCATGAACCGATCGGGCACGTACCGCGAGCCGAGCTCGGCGGCCGCCTTGATGGCCTCGTCTGAGATCTCGAGGCGGTGGTGCTGCTCGTAGCGCTCCTTGATGCCCTTGAGGATCTCGATCGTGTCTTCGATCGACGGCTCCTCTACAAGGACCGGCTGGAAGCGACGTTCAAGTGCGGCATCGCGTTCGATGTATTTTCGGAACTCGTCAAGCGTCGTGGCGCCAATGGTTTGCAACTCGCCGCGTGCGAGCGAAGGCTTGAGGATGTTGGCTGCGTCAACCGCACCTTCGGCAGCCCCGGCACCGACAAGCGTGTGGAGCTCATCGATGAACAGCACGCAATTGCCGCTGTTCTTGACCTCTTCGATGATCTTCTTCAGGCGCTCTTCAAACTCGCCGCGGTACTTGGTGCCTGCGACTAGCGAGCCGATATCCAGGGTCAGCAGACGCTTGCCCATGAGCGTCTCGGGCACGTCGCCGGCGGCGATCCGCTGCGCCAGACCCTCGACGATCGCGGTCTTGCCGACACCCGGCTCGCCGATTAAGGCTGGGTTGTTTTTGGTACGTCGCGAGAGGATTTGCACGACGCGCTCGATCTCTTTGAAGCGGCCGATGACTGGATCCAGCTTGCCAGCGCGCGCGGCGGCGGTGAGATCCATGCCCAATTGGTCGATGACCGGCGTCTTGCTGGACTTGCCATGCGGCGTGGCCCGCCCTTCTTGGGAGTAGGCGGCCGATGGGTTCAGCACATAGAGGACTTGCGAGCGGACCTTGTCGAGGCTCACGCCCAGAGACTCGAGGACGCCTGCGGCAATGCCTTCGCCTTCGCGAACCAGCCCGAGCAACAGGTGCTCAGTACCAATGTAGTGGTGGTTCAGTCGGCGCGCTTCGTCGACCGACAGCTCGATGACCTTCTTGGCCCTCGGCGTTAGGCCAATATCGCCGGCTACAGTGCGGTCGCCCCGGCCGATGATGAACTAGACGGCGCTACGCACCTTATTGAGCTCGACGCCCAAATTGCCGAGCACCTTGGCCGCTACACCTTCGCCCTCGCGCACGAGACCAAGCAGCAGATGCTCGGTGCTGATGTAGTTGTGGTTGAAGCGCTGCGCCTCCTCTTGTGCAAGTTGCAGGACTTTTCGAGCCCGCTCAGTGAATTTATCGAAGCGATCAGCCATGTGAGATTCCACCCCGTTCTGTAAACGGAACCAGCAACAACGCGGTGCCTACCAGACGATACCAACTACGGCTCGTTCGTCTGGCGATTACGAGTATACCGGCCACAACTTGGAGCCCCGACATTGGCTCCGGGCGACACGAGCGTATGAGCGAGACTACCGCTCGGGAACGCGGGCCGTGCCGTTAGTAGCGGGCTCGGCAGCCTCCGGGTCCCCCCGGTCGACCGGCAACGCGCGCACGTGCTGCTCGGGCTGACCGAGTGGGTTGCCGATTTGCTCAGCGAGCGTAACGTCGATGTCGGGAGCCTGAACAGGGTCGACTTGTTCGCCGTTGGGTACGCCGATGTCGGCGGCCAGCACTTCGCCCGCGTCGACCTGTTCGCCATCGGTTTGGACGTCTGGCGACTGGGCGCCGAGCCCATACGAGGAGCCACCCTGCCACGCCTCGAAGCCGCCCGCGGACGCAAGGTCGCTCGATTCCTCGGCCTGGCGCAGGCTCAGACCGAGTCGATGGCGCTGCGGATCGATTTTGATGATCCGCAGTTGGACGTCCTCGCCTTCGCGCACGACCTGTTTAGGGTGGGTGATGCGCTCGTCACTCAGCTCAGAGATGTGCACTAGCCCTTCGACGCCAGGCTCGAGTTCCGCGAAAGCACCGAACTGGGCCAGCTTTGTGATCTTGGCCGGCACAGAATCTCCGACGTGGTACTTGGCCTCGATGCGGGTCCAGGGATTTTCCTCCACCTGCTTAAGGCTGAGCGCGATCTTCTTGTTTTCGCGATCGACCCCGACCACGCGGACATCTATTTCCTGCCCGACACGTAGCACCTGGCTGGGATGTTGAACCTGGCCCCAGGACAGCTCGGACAGATGGATGAGGCCATCTGCCCCGCCGAGGTCGACGAAAGCGCCGAAGTCCGTCAAGCTCGACACTCGGCCATGGCGAATCTCGCCTGCCTGCAACTCGGACAGCAAGCGGTCCTTCTGCTGAGAGCGCCGCTCCTGCGCCGCCGCACGCTCCGACAAAATGAGTCGGTTGCGTCGGCGGTTCATCTCGATGACCTTGAGGTAAAGCATCTCACCGCGCATCGAGCGCAGCTTCTCCTCCACCTCTTCCTCGCTCCCGCCTCGTCGCAATTCGACGATCTGGCTAAGCGGCACGAATCCGCGTACGCCGTCGACCAACACGATCAGGCCGCCCTTGTTGTAGTCGACGACCTCACCCGTGACGACCTCCTCGGCGTCCTTTTTCGTCTGCAGATCTCGCCACCCGATTTCGGCGCGTGCGCGATTGATCGAGATAACTGGTCGACCGTCAGAATTCTCAGGCACGATCACGACCGCAGAGACGTGGTCGCCGCGTTGCAGCGCCATTTCACCCTGCTCATCGTGGAGCTCACCAGAGGCGATAACGGCTTCCATTTTCCCGCCGATATCAACCAGAATCTCATCTCGATCGACGAGCACAACAGTGCCGTCTACGAGCTCGCCGCGGCGCAGCTGAGTATGCTGCGACTCTTCGTACTGTTCGAGCAACGCGCCCATATCCTGAGCCGCATTGTTCAACTCAGGAGCCGAATCTACGTCCAGTCTCCGGGGTGTTATTCGCGCCTGCTCCTGAGGGCGTTTCGTCGCCTCTTCCATACCATCCAATGAAAAGTGCCAACCTTCGCGCTGCGAACTTCTGGATGAGTATACGGGAACGTACAGGCCGGGCCTTGCGCTTCATGGTGCGACGCGACGGCCTTCGATCGCGCGGGCCAAGGTGACCTCGTCGGCATACTCCAGGTCGCCGCCGACGGGTAGGCCGCGCGCGAGTCGGGTTACCCGTACTCCAAGCGGCGCCAGGCGGCGTTCGAGGTAGCCAGCGGTAGTGTCCCCCTCGACATTGGGATTGGTGGCCAGAATCACTTCTTGAATCGACACGTCGTCAGGAGCCCCAGCGCCCTGCACGCGTCCGACCAACTCTTCGATTTTGAGATCCTCGACGGCCACACCATGGAGTGGGTCGAGCGCACCGTGCAGCACGTGGTACAAGCCTTTATAAATGCGCGTGCGTTCGAGGGTGATCACGGCCAGCGGGTCCTCGACGACACAGATGGTGCTGCGGTCGCGCTGATCAGAGCGGCAGATGCTGCACGGTTCGACATCCGTGACGTTGCCGCAGACCGAGCAGAAGTGCACGGCTTCCTGCATGTGCTGAAGGGCCTGGGCCAGACTGCGCACCGCTTCCGGCGGCTGCCGCAACAGATGAAAGGTCAGCCGCTGAGCGGTTTTCGGTCCGATCCCGGGCAGCGTCGCAAACGCCTCGACGGCGCGCGCGATCGGCTCGATATGCACGGTTGCCGCTGATCAGGGCATGCCGGGTAGCTTCATGCCACCGGTGAGGGGCGCCACCTTTTCAGCAGCGACCTTCTGCGCTTTGCTCAGCGCTTCGTTAACGGCGGCGACCACCAGGTCTTCGAGGGTCTCAATATCTTCAGGGTCGACCGCCTCGGGTGCGATCTTTACCTTTTGGACCCTGGCCTGGGCCGGGCCCATGCCAATTTCAGAGATCGTAACGCTGACCGCGCCACCGCCTGCCGAGGCCTCGACCGTCTGACTGGCGAGATCTTCTTGGAGCTTCGCCATCCGCGCTTGCAGCTGGCGCATCATCTCGTTGTTCATCATGGGCTACGCTGCCTCCAGGGCGGCGACTGAACCAGCATCATACAGGGCGATGGTTCCCGGGGCTGTCTTCCAGCGCCAAGCGCCTTGGCTCGCCACCGAATGTGCGCACGGCATAGTTGATAACAGGGTCGTCCTGAATGTTGATACTGCCATCGACCTCAGTCTTGACCGTGCAGCGCAGACGATAGGCGGTCCCGTACACGCGTTCGAAGGCGGTCTCGATCAGCTGTCGGTGAGTTTTCGATTCGGCGCTCTTGCGATTGAACTCGGTGCCGAAGGCGACCACCAGCACGCTGTCCTCGACGGCTACCGGATGGGCACTGCCGAGCAGTGAAGCCAGAATAGGGTTTCGATTTTTCACCTGGTCGATGACGTCGGCCCACCGGCCTTTGAGGGTGATATCTGCAACGGAGTTCTGCGGCTGGGCCTCTGAAGTTGCGATCGACCCCAACTCCAAAGGCGGCGGGGCGCACGCCGGCACGATTACCGCGGGTGTGACGGATGCCGCGGGTTCGGCCAGAGGAGGTGGCGCGGTCGGTGTGGCAGGCATTGCCGCGCCTGCCGAACGTGCCGGCTGCGCCAGGCCATGCGGCAGGGCCTCCACGTCACACGCCGTCAGCAGAGCCACCTCGGTCTGAACTTGAAACTGCTGCGCATCGCGGGTGCGGGCGAGCGCCTCGGACAGGGTCTGCACCAGTCGCATCAGTGGGCCAACTGACCACACTGGCGCTCGCTCTTTCAACCACGCGACTTCGTCTTCAGGCAGCTCGTCGGTCAGCCGCACGTCGGTGCCGATGCGCAACAGCAGCAACGCGCGTAAGCTGACGACGAGCTCCTCGGTGAAGATGCGCAAGTCGGCGCCGCTGTCGGCTGCGTCCGAGATTAAGGCCATGACTGTGCTCGGATCGCGGCGGGTCATACCGTCCAGCACACCGCGCACGGCCTCGATGGCTGGCAAGCTCAGCGCGGCCCGGGCCATGTCCATGTCAACATGCCCGCCGGCGAACGACTCGAGCTGGTCGAGCAGGCTGACCGCATCTCGCAGACCGCCGCGGGCGACGAGCGCCAGGCGCTCGATCACGGCGGGTTGGATGTGCATGCCCTCGGAGGCGGCAACGTGCTGCAGTTGCTGGCGGATGAGCTGAAACGGGATGCGACGGAAGTCGAAGCGCTGGCAGCGCGAGACGATCGTGGCTGGAACCTTGTGAGCGTCAGTCGTCGCCAACACAAAAATGGCGTGGGGCGGCGGTTCCTCGAGCGTCTTCAAGAAAGCATCCCAGGCGGGCGCGGTCAGCTCATGCGCCTCATCCAGGATGTAGACCTTGTACCGTCCGATGCCCGGCCGATAGGCGACTTTCTCGCGCAAGTCACGCATGTCGTCGATACCCCGGTTCGAGGCGGCGTCGATTTCGATCAGGTCGAGCGCGCGGCCATCTAGGGCGGCTTTGCACAGGACACACTCGTTGCACGGGTCGCCGTCCTGCAGGTTGTCGCAATTTGCGGCTCGATACAGAATGCGGGCCACGCTGGTCTTGCCTGTGCCGCGAGGGCCGGTGAACAGGTACGCATGCGACGGGCGACCGGCTTTGACCGCGTTGCGGAGTGTGCGCGTGACATGCTCCTGGCCGACCACGTCTTCGAAACGCTTCGGCCGCCAGCGTAAGTAGAGCGCGCGATGGGGGACGGTAGGCGCCGAGTGGGCAGGCAATTGATCGTCAAACACGCGGAAGCCTGTTCTAACAGATTCGTCTCGCTGCCTGGGGCCGGACTACCGCGTCACGCTGGACCGGCTTCCTGAACGCGGGCGATGAGGGCCGGGCTGCGCAGACGACGTTCGACGATGTGCTCGGCATAGGCTCTGAGGAGCACCTCCGCCTCACGCGCCACTGGCGTAGGCACCACCACTGACCGGCGCCCTTCATTGTGCTGCACGAAGCGCAGCAGCTTGAGCACCGACGTTCCGACCGTTCGGGCGCTGGATTCGCGTGGTCCGCAAGCGGGGCACAGCACACCCCCCACAAGTGCCGAGAATTGGTTGCGCTCGGGCTGGATAGTGATCCGGCAGGTCACGCACTCGCGCAGCTCGGGGCGGTACCCGAGCGCCTCGAGCAGCCGCATATGAAAAACGATCAACACCAGCCGAGCGTCGGCGCTCCCAGACTCGGGGGCGTCGGCGGCGGCGCCGTGGTCAGCGCTCGAGAGATCGCGCAGCCCGTCGACCAGCACGTCGAAGACGGCGCGATTTTCCATGCGGTCTTCGGTCAGCAGATCGACCATCTCCGCCAGGTAATAGGCGTACGTGGTCAGCACGAGATCCTCGCGAATCGCCCGAAACGCTTCCAACGTGTCGGCTTGAGAGATGACGTCCAGCTCGCGGCCAACCGCGAACAGCACGTCGGCGAGCGTGAACGGCTCCAGGTGTCCAGCCGAGCGGCTGGTGGTCCGCCGCACACCTCGCGCGACTGCCCGAATCTTTCCGACATCGCGTGAGTAAAACGTCACGATGCGGTCGGCCTCGCCCAGATCCATCCGCTTGAGAATAACCGCCGGAGTGCGGTACAGACGTTGACGGGGCAGGTGAAGAAGCCTCGTCAGCCGGGCAGTAAACCGGGCAGGGGCTGGATCAGCATACGGCCAGCCGTCGGGTCGATCCGCTTGACCACGTCCTTGATGGCCGGCACAAGGATCTCTCCGCGGCCGCCGCTGACCACATATACGTCGTTGGCGCCTGTTTCCAGAATGTCCGTCACTTCGCCCAGTAGCTCGTGGGTTGTGGCATCCTCGACCTGTAGTCCGATCACCTGGTGCCAGAAATACTGCCCCTTCGGCAATGCGATTGCATCTTCGGCTCGGATCTGGATGTCTTTGTTGCGGAGGGCCGCTGCCGCTTCACGGTCGGCCACGCGATCGAGTTTGAGCAGCACGGTCATGCCTTGGACACGCGCGGCCTGGATGGTATGCGGGACGCCGTCGATCAAGACGGTATGACCCCTGCGGAATCGACGGCCCGGGAAATCGGTGACGATGCGGCACTTGAGCTCACCCTGAATACCGTGAGCCCCCAGCACCTGGGCCACGATCAGAAATTGAGGGCGCCCAGGCTGGGCGTCGAGCGGGGTGTCGCCGGCCTGAGGAGTGCTAGACGACGTCGAGGTCGACGCGGGTGCCTTTACGCGTAGCGGCGGCTTTGACGAGCGCGCGAAGTCCGCGGACGACGCGTCCCTGCCGACCGATGACCTTGCCAATGTCCTCTTCGTCCACTTCCAGCTCGTAGACCGTGGTGTTGCCATCCGGGACCTCGTCCACCTTGACCGCCTCTGGCTTATCGACAAGCGCCCTGGCGACGTACTCGACCAGGCCCTTCAGGTCGGGCTCGAGATCTTCGAAGTCGTCCTCGTCGTCTTCAGCCGGTTCGTCTGCGGCGCTGGCTGGCGCCTGCGGCTCTAAGTCGGCCATAGCGCTCTATGCCGGAACGGGCGCGGGAGTGGCCGCTGGAGTCGGGACGTACGCTGGCGCCGCGACAATACCCCGCGCGGACAGGAGACGGGCGACGCGGTCTGTTGGCTGAGCGCCACGCTTCAGCCATTCGCGGACGCGATCCTCTTTGAATTCAAATGTGGTCGGATCGGTCAACGGGTTGTAGTGGCCCAAAATCTCGAGGAACGTACCGTCGCGAGGTGAGGTCACCTCGGCGACGACGAGACGATAGGCGGGCTGCTTCTTGGCACCAGTACGGCGCAACCTGATTTTCAACAACGGGTAGGGCTCCAGAGCCGCGCGCAGAGCGCGCGAATGGGCAGAGTATAAGTCAGATCCGCAACAAACGCATCTGCTCTAGCTTTGACGTGCTGCATCACTAGAACTGTCGTCCTGGTGGTTCGCTTTAACGCTTGGTATATTGAGGTGCCTTCCTCGCTCGCTTCAGCCCATACTTCTTTCGCTCTTTCTCACGCGAATCTCGCGTCAAAAGGCCCGCTTCACGCAGTACTTGTTTATTGGCTTCGTCGGCTTTCAGTAAGGCTCGCGCGGTTGCGTGAACGATAGCGCCTGCTTGACCACTTACTCCGCCGCCCATGACTTTCGCGAGAACGTTGAAACTCGTCAGGCGATTGGTTAGCCGCAATGGCAGGGTGATCGCGGTCTGGTGCGAAGGGCGCGGAAAGCGCTGCTCTAGCGGAATCCCATTCACGATGATGTTGCCGCTGCCTGGCTGGAGCAGCACTCGGGCGGTGCTCGTCTTGCGACGGCCAACCGCCGTAAAGCTGCTCAGGCTGGCGCGCGCCCCGCCCGCGGGTGGTGTCGGCGAGCGGTCTCTCATACGGTCGTCTCCTGACCCAGGCGGTGTTGCTGGTTGTCGGCAGCGCGGAACTGCGCCGCGTGCGGATGCGCCGGCCCGGCGTACACCTTGAGCTTGCGGAGCATTTTCCGACCCAGCGTGTTCCGAGGCAGCATGCCCTTGACGGTGTGTTTGATCACCCGCTCAGGTTGTCGAGCCAGCAGGTCGCCCAGAGCCACCGACTTCAAACCGCCTGGGTAGGTCGAGTGCCGGTAGTACATGCGCTGCTGCGCCTTGTTGCCGCTGACTCGAATGGCGCTCGCGTTGACAACCACCACGAAATCGCCAAGGTCCATGTGTTCCGAGAACGTGGGCAGGTGCTTGCCGCGCAAGAACCCCGCAATCTGCGTCGCCAGGCGTCCCAGCGTCTGGCCCTCCGCATCGACGAGGCGCCACGCGTGGGTCACCTCGCTGGCTTTCGGGCTATAAGTCTTCTGGGTGTTGCTCGGCATGTGCTCCTCGTTCGTGAATGGTCGGTCAGTATTCGATCCGGTGCAAGCTTAGCCCGATGGCAGGTGCATTGGGTCCTGCGGCGCGGCGGTCCGCGCTGGCGACTGCGGCCGAGAACCGCTCGGGGCTCCAGTGGCCACTGCCGACCCACAGCAAACTGCCGACGATAGCGCGAACCATCTGTTTCAAGAAGGCATCGGCGCAGATTTCCAGGATGAGCAGCGGCGAGTTCCCAGTGTCCAACCAGTCCGCGGCAAAAATGGTGCGGTGTGTCGATTGTCGCGGTGGAGGCGCTGTGGCCAGGGACGTGAAGTCGCGGCGCCCCAACAAGCCGGCCGCCCCGCGCCGCATGCGGTCTACGTCGAGGGGTTCGTCGACTACCAGGCAGCGCCCCTGCCAACTCGTTGAAGGCACACCCTGGCGCCAGACGGCGTATCGATACCAGCGCCGCAGAACCGAGCGCCGCGCGTCGAAACCCGGCGCCGCATCGGCAACCTCGACAACCCAGACATCGTCGGGGATCCAGCGTTCCAGGACCCGTTGCAAGCCAGCCGGCGTCATGGTCGAGGTCGTGTCGAACGAGACAACCTGGGCGTCTGCATGCACGCCCGCGTCCGTGCGACCAGCGGCAGTCACGCGCACTTGGTGCCCCAGCGCGTGGGCCAGGGCAGTCTCCAGGCTAGCTTGCAGGGTGGGTCGACCGCGGGTACGGGAGGGGGTTTGAACGGCCCACCCGGCGTAGCGCGTCCCGCGATACCCCAGCGTGAGCCGCAATCGGCGCTCTAACACGGGCAGCTTGGGATGAGCTCAGGGCACCAATTCGATCTGGGCCATGGGGGCGCCGTCGCCGCGCCTCGGGACGAGTTTGAACGTTCGGGTGAAGCCGCCCGGGCGGTCCTTGTAGCGCGGCACGATGTCGGCGAACAGCTTCTTGGCCACGTCGACGTCGTACAGTTTGGCAGCCACCAGACGTCGAGCTTGCAAGTCGTCCGCACGCGCCGAGCTGATCAGCTTTTCCACCTCGCGACGAAGCTCAGCCGCCTTCGGCGCGGTCGTCTGCAGACGTTCGTGGCGGATCAGGTCGGTCATCAGGTTGCGGATGAGCGCGAGCCGATGACCGGTCGGACGGCCAAGTTTGCGCAACCCTACGCGATGGCGCATCTCGGCTACTCCTCATCCTGTTCCGGAACGGTGCTGGACGTGGTCGCGGTGGTGCCGTTCAACGATTCTTCGGTCACAGCCGCGCCGATGGCCCCGCCGGCGCCGTCAACTCCAGCGCCTTCGGCCAGAACGCCATGCTCCTGCAGCTTCTCGCGCAGCTCCACCAGGGACTTGTGCCCAAAGTTCCGCAGCGAGAGTAGCTCGTTTTCACTCATCTGCAGGATTTGGCCGACCTTAGTGATCTGCGACCGCTTGAGGCAGTTGTATGTCCGCTGCGACAACTCGAGCTGCTCGATGGGCATGTCGAAAATCCGCGATGGAACCGGGCCGGCGCTCAGGCCCTGCTTGTCGGGGCGCCGCTTTTCCTGCTGCAGCTCCTGGAAGAGTGCGAACTGATCGATCAAAAGGCTCGCCGACTGCACCAGGGCCGCGACGGGCGTGATTGTGCCGTCGGTCTGCACGTCGATAACCAGGCGATCCAGGTCGGTGCGAGCGCCGACGCGGGCACTCTCGACGGTGTAGTTCACGCGCCGTATGGGCGTGAACACGGCGTCGACTGGGACGACGCCCAGCGGCACCGACTCCCGACCATCTGACGGCAGGTAACCGACGCCGCGTTCCACGGTCAGCTCCATATCTAGCCGCGCCTCGGGCGAGTCGAGTGTGGCGATGTGCAGCTCTGGGTTGGCGATCTCGATCTCAGACGGGTAAATGAGGTCCGCAGCGGTGACCACGCCCGGTCCTTGCGCCTCGAGCCGCAGTGTGATGGGCTGATCACTGGTCGACTTGAGCCGCAGCTGTTTGAGGTTGAGCAGTAGCTCAGTCGTGTCCTCCTTGACGCCTGGGATCGTCGCGAACTCGTGGTAAATACGTTCGATTCTGACCGCAGTCACAGCCGCCCCAGGCATCGAGGACAGAAGGACGCGACGCAAGGCGTTGCCCAGCGTGAGTCCGAAACCGCGTTCGAGCGGATCGACCTGGAATTTCGCGTAATCCTCCGTCTGTTGGAGAATCTCGACCTGAGCATTTAGTTGTTCGAGCAAATTGGCCGCACCTCCGAGCGAGGCATACAGAAAGGAACGCGGACGCTAGCGCGAGTAGTACTCGACGACGAGCGCCTCGTTGAGGTTGATGTCGATGTCCTGGCGAGTTGGCCGATCGGCGATGCGCCCACTGAGAGCACTGGGATCCAGCTCCAGCCAGCGCGGAACGCTCTTACGGGTGAGCGTTTCAGAAACCATTTTGAAGTACTCGTTGCCACGGCTGGACGCATACACCGAAACCGTGTCCCCCGCCTTGACCTGAGCCGAGGGGATATCCGTGCGCCGACCATTCAGCGCAATGTGGCCGTGAAACACGAGCTGGCGAGACTGGCGGCGCGAGTCGGCCAAACCGAGCCGATACACCACGTTGTCGAGCCGCATTTCAAGCACGCGCAGCAAATTTTCGCCGGTGACGCCGGGCATGCGCTCGGCGATCACGAAGTGCTTGTGAAACTGCCGCTCGAGAATGCCGTAAATGCTGCGCGCCTTTTGCTTCTCTTTGAGCTGCAGGCTGTACTCGCTTTCCTTGCGGCGGCGGCGCACGTTGCTTGGGGGTGCGCCTGGCGGGGTTGGGCGCCGCTCGACAGCACATTTTGGCGTGAAGCAGCGTTCGCCTTTGAGAAACAGTTTCATACCCTGCCGTCGGCAGAGCCGACATACGGGTCCGGTGTAACGGGCCATTGTGCTCCTAGACCCGCCGCTTCTTAGGTGGGCGGCAGCCGTTGTGCGGGATGGGAGTGCGATCTACAATCGAGGTAACCTCGAGCCCGGCCGCCTGCAGCGACCGAATCGCCGCCTCGCGACCAGCGCCTGGCCCACGCACGAACACGCTGACCTGGCGCATACCATGCTCCATCGCCTTTCTGGCGGCCGAGTCGGCCGCCAGGCCGGCAGCGTAGGGCGTGCTCTTGCGCGAGCCTTTGAAGCCGGCCGCGCCGGATGAACCCCAGGTCAACACGTTGCCGTCCGCATCGGTGATCGTAACGATCGTGTTGTTGAAGCTTGATTGGATATACGCAACCCCACGCGGGACGTTCTTGCGTTCGCGGCGGCGCACTCGCGCGCCAGCTGCATGCGCTGTTCGACGTTCGGCCATCCCAACTCTACTTCTTCGCCGCGGCCTTCTTGCGGCCGGCGACAGTTCGGCGTGGTCCCTTACGGGTGCGGGCGTTCGTGCGCGTACGCTGCCCGTGCACCGGCAGCCCCCGACGGTGGCGAATCCCGCGGTAGCAGTTGATCTCCATCAACCGCTTGATGTTCAAATTGACTTCACGCCGCAAATCGCCCTCAACCGTGAATTCGCGGTCCACGATCTCACGCAGGCGCGACACCTCGTCCTCGCTCAGGTCTCGGGTGCGACGGTCGGGCGGAATGGTTGTGCGAGCCAGGATCTTGTACGCCGTCGTATTGCCGATCCCGAAGATGTAGGTCAGCGACACCCAGATGTGTTTGTCGCGGGGAATGTCAACGCCGGCGATCCGTGCCACGTGTACTTCTAGCTCCTATGGGTTAGCAAAAGTATCACTAACCCTGTTTCATCTTGTGCTTCGGATTGGTACAGATGATCATGACCGAGCCTTTGCGGCGGATGATCTTGCAGCGCTCGCAGCGCGGTTTTATTGAAGTGCGATACTTCATGCCTCGAATCCTGCATCAGGGCTGCGGTCCACACAGCCGAAAACCGCCTTACGGCGGCAATCCACGTACTTTAGCACACACCCGCCTCCAACTGCGCCTCAATCGCTCGGGCGACCGCGTCGATGTCACGCGTCCCGTCTATTTCGCCCAGGATGCCGCGCTGACGATAGTAGTCGACGACCGGCACAGTATCCTGCGTGTAGACCTTGATGCGCTCTGAGACCACGTCCAGGCGGTCGTCTTCGCGCTGGTAGAGCTGGCCAGCATCGAGATCGCAGATGCCTTCTTTGGACGGCGGGCGGACGCGATAGTTGTACGTTGCCTGGCACGTGCGGCAGGTCCAGCGTCCCGCCGCCCGGTCGACGAGCACATCGAATGGGACCTTCAGGTGGAGCGCATGTTTCAAAGCCCGGCCTTCCTCTTTCAGCTCCAGGTCGAGCGCCTGGGCTTGAGCCAGGGTTCGCGGAAAGCCATCCAGAAGAACGCCGTGGTTTGCATCCGGCTGACGCATGCGCTCGACAATCATGGTGATGACCAGATCGTCCGGGACCAGCGCGCCGCGGTCCATGTAATCCTTGGCCTGGCGTCCGAGTTGGTCGTCCCGTGAGCGATGCGCTCGGAGAAGATCACCACTGGCAATGTGGGGTATGCCGTACTTCGTTACGATGCGGCGGGCCTGCGTGCCCTTGCCGGCTCCAACTGGTCCAAGCAGGATCAAGTCGAGGGGCGGCACGCCTCCCTCGAATCCATTAGCGCCCAATGAAGCCACGGTAGTTGCGCATGATCAGTTGGGCTTCGAGTTGGCGCATCGTGTCCAGGGCCACACCTACTACGATCAGCACCGCCGTGCTCGAGATGGTCAGCGTTTGGAATCCGGTCGCCGTCTTCACGAAGAACGGCAGCACGGCTACGATTCCCAGAAATAGAGCCCCGGCGACGGTGATCCGAACCAGCACGCCAGACAGGTACTGGGCGGTTGGCCGACCCGGACGAATGCCCGGAATGAAGCCATTCTGGCGCTGAAGGTTCTCGGCGATATTCTGCTGCTGAAATATCACCAGGGCGTAGAAGAACGTAAATGCGACCACCATGATAAAGTACAGCAGCCAGTACACCGGACTGGTGCCAGCATTGAACGTGTTGTAGATCGTGGTTGCCACCGTCGACACGATCGAGTTGTCGTTATTGACGAAGTAGCTGGAGATCGTCCATGGCAGAATCAGCATGCTCGAGGCAAAAATGAGCGGGATCATGCCTGCCGAATTGACTTTGAGCGGGATGTGGGTAGTACCACCGCCGTACACACGATTGCCACGGATCTGCTTGGAGATCTGGACGGGAATACGCCGCTGACCTTCGTACACGTAGATAATGGCGACGATGGTCACGATGGCCAGAACGCCGAAGACAATCAGCGCTCCAAAGTCGGCACCAGCCGCAAACCCCTGGAACACCTGGAATGGCAGTCTGGCCATGATGCCGCCGAAGATGATGATGGATACGCCCTGGCCGACGCCGTACTGCGTGATCAATTCGCCGATCCACACCAGCAACATCGTGCCGGCGGTCATCGAAATGATGATTGCCGCCGTCCCGAGCGGGTCCTGATCGAAGCCGAAATTCTTGATGATGGGCGTATTGCCACCTGAGCTGAAGTTGATCAGGTTTGGAGTCCCATACGCCTGGAACATAGCCAGCGGCACGGTTAGCCAGTGTGTCCACTGATTGATCTTCTGGCGACCGCTCTCGCCTTCTTTGGCGATCTCCTGCAGCTTCGGAATAGCTGGCTGCATGATCTGCATGATGATCTGCGCGGTGATGTACGGGTACACCCCCAGCGCAGCCACAGACAGGCTGCTCAACGCACCGCCTGAAAACAGGTCGAAGAACCCAGCCAGCTGGTTGGTCTCGAAGACCTTCTGCAGCGCCGCCACGTCGGCACCCGGCACTGGTATATGGGCGATGAACCGGAAGGTCACCAGCATGCCGAGGGTGAACAGCAGCTTGCGCCGCAGGTCCGGAATCTTGAAGGCGTCGACGGCCGCGGTCAGCAGTGGAGCGTTCAGCATGGGTAGAGGCGTCTCGATGGTGGCGAAAGTACGAACATGGGTGGAGGAAAACTACTCGATTGTTTCGAAGGTCCCGCCAGCGGCTTCAATTTTGGTTCGCGCGCCAGCCGAGATCTTGTGGGCGCGGACGGTAAGGTTCACGGCCAGGTCGCCCTGACCCAGGAC
>JBPCIO010000051.1:0-12116 GCA_051006215.1 Chloroflexota bacterium
AATTACGAGTACTTCGCAAAGGCAATTCTGCCTGTCGCCGAGCAGGCCGGCGTGCGGACGGCGCTTCATCCAGACGACCCGCCGGGCGAGACGATTGGCGGCGTCTCGCGCATCTTCTCCAGTTTCGAAGGCTTCGAGCGCGCCCAGCAGCTCGTTGGCAGCAGTCCGGCCTGGGGGTTGCTGTTCTGCGTCGGCTGCTGGACGGAGATGGGTGGCACCGAGAACGTCCTGCGCGGCATCCGCCATTTCGGGCCACGCGACCAGATCGTGTACGTCCACCTCCGCGCCGTCGAGGGCCCGGCCGACCGTTTCAACGAGTGCTTCATCGGCGAGGGCCCGTTGGACGTGACCGGTGTCATGCGGGCGCTCAAAGAGGTTGGCTATCGCGGCTTCGTGATCGACGACCACGCGCCAAAGATGGTCGGCGACGACGACTGGCATTCCCGCGCGCGGTGCTACCAAACCGGATATCTGATGGGGTTACTGCGCGCAGTTACAGATCTTGCGCAGAGCCAAGTCGGTAACTAGGCCGGAAGGCTGCCGGTTGCGCGCAGCAGCGTTTCCTGCACCAGCCGCTCGTGGTCCATCGAGCGATCAGGCTGACGTTGTCCGCGCACTACCCCGACGAAGGCCTCCAGCTCGCGCTCGTAGAACTCCTGGCGAGACACCGCCGGCAACTCGATGAGGTGCTCGCCAGATGGGTAGTCGCCAGATGCAGCGTTCAGGGCCAGGCGAATGGTGCGAGATGGATCGAACGGCTCGACGATGGCCGAGCCGCGCGACCCGTAGACCTCGAAGCGGCGCGCGGCTGGGCGAGGCTCCATAGCCGCGATGTCGACGATGGCCAGAGCTGAAGGAAATTCGAAAACGGCCAGCGTATTGTCGGTGTAGTCAGGCAGCTCGGGAGTGGCGTCATTGCGGAGCACGCTGCTGACGCGGGTCGGGCGGCCGAGCAGCCACACGATCTGATCGAGCATGTGGCCGCCGAGGTCGTACAGAATCCCACCCCGGTGGCGGCTCTGCTCGGTCCGCTCCGCCAGATCCACCGACGTCGACATGTGCGCGCGGACGGCGAACAGGTCGCCCAGATGTCCGTCGCGGGCCCAGGTGGAGACCTGCGAAAAGCCAGGGCTGTAGCGAAACATGTAGCCCATCTGGACGTACGAGCCTTGGGCTGACGCCGTATCCAGCAATCGAACGAACGCCGGCCAGTCATCGCCGGCCGGCTTGTCGAACCACAGGTGTTTGCCGGCATTGACCGCGTCCAGCGCCATGCCCAGGCTCTCATGGTTGCGGCCCTCGATAGCCACGCCGACCACGCTGGCGTCGCCAAGCACCGCGTCGGCTGAGTCGAACCACTGCGCGCCGGCAAAGGCATGGTCATGCTGAGCGCTAGCGCGAACCGATGGGTCGGGCTCCCAGATCCCAACCGCCTCCACCTCCGGGCTCGTACACAGCGCCCGCCACTTCCCTAGCGCATGCCCATGCCGAGTCCCAATCTGAGCCATCCGCAACCCAGTCATGTCACCTGCACACCTCGAATCCGATCGCGAGCGAGCGCAGCGACGCGCCCAATCCAACCGCATACCGCCCCGCAGCTGCGGGCGAGCTCCTCGCAGGGGCGGGATCGGACCAGCCGTCCTCGAGGGCGGGCCAATTCCCCATGCACAGGTAGTTCCTCATAGCTTCACCGGCCGGCCCGGTGTGGCTGGAGCTGTGATGTCACCCGCAAGAATCGGAGTCGGCCGCGTCGCTGCGCACGGTGGGGTCGATCCACAGCCAATCAGCAGGTTTTGGAAGACCGCACGGAGCCGCGCAGCGGCGGGCGATTTCCCCACGCAAGGGTAATTCATCATAGCTTCACGGGCCGGCCGGTGCGGGTGGATTCGTAGACGCCCTGGATGATGGCTACCACACGCCGGCCGTCTTCCCCTGTGACGGCTGGAGGGCGGTTTTCGCGGACGGCGCCGATGATGTCACGCAGCTGGTGCGCGTGATAATTGGGTAGGTCGCCCGAGACGTACTCAATCGCCTCTGCCTGTGTGACCGGCCGTTCGCTGGGGTCCGCAAGCGTCCAGATGTCGTTGCTGCCAACATCCCAGGGCCCAGTCCTCACCCGGCGGTCGGCGTCTTTCACCTGCCAGCAGTCCAAACTGGCGGTTGCTCCCGACTCACCAACCAGGGCCACGCCGTGGAGTCGTCGCTCCGGGTTCATCGACAGGGTGCCCTTGAGAATTCCCAGGGCCCCGGAGCGAAAGCGGATCACGGCGACTGCGTTATCTTCAATCTCGACGTACGGGTGGTTCAGGTTGGCCCAGTAGCCGAAGATCTCTTCAGCCGGACCCATATACCACAACAGGAAGTCGATATTGTGCGGCGCCTGGTTCATGAGCACACCGCCGCCTTCGGTGTCCCAGTGGCCACGCCACGCGCCCCTGCGGTAGTAGGCCTCGTCGCGCCACATCTCACAGAACGACTCGCCCAGCAGGATGCGCGACCCAAGCTGGCCGCTGTCAATCACCTGCCGCAGGCGCTGGGCGGCTGGGAACCAACGCCGCTGAGCCATGGTCGAAATGAACGTGCCGTGCTTCGACGCCGCCTCGAGCACTCGGTCGGCGTCAGCCAATGAGGCTGCCAGCGGCTTTTCGACCACGCCATGGATGCCGCGCTCGGCGCCGAGCACCAGCGCCTCGGCGTGCTGGGGGTGGGGTGTGCACACGCACACCACGTCAATCTGGCCAGCGTCGAGCATGGCGCGGGCCGAGTCGTACTGACGGCCCACGCCCCAACGCTCGCCGAAGTCGGCAACACGTTCCGGGACGACGTCGCAGCACGCTACCAGCTCCGCATCGTCAGCCAGCGCCGCCAGCCCGGCAGCGTGGGCATTGGCTATCCCGCCGGTACCGACGATCCCAAATCGAACTCGAGTCCCGCTCACGCTTGCATCTGCGTGTTCTCAAGGACGACGAAGTCGTCGCGATTGATCGAGATTCCGCTGACCTTTTTGTTCAACGCTACCAGGGTGATGTCGTCGCAGATCGTAATCAGCCACGATTCGTCCAGGATGACGTCGCGTAGGCCTTGGAACGCCGTCTTCTGCAGATCAGGCGTGGTAGCCGCGTTGGCCAGGTCGATGGCCTTTTGCCAGCGGTCGAGGATTGGCGCGGCCGAGCCCTTGAGCACCGGGTTGTTCTGGACGCGCATAAGCGAGTTGAGGGTGACCCAGGTAGGGTACTTACCGCAGTTGCCAAGGATGCCATAGCTCATCTGGTAGTCGCCCGCAAACGCGTGCTGGCCCGATTCCACGCCCGAGATCTGCTGCACGTCGAGCTTGACCCCAATCGTTGCCAGGTCGGCCTGGACAATCTGGGCGATGCTGAGCCCGGTGGTATCGCCCTGAACGATGAACAACACGGCCGTCCAGTTCGGCTGGCCAGCGGCCTCGAACATCTGCTTGGCCTTCTGCAGATCAAAGGGGTAGTTCTTGACGATTTCGGTTTCGTATGCCGGTCCGGTCTGCCCGAATGGCAGCGCCTGAGGTCGCGCGTAGCCATAGAAGACCTTGTCGACGATGCCCTGGCGGTTGATCGCGTACTGCAGACCCTGTCGAAGCATCTTGTTGTCGAAAGGGGCCATGCTGGGATTGAGACGGAACGGGTAGACCTCCGTGCCGGCCGGACCCTGGAAGATATCGAACTGGTCCTTCAGGCGAGCTGTGTAGTTCGGCGGCAGGAAGCTGACGATGTCGTTGGCGCCGGCCTGGAGTGAGGCCACCTGCGCATCGATGTCGTTGGACAGGTGGAAGACGATCTGCTGTAATGACTGCGCAGGCTTCTTCCATAAGCCGTTCTAGCGCTTCAGGTTGAGCTGATTGTTCGGATTGTAGGCAGCGACTGCGAACGGCCCGGCGCCGATGGCCTTGGTCTTGAGGTAATCCGTGTCGAGCGTGCTCGGCTCCATGATGTTGATGGAGTCGAGGATGTCGGTAACGACGCGCTCCGGGGTGGCTCCCTGCATTGTCATTTGTAAGGTCAGGTCGTCGGTTTTGGTGAGGTCCTTGATGCGTGGGACGATGCTGAAGATCTGGAACGCAAACTTGGAATCCAAAGCCTTTTGGTAGTTGGCAAGGATAGCGTCGGCATTGACTGGCTTGCCGTTTTGAAAGGTTGCGCCCTGGCGCAGCTTGATGGTGGTGCTGGAGCCGTCCGGGGCGATGGTCCAGGACTCCGCCAATCGTGGCACCGGCTTACCGTCCGCGTCGTATGTCAGCAGCGTGTCGTAGATCTGAATCTGGCTGGTGTACGAGGCGATGTCGAGATTGAAGCCATTCAGGTCCTGGAGCACTCGCCCGAGGCCAACGTTGAGCGTGGCATTCTGCGCCACTGCACCAGCCGGCTTGGCCGCGGGTGCGCTCGTCGCGGCGCCGCCAGTGGTCGTGGCAGGTGCAGTCGTGGCCGCCGGCCCGCCGCCAGCGGTCGTTGCTGGCGTGGCTGTGGTGCCGCACGCGGCCAGTAAGGTGGTGCCGACGACGGCGCCGCCGCTCAGCAGCGCGGTTCGCCACAGAAAAGCGCGGCGGGTGATGGATTGCATGCGATGTGCTCCTTCTACCTGAATATATCGGTCAAGGTGACTCCTCAGGAAAATGACACGCCACGGGATGGGCGGTGCAGCGCTCGACGAGGGCCGGGATCTCCGCGGCACACAGGTCCTGGGCTTTCCAGCAGCGAGTCCTGAAGCCGCAACCGGACGGTGGAGCGGCGGGGTTGGGGACGTCTCCACGCAGGATGATACGTTGGCGCTGCCCGCGCATGGCGGGGTCGCTGATGGGCACGGCCGACAGCAGCGCCTTGACGTATGGGTGGGAGGCTCGCTCGTAGATCTCGTGTGCGTCGCCCATCTCCACGATTTTGCCGAGGTACATCACGGCGATGCGGTCCGCGATCTGGCGGACGACGGCCAGATCGTGGGAGATGAACAGGTAGGCCACGTCAAGATCGCGCTGAAGGGCTCGCAGCAGATTGAGGATCTGCGCCTGGGTCGAGACGTCGAGGGCAGCCACGGGTTCGTCCAGCACCAGCACATCCGGTTCCAGCGCTAGCGCTCGCGCGATGGCTATGCGCTGACGCTGGCCTCCCGAGAATTGGCCGGACAAACGGTCCGCGTCCTGGAGCGGGATGCCGACTCGGTCGAGCATCTGGTCGACGCGCTCGCGTGTGGTAGCCGCGTCGTACAGACGGTGGATGCGCAGCGGCTCCGCGACTGACTGGCGCGCGGACAGGCGCGGGTTCAGCGACGAGTACGGATCCTGGAAGACCATCTGAATCTGCCGCCGGAAGCGGCGCAGGTCGCCTCCGCGCACGTGCGTCACGTCCTGGCCCCGAAAGCGAATGCTCCCGTCCGTGGGGTGGAGCAGGCGGATGACGGTGCGGGCCAGGGTCGACTTGCCACACCCGGACTCTCCGACCAGGGCCAGGGTTTGTCCGGCTGCCAGGCTGAAGGTCACTCCGTCCACGGCGCGCACTTGACCCACCACCCGCCGCAGAACTCCGCTGGTGATAGGGTAGAACTTGGCCAGGTCGACCAGTTCTACAAGAGGCGCGTCGGCGGTCACGTGGTCACGACCTCCACGGTTTCGACCTCGGGCCAGAAGTGGCAGGCTGACAGGTGGCGCGGCGTGTCCGTGGCCGCAAGGGGCGGCAAGGTGGTCCTGCACGGGTCGCGGTCCTGCATGAGATAGCAACGGGGATGGAACGGGCAGCCCGAGGGCCGGTTGGCGGGACTGGGCTGCTGGCCAGGAATCTGGACGAGTCGCTCGGCGCGCGCCTCGAGCGAGGGCACACTGCGCATCAGGCCAACCGTGTAGGGGTGCCTGGGTCGATGGAAGAGCTCTTCGACACCGGCACTTTCGATGACGCCGCCGGCGTACATGACTGCCACACGATCGGCGAGCTCCGCGACCAGGCTCAAGTTGTGCGTAATCAGCACCAACGAAGTATTGAACTCGTGCAGCGCACTGCGGAGGACCTCGAGGATCTGCGCCTGGATGGTCACGTCGAGAGCGGTTGTGGGCTCGTCGGCGATCAGCAGCGATGGCGAGTTGGCGAGCGCCATGGCGATCATGACCCGCTGAGCCATGCCGCCGGAGAATTCGTGCGGGTACTGCTGCACGCGTCGGGTCGGGTTGGGGATGTCGACCAGCTCCATGAGCCGCAGCACGCGGTCGCTGATTTCGGCCGCGGTCGCGCTCGGGTTGTGGACACGAATGGCCTCCCCAACCTGGTCGCCGACAGTGAAAACGGGGTTGAGCGAGCTGGTCGGATTCTGAAAGATCATCGCCACCTCGCCACCCCGAACCCGTCGCAGCTCCTCAGGCGACAAGCGGAGCAGGTCGCGCCCGTTGAGAAGAGCTTGCCCGGAGACTTTCCATGGGGGACCCGGCGGTAACAGCCCGAGTATGGCCAGCATCGACAGACTCTTGCCCGACCCCGACTCGCCGACGACACCCAGCGTCTCGCCAGGCTGGACGTCGAAGCTCACTCCATCCACCGCCGCAAACACCCCACGCCGAGTCGGAAAAGTCACCCGTAAGTCGCGCACCTCGAGCGTCGCGGTCACTCGCGCGTTCCCCAAAAACAGCTTGGCCAACCGAGACTCACGCTCAGGCTTGCGTCCGTCCGTGCGGCCGGGAGCGAGCGAAGTGAAGTAAGCGAATGCAGGCTCACCCGTACTGGATCCGCGGGTCGAGAAAGGCGTACAGCAGGTCGACTCCCAGATTCACCAGGGTGAAGGCGGCGACAATCATCAAAATGGATGCTTGCAACGTGGTGTAGTCGCGCTGGACGACCGAGCTGAGGACGAGACTTCCCAGGCCCGGGTAGTTGAAGACGCCTTCGGTAACCACTGCGCCGCCGATGAACGCCCCGAATTGCAGTCCCAGCACGGTCACCGTTGGCAGCAACGCATTGCGCAAGGCGTGCCGCCATACCACTCGCTGCTCCACGACGCCCTTGGCTCGCGCAGTACGCACGTAATCTGCCCCGAGTACGTCCAGCATGGCTGCGCGGACGAAGCGGGCAATGATGCCCGAGGTATAGCTGGCCAAGGTGAGCACCGGCAGCACTGACATGCGCAACGTACCTAGCGGGTCGACCCAGATAGGGATGAAGGCCGACGCCGGCGGCAACACTTTGAGCCAGACTCCAAACAGCAGGATCAAGAGTAGCCCCAGCCAGAAGCTCGGCAGCGCCAGCGTCAGTGAGTTGTACGTCCCCACCAGCCGCGCAGCCCAGCTGGTGGGCCGTGCCGCGGCAACGACACCCAGTGTGACCCCGACGAGCATCGACAGCACGAAGGCCATCGTCCCCAACTGAACCGTAGCGATGGCTCGCGAACCGATCAGCTGCGGGACCGGTAGCCCGGTCTGGTACGACATGCCGAAGTCGCCGTGCAGCACCCGGCCCAACCAGCTGAGGTACTGGACTGGCACGGGTTGGTCGAACCCGAGCTGCGCCCGGACCGCGAGCACCTGCTCCGGCGCAGCGTTTGGGCCGAGCATGGCGATGACCGGATCGCCGGGCAGCAGGTACATCAGCGCCCAGATCGCGACTGAGGCCAGGAACAGTACCGGAACGAGCTGAGCCGTGCGGAACAGCAAGTACTGGCGCATGCGCTCAGCGGCTCAACTCAGTCCGAGTCGGGAGCATCGTGTTCACAGACTGAGCTCGGCGCGGGTACGGGTGCCGAGCAAATCCTGGAGCGCTTTCGACAACTCGTCGAGCGCGTAGACCGTGATGGCTATGGCCAGGCCGGGGAAGATGCCGTACCAGGGCGCCTCGAACAGGTGCTGGCGACCGATGCTCAGCATCGTCCCCCAATCGGAGGTCGGCGGCTGAATCCCGAGCCCGAGAAAGCTGAGAGCCGAAGCCAGCAAGATGGCGGTGGCGCCGGTGACGGCCATCTGCACCACGATCGGACCGATCGCGTTGGGCAGGATCGTCCGCCCCAGAAGATAGGCATACCCTGCGCCCATGGCCTGGGTGGCGTGCACGAAGTCTTGCTCTTTGACCGAGAGGGTCGTGGCGCGTGTGAGGCGGGCGAACGCGGGAATATTCACGACGCCGACGGCGAGGATGACGTTGACGGTGCCGCGCCCAAACATCGCGATCAACCCGAGGGCGATCAGGATGGACGGAATGGCCAACAGAACGTCGATCACGCGCATACCAACCGCGTCGACCCAACCCCCGAAGTACCCACACACCAGGCCGAGCGGAATGCCAACGATGGACGCCAGGATCACCGCCCCGAGCGCGGTCAGGAGCGCGGTCTGGCCACCATACAGGACGCGGCTGAACAGGTCCCGCCCGAGCTCATCAGTGCCGAACAAGCCCAGGCGCGAGGGTGGCTCGAACTGCCGGATCAGGTTTGTCTGATTGGGGTCGCTTGGCGCGATCAACGGCGCCAGCAGCGACACGAGCGCCAGGAGGCCTAGCAGTGACACGGCGAACGCGCTCGTCGGCCGCTGCCGCAGGTAGGCCAGAAACGTGCTCACGCCGCCATCCCAGTCTCGCGCAATGTACCGGATCTCGCCCCCCGAGCGCGGACCGCCTACTTCTGGCTCATCTCAGCGCCCTTAAATCCGCACGCTCGGCGGCTGCGCGCCAAGCACCTCTTCCCTCCCTAACTGAGCCGACGGGCTCAACCGACGTCGCCCCTCCGAGGGCCGGCTGGATGAGAGGGGAGAGTACCGAATTGGTCCGCAGGTGTCGCGGCATTCGGCGCAGAACCTCGCAAGTCCGAGGGGGTACCTTGGACGTGCGCCCGTCCGATCCATTGGGACTACAATCCGCGGCCATGGATGATCCGGTTCGGCTGGCGATTGTCGGCTGTGGAGGAATGGGGCGCCGCCATCTGGCAGGGTTGGCGGAGCTCTCGCACACCCCGCACATGAATCTCGACCTGGTGGCTGTCTGCGACCTGAACCGCCAGAACGCCGAGGATCTGGCCGACGAGGCCCACGAGCTGCTCGGCGAACGGCCGCGCGTGTATGGCGATGCCGGAAGCATGGTCCGCGAAGTCGACGGCCTCGAAGCAGCTGACTGCCCGACAGACACCGGCTCTCACCACCGAGCAGCCACCCAGTTGCTGGAGCTGGGCTTGAACACGCTGTGCGAAAAACCGTTGGCGCTCACCATCCGCGGCTGCACGCGCATCATCGAGGCCGCCGCGAAGTCGGGCCGCATTCTGTCGGTGGCGGAAAATTACCGCCGCGACCCGATGAATCGACTCGTGCGGGCGCTACTGGACGACGGCGCCATCGGCGAACGCCAGTTCATAACCGAGACCGACATCGGCGGCCGCGACAGCATCATCATCACGCCCTGGCGGCACATGAAGATGACCGGCACCATCTCGCTGGACGCCGGCGTCCACAACGCCGACATCCTGCAGTACTACTTCGGCGACGCCGAGAGCGCGTTCGGTCAGGTGCGGCTGTACGAGAAGCGCCGTGTGCGCCGCAACACCGATGGCCCGGGCGGCTTTTACGCCAAGTGGGCTGCCAACATGCCCGAGTCCATCGAGCCGACCGGCGAGGACGCGATCTTCGGCCAGATCACGTTCGAAAATGGCGCCCTCGGGCAGTGGATCAACCACCACGCCGGCCACGGTGAGCCTGTGCACCAGCGCCGGGTGTTCGGCACTCGCGGCTCCATCACGTCGCCGGGCGATCGGAACGGTCGCCCAGTCCGACTGCACCTGGATGACGGCCCGGAGATCGCCGACGAGCGCATCCTCGACTACGCGCCCAGCTACCGCCTGGAACCGGCCGCGGCGGCGCTGTTCGGCGGCGAGCGCATCTGGCGCTACAACTTCGATTTCCCGACCACCGATCGCAAGCTTCTGGCGCTCGAGTACCACGAGCTCGCCCGCTGCATCCGCACCAGCGCCCAACCGGAGGTGACCGGCCAGGTTGCGCGTCGGGACGTGGCGCTGGTGTACGCCCTGTTCGAGTCGGATCGCGCAGGCCGGCCGGTCAGCATCCAAGAGGTTGAGTCGGGCGCAGTCGACGCCTATCAGCGCGAGATCGACGACCACCTGGGCCTGCTGCAGCCGGCTGGCGCGGGAGTCTGACCGGCGTGCGCATTGGATACAACACCTGGAGCATGGCCACCGTTCCGTACACCGAGTTCATCGCGGGCCTGAGTGACATCGGCTTCACGGCCATCGCGATCAGCGTGGTGCCGGGCTACACCATCGGCGGCCAGCACGTTGCCAACGCAGCCGACCAGGAACGTCTGTCGGCCGCTGACCGCCAGCGCATCAAGCAGTCTTTCGTCGAGCGCGGGCTACTGCTGCCTTCGCTCATCGGCAATCAGTCGCTGGTCGAGGATGACCCGGATCGCAACGCGGCGGCCATGCAGCGCCTGCGCGGCACGATCGAACTGTGTGTAGAGCTCACCCCGCCGGGCCACGAGGTGCCGACGCTCAACACCGGCATCGCCGGGCGTTCCGGCGACCTCGAAGCCAAGCAGCAACTGATCATCGACCGTCTTGGGGCCTTGACCGATTACGCGCGTGAGTGCGGCGTCGTCATCTGCATCGAGCCGCACGTGGGCGGTGCGGTCGATACGCCTGCGCGCGCGGAATGGCTGGTGCGGACCATCGATAGCCCGTCGCTCCGTCTGGACTTTGACGTGAGCCACTTCGAAGTGGTCGGGATCCCAATGGACGAGACGGTCCCAAGACTGACCCCGCTGGCCGCCGCAGCCGAGATCAAAGACCAGCACTTCCGGTATGTCCGCGCACCGCAGGCTGCCAGCGCCGGAGGCGACGATTGGCTGGTCGAGGGCAACGGCGTTGGTCGGGCGACTGCGCCGGACGGGCGGCCCGTCGAGTTTCAGTTCCTGCTCGCAGGCGAGGGCACGTTCGACTTGGCCAGGTATGTCCGGCTGATGCAGGCGCAGGGCTTCACGGCGCCCATTGCGTTCGAGGTCAGTGTCCAGTGCCAGGCCCGGCCTGGCTACGACGCGCTCGCGTCTGCCAAGAGCATCTACCAATGGATGGCCGCCGGCTGGCGCGCGGCAGGGGTGCCGGAGGACTGACGCGAGCTATTCGCCGACGACGCGGTCCGCGATCTCCTGGACATCCTTCTGGCCGGACGCGACCGCGGCAAAGGCATCCTGCGCCTTCTTGGCGGCGTCGGGTGGCACATTGCGGATCTGGGACAACGTGAAGCCGTTGCCTGGTCGCATCTCCACGTAGCCGCCCCGAGTGCCGCCCTGGATGCTCTTGACGATCTGCAAATACGGCGTCGAGAAATCCGAAAGCAGCGAGGCACTCAGCAGTTTGGGCGCCAGGTCGGGCTTGTCGGTGTAGTAGGTGGTGAAAAAGACGGGCTTCGTCGAAGCCTTGGCCGCCTCGGCCACGCCCTGTACCCCCAGATTGACGCTGACAACCACGAAGTCCGCGCCGGCGTCGATCTGTGAAGCGGTTGTCTCGCGCGCCTTGACCGGGTCGTTCTGGTCGCCGATAAATGCGTACTGGACCTGGACAGCCGGGTTGGTGTCACCTGCCGCCTGTTTGACCGCGTTCAGCGAAGCCACGAAGTCTGGCAGCTTGACGCCAGCCACATAGGCAACCTTGTTGGAGGACGAGGTCGCCGCCGCCAGCACACCAAGCGCGTAAAAGCCCTGGTAGAACTTTCTTCCCAGGTTCCACACATTCGGTGGCAGGTCGGGGATCTTGCCTGAGCTTTCCATGATGAACGTGGCATCCGTAAAGGCCGGCGCGAGTTTCTGCACGATCGTCAGGAACTGTCCGCCATGGAAGACCACGACGTTGAATTCCGAGTTCAGGTACTCGCGGGCGACGCGTTCGGCGTCGGCGACGGCCACGGACTCCGAAAAGGTGGTCTCTGCGCCGGTCTGCTTCTTGATGTCGTCAAGAGCCTGGGCGCCGACCGCGTTGAAGTCGGCGTCCTGGATCGGGCCAGGCAGGATCATCGCGATCTTCAGTGTCGGCCCCGCGGCGGGGCGGGCCGCGGTCGTCGCCGGCGGACTGCTCGGCTGCGCGGGCGTCGGCGCGCAGGCGGCAAGCACGGCCAGGGCGAACACCAG
>JBPCIO010000052.1:0-4211 GCA_051006215.1 Chloroflexota bacterium
GCTCGGATCGATCCCATAGCGCTCGAGAACATCCGTTTCCGAGGTGCGTCGGTACAGGCTGGTATCAATGCCGTTGTAGAGGACGTGCACACGCTCGGGCCGGACGTCGGTCACGCGCAGGATGTCGTCGCGGGTGCCTTTCGACACGGCCACGACGGCGTCGGCCATGCCCAAGGCAGTCTGTTCGACCCAGCGCGACAGGTCATAGCCGCCCCGCAGTTGCTCGCGTTTCCAGGGCCGCAGCGGCTCGAGCGAGTGGACGGTGCTCACAAGCGGGAGCCCGTATCCCTGGCTAACCAGAATGCCGCCCAGATGGGCGTACCAGGTGTGGCAGTGCACCACGTCGGCATCGACATCCGTTGCGGCCCAGGCAACGCCGCGAGCCATAGCGCCGAACACAGGCCGCAAGTAGTCGGGCGCCGTCAGGCCGTCCGGTTGCGGGTAGCCGCGCACGTGAAGCCGCCCGTCGTCCACGTGTTGATCGCCGAAGCAGCGCACCTCGACGTCCATCAGCCGGGCGAGCTCGCGGCTCAGGAACTCGACGTGGACCCCCGCGCCCCCGTACACGTTCGGCGGGTACTCGTTGGTGAGAAGGAGGGCTCTCACCGGGCCACGGTCGACCCTGCCACGCGCGCGACGGCGCGCTGGAGCCGCAGAATGCCCTCGCGTATGCGCTCGGGATTGGCGTTCGAATAGCTCAACCGCAGCCCACTGGAACCACCATCCGCGTTGGGGTAGAACAGCGAGCCAGGCAGGACTGCCACTCCTTCTGCGAGTGCGCTGGCGGTCACCGCATCGCCTGATAGCATTGGTGGCAGGTCGATCCACAAGAAGAAGCCGCCGTCTGGTCTCGTCCAGGTGGCCTCGGATGTGGTCGTCGTTTCCAGAGCATCCAGCATCGCGTCGCGCCGCGCCTGGTAGAGCCGTCGGCCACCCGCGACATGCGCCTCGAGGTCGAAATCTGGGTCGCGGAGTAGACGCACCACAGCCTGCTGCAGGAGCCCATCAGTGTGGAAGTCCAGCCCCCGCTTAGCGCGCACAAGCGGCTCGACCATGTCTGGCGGGGCGACCGCATACGCCAATCGGACTCCAGGCGCCAGGATCTTGGAAAACGTGCCAAGATAAATAACCCGCTCCTCTGCGCCCGGCAACGATCGGATGGGCGGGATCGATCCAATCGCCTCGTCGAACCAGAACTCACCGTATGGGTCGTCTTCGATGACGAGCAGGTCACGCTGCTGCGAGATCTCGACCACGCGACGCCGGCGTTCGAGACTCATCGAGACGCCGGTTGGATTCTGAAACGTCGGCAGCAGGTACATGAATTTGGGTTGGGAATGCGTTCTCGAGAGGCCTTCCTCGAGCGCATCCAGTCGCATGCCATGCTCGTCGACTGGGATCGTCAGGTAGCGGGGCTGCTGATGCTCCCATGCCGCCAGAGCGCCCATAAAGGTCGGCGCCTCGGTGACGATGGTGTCGCCGTGGTCGAGCGTGATGCGGCCAACCAGGTGGAGGCCCTGCAGCGAACCCGCCAGGATGATCACGCTTTGCGGGTCCACGGACATGCCGCGACGGGCCAGACGATCGGCGACGATCTCGCGCAGCGCCAGAATACCCTGGGTTGGCCCGTATGGCAGGGCTGCCCGACCGTCCTCCAGAATGGCGCGGGAGTACGCGCGTTCGAGCGCCTCGAGCGGGTACGCCTCAGTCGCGGGTTGCCCGCCCCCGAACCCGATGAGATCGGCGCCGACGCCGAGCGATGCCGGATTTGAGACGGCGCGATTAACAGCCGACTCAAGTCCTTGGGCCAGCCAGGCAGCGTACGGCCTGGTTGGGCGGGTTGCGTGAGCCATCGTCGAGATTCTACGTTCGCGCCCGGAGCGTTTCGCGCTAAGGTAGCCAGGTGCGCAGTTACGACGTGGTCATCATCGGCGCCGGCATCGTGGGCCTGGCAGTCAGTCGTGAGCTACTCAGCCGCTATCCGCGTCTTCGGCTCGCGGTGCTCGACAAGGAGTCGAGCGCCGGCCAACACCAGAGCGGACACAATAGTGGCGTGCTGCACTCCGGCATTTATTACGCGCCCGGGTCGCTCAAGGCTCGCCTGTGTGTCCAGGGCCAGCGCGAGCTGTACGCCTATTGCGAACAAAAAGGTATCCCGACCGATCGGTGTGGCAAGGTGATCGTGGCCGTCGAGCAGAGCGAACTGCCGCGGCTCGAAAATTTACTGCAGCGCGGCGTAGCCAACGGAGTCGAGGGGCTCGAGATGATCGGGCCGGAACGGCTCAGAGAGCTCGAGCCGCACTGCGTCGGGCTCAAAGCCCTGTATTCGCCGAACACTGGGATCGTCGACTACTCCCGTGTCAATCGGGCGTACGCACAGGACGTCCAGGAGGCGGGCGGTGACGTCTTACCTGGCTACGGCGTGAATGCTATGTCCGATAGCGCTCAAGGCGTCGTGTTGCAAACTGCGGCCGGCGAGGTCGAGGCGCGCCACGTGGTGGCCTGCGCTGGGCTTCATTCCGACCGCGTTGCGCGGCTCACCGGGGCACCGCGCGACCCGCGCATCGTGCCCTTTCGGGGTGATTACTGGGTGCTGCGTCCAGATCGACGTGACCTGGCTCGTAACCTGATTTACCCTGTCCCAGATCCGTCGTTCCCGTTTCTCGGGGTCCACTTCACCCGGCGGCTCGACGACGGGTCGGTATGGCTGGGACCAAACGCAGTGCTGGCTTTTTCGCGGGAGGGCTACCGTCGGCTGGACCTGCGGCCGCGTGACCTTGCAGAAGCAGTCGCCTATTCGGGCTTTCACAAGCTGGCGGCTAAGTTCTGGCAGACAGGCATGCAGGAGATGGTGCGCGACTTTTCGAAGGAGGCATTTCTGAAGTCCCTGCAGGTCTACGTACCCGAGCTGACCATGGCCGATTTGCTGCCTGGCCCGAGCGGCGTACGGGCTCAGGCGCTTGGCCCCGACGGGGCACTGGTCGACGATTTCGTGTTCAACACCCAGGGCAACCGTGTCGTCCACGTCCGCAACGCCCCCTCCCCTGGCGCGACGTCTTCGCTAGCCATCGCCCGCCAGATAGCTGACACAGCAGCCGAATCGTTCGACCTGGCCGCTTAGCGCCTGAGCTTTTGTTCCAGGTACGTCCGGAATGCTGGGCCAAGGTCCGGGCGTTCGAGGGCGAGGTCGACGGTTGCCTGCAAGAACTCGAGCTTGTTGCCCGCATCGTAGCGCCGACCTTCGAATTCCAGAGCGTACAGGTTGCCTTTGGCGGCGATCTTTTGGACGCCGTCCGCAAGCCAGATCTCGCCTCCCTGGCCAGCCGAGGTGTGTTCAAGGTAGCCGAAGATATCCGGCGTCAGGACGTATCCGGCCACACCCGCAAGATTCGACGGCACGTCGTCGCGCGGCGGCTTCTCCACGATGCGCGAAGCCCGCACCAGGCGGGTGTCGATGCGTTCGGCAATTTCGATCACGCCATACTTGATCGCCTCTTCAGGCGGCACGGCCATCACGCCCACCACCGATCCGCCCGTGCGCTCGTGAGCATCGATGAGCTGCCTTACGAACGGCGGGTCGCCCAGGACCATGTCGTCGCCCCAGAGCATCGCAAACGGCTCATCGCCTACCACTTCCTTCGCCAGCAGCACCGCGTGTCCATTGCCCAGGGGTGCACCTTGACGGACCATGACGAACTTGGCCATGTCGGCCAGCCGCCGCAAGTCCGCCAGCAACTCGAGCTTGCCGCTGGCTTCAAGCCGATATTCCAGCTCAAAGAAATGGTCAAAATGGTCTTCGATGGCACGCTTGGCAGTAGCCGTGATCAGCACGACCTCCTCGATGCCAGAGGCCACCGCGCCTTCAATGATGTACTGAATGACCGGTTTATCCACGATGGGCAGCATTTCCTTGGGTACGGCCTTGGAAGCCGGCAGGAAGCGCGTGCCCAGGCCAGCAGCCGGGATCACCGCCTTTCGGACTCGTGTCACGGTCGAGCAACTCCTTTTCCGCTGGCGACGAGCGTCTCTTCGGCCGGCTCGGGCGCGTCGACCAGATCGACGGACATCAATTCCTGGCCTGGCAAACGCTCCTGCAGGCGCGCAACCCGCTCTTCCTGGTTGGCACGGTAGAACGAGATCATTGTCGTAAACACTGCCACGATCGGCACGCCGAAAATGGCGCCCCAGACGCCTGCCACCCGCGCACCGGT
>JBPCIO010000053.1:0-26418 GCA_051006215.1 Chloroflexota bacterium
CCGCAAGGGGGCATCATCTCGCCGGTCCTGGCAAACCTCACATTGGACGGCCTGGAGAAGCTGCTTCTGGAGAAGTTCCCGAAGTGGTACTGGGCCGCGGGCAAGACCCGCACCAACAAGGTGAACCTGGTTAGATATGCGGACGACTTCGTCATCACCGGAAACTCGCGAGAGCAACTGGTAGATGAGATCCGGCCTCTCCTGGAGCGTTTCCTGGAGGAGCGGGGGCTGCAACTTTCAGCCAAGAAGACGGTCGTCACGCACATCGAGGATGGGTTCGACTTCCTCGGCCAGAATGTACGCAAGTACAACGGCAAGATCCTCATCAAGCCGTCCAAAAAGAACGTGAAAGCGTTCCTGGCTAAAGTCCGAGGAGTCATCAAAGGTAACCCAACGATGCCGACTGGAACACTGATCGCCCAACTCAACCCCATTATTCGGGGATGGGCTCAGTACCACCAGCACGTCGTCAGCAAGGCAACCTTTCATTCTGTAGACAGCGCAATCTTCGAAGCATTGTGGCGCTGGGCAAAACGAAGACACCCAAAGAAGGGGGCCAAGTGGGTAAAGAAACGCTATTTCCCCGCAATTGGCTCCCGACGATGGGTCTTCAGCGGCAAGGCGGTGGACGGTCATGGCATGGCCACGACTCGTCACCTCTTCCGCACAGAAACCGTGCCGATAAAAAGGCACGTAAAGGTTCAGAGTGCAGCAAACCCCTACGATCCTGAGTGGGAGGCCTACTTCGCACAGCGCCTCGCTGTGAAAGTAGACGCCAACCTCAATGGGTATCGTACGTTGCTGTTCCTTTGGCACCAGCAGAACGGCCTCTGCCCGAACTGCAGCCAACCGATCACCACAATCACTGGGTGGCACAACCACCACGTGATCTGGAGATCCAAAGGCGGCAGTGACGGCACCGAGAATCGCCTGCTTCTGCACCCCAACTGCCACATGCAGGTCCACAACCCAACCACCTCCGAAGTGGTGCCGCGTCCGATAACACGGGCGTCAAGAAAGGCTTGAGCCGTATGTGGGGAAACCCACATGTACGGTTCTTAGGGGAGGGATCGACGGCAACGTCGATCTCTTACCCGACCGGGTCGTGTTCCTGCCTGGACTGGAGGAGTCGGTGCTGCCGCACTACCGGGCGCTCCAGCCTCGCGATGGCAGCCCGGACGAAGCGGCCCTCGACGAGGAACTGCGCGTGCTGTACGTGGCGTTCACCCGACCACGCGAGCGGCTCTACATTTCGTATTGCCGAGAGCGCTCGCGTGGCGGCCGGATGGAGACGCGTCACCCGTCACGCTGGCTGTACGCGCTGCCGCCAGACCTCCTGGCACCAGCTGCATAGCGCGTGGTGCGCTCCTTAGCCTCACTGCTGCCACATAGCCGCATCGACACGGCAGCGTTGAAACTGGCCCACCCAATCGCTGACGTAGTCGCCCAGTACGGCATTGAACTGAAACGCCAGGGCCGCGCGATGGTGGGTCGATGCATCTTCCTTCCCGACAATGGCCGGCCCAATCTGCATATTTACGCCGACTCGGAGTCCTGGCGGTGTTATCGATGTGGCATCGGCGGAGACGTTCTGGCGTTCATCATGCACGCCGAGGACGTCGGCTTTCGGGAGGCGGTCGCCCGCCTCAGCAGTGGACGCCACGCCCCCGTTCGCCCCATACCACGTCCGATCCCATCGCCTCGCCCGACCTCGAGGGACCTGGAGGGGCGCACAGCGGAGGAGTTGGCTGTCCTGCAGGCCGCGACGAGCTTCTATCACGCCAATCTCCTGGCGGAGCCCCTGGCCCTCGACTACCTGGCTCATCGCGGCATCAGCCTGGCCACTGCCCGCGAATGTCGCCTCGGATATGCGCTGGCGATCAGCTGCTGGCCTTCCTCCACTGGCAGCGATTGCCGCTGGGCGCGGCGCTCAAGCTGGGCTTGCTCACACGAGCAGGCCATGAGTTCATGGCCGGCCGCATCGTCATCCCTGAGCTGTGTGCCGGGCAACCCATCTGGCTGATTGGCCGTGCACCGGCTGAAGACCTCGCGGAGGATGTCCCAAAGTACCTGGGCCTCCCCGGTGCAAAGCCTCTGCTGGGCTGGGAACAGGCGCGCGGCTCGGCGAGTGTGTGTGTTGTCGAGGGAGTCTTCGATTTCCTGGCGGTGCGCCAGTGGGGCTACCCGGTGGTAGGCATGCTCGGAACCAACGTGCGGCCCGACCTGGTCGACCAGCTACGCGGTCTTCCGCGCGTTTATCTCGTGCTTGACACAGACGACGCCGGCGTCCAGGCAACCCTCGCATTACGGGAGGCAATCGGCCCTACGGCCGTCCCGGTTGCGCTGCCAGATGACGTCAAGGATCCCGCCGCACTTGCATCGCGCCCCGAAGGACAGGCCATCTTCACCGAGTCTTTACTCCGTGCCGTAGGCACCCCCATCGCCGAATGAAACGTCTTCATGAAACCCGGTGGCGGCCCCGTAGCCAGGTAACAAACTCGCCTGTCTGCGCCGGACGTGGCGATCGCTCACGCCGACTACTCCGCATCAGGCGCCTGCCCGGCCGATCCGGTCGGGCTCGCACTGCTTATTCACTACCGACCGACCCACGTGGGTCACGCAGGAGGTCTGCATGCAACCACCTCTTGACATACCCACGATGCGAACTTTGGGCGAATACAGTTCTCATCCCTGCGTCCAGGCAGGCTCCAATGCCTGGCGTACCGCGTATGACCGGCGCATCAGCTTGCGTTCACTGAGGCAGCAGCCCTGCGCCAGGCCGACACGGCCTGGGACCGCACCGCGGAGCTCTGGCGCCAGGTGCCAGCGAGCGAACCGGTGTGTGAGCTGACCGAACTGAGCCGTCGCGGCTTCCAGCTCGAGGACTGAGCCGGTGACCCGCACTACGGTCACCGGATCAGCCGCTGGCTGTTGGCGTCAAGCTGCTCGTTGACAGCCCCCGCGTCGATGTGGTCGAAGCACATGGTGCTGACTGAGCTGGGTCACTCATATGGTGGGCTTGACTCCAACTACCAATCCGCGCCCGCTGATGCCATCCGGATCATAGGTCACCCCCAAGCCAGCGTTGGCTAAGGCGTTGAGGTAATCCTCGGTGGTGAATCTGCCGAGCTGATGCTGCTCGGTGAAGTGCTCGACGCCAGCTGCGGTGCCAACGAGATAGTGGAAATTGAGTACCCACCGATTGGGTGTCAAGTCTGGCGTGCTCATGCGCGCGACTTTCAGATTGGATGCTTCCGCGAGCAACGCATGCACGTGGCCTGGAATGAATGCGTCAGGCGTCAGCCAGGGTTCGATGACGATCACTCCACCCGGCTCCAGGTGACGCTCCAGCGTACGGAGCGTCATGCGCAGCTTCTCCAGCGTGGCAACATAGCCGATGGAGCTGAATAAGCACACCACAACATCGAATCGGCGGTCCAGCTCGAATTCGACCATGTCGGCCTGGGTGAACCGCACATCGGGCAGTCGTTGTTGAGCGATTGCCAACAGGTCCGGATCGAGGTCGAGTCCCTCGGCGTCGAATTACTTCACGAGGTGGCGCAGATGCTGGCCTGTACCGCAGGCCACATCCAGGAGGCGTCGCCCACTGGTGCGTTTCGCCTGATCGACAACCAGGCGGACCTTTCCCACTTCGGTTTCGTAATCCTTGAAGCTATAGAGCAAGTCGTAACAGACCGCTGACCTGGTGAACATCTCGGGCAATGATGCCCGATCTGAATCTTCCGGCGGAGGGCTGAACACCGACAGAGCCGGGGGCGGAACGTCCCACCAGGCCCGCGTCCGGAACAGCTTTCCGGATCGACTGGGATGAGTCGAACCAGGCCCGCACACAGAAGAGACATAAGGAAGGAACAATCTATGACCAACAACCCACGATCAGTAGCGCTCACTTCCATCTCCGCAATCAGCTACGCGTGCTGCGCCGACGGGTTCCAGGAGGACCGTTCGTCCCGATGACGAGCACCACCCTGGTCACCGTGCTCCGCGCCGCCGGTCGCGCCGGTGTAGCCGTATGCCTGTGGGGTGACCCTGGCATCGGCAAGTCGGCCCTGATCAACGCCGCGGCCGAGGCCGAGGGCGTCCCCTGCGAGACCGTCATCGGCTCGCTCCGAGAGCCGAGCGACTTCGCCGGACTGCCGGTCGTCACGGACGACGGCGTGCGCCTGGAGCGACCTGCATGGGCAAAGCGATTGCACGCGGCTCAGGCTGGCTATCTGTTCCTCGACGAGTTGTCCACCTCGCCGCCCGCCGTCCAGTCCGCCATACTGGGTGTGGCCCTCGAGCGGCGGGTGGGCGATCTGCTGCTGCCCCGAGCTGTCCAGGTGGTGGCAGCTGCGAATCCGCCCGAGCGCGCTGCCTATGGCTGGGATCTCACGCCGCCGCTGGCCAACCGCTTTCTGCACATCTCCTACACACCCGCGGTCGACGGCTGGATCGACGGCATGACCGGCGGATTCCTACTGCCGGCCAGCGGACGCGTCAGCCAACCGAACCGGGAGCGCACCGCGATAGCCCGAGCGGGCGTAGCCGCCTTCATCCGCTGTCGACCAGCCTTGCTGGACGCCTGCCCGACCAACCCGACTGCTAGCGGCCGAGCGTGGCCGTCGCGACGCACGTGGACCATGACAGCCGATGTCCTGGCCTTGCTGGCGGACGACGACGCGGAGGCCGCTTATCTCGCTGCGATCGGGCTCGTCGGCGAAGGCGCGGCCGTCGAGTTCCTACTCCAGAACCCTCAGTCGCTTTTCGCCGGGGCATGAGATCGGGCCGCGGACCGAAACACTAGCGCGACCAGATGTGCCCCAGCGTCCTCGTGTCCCTCCGAGCGATCGGCGAGCCAACTGGCACGCCCAACGCGTGGCCGCAGCTGACGCGTTTCCGCCGCCCCCATCGCTGCAGCGTCAGCTGCATCACGCAGCGCCGATGGGAGGTCACCACCCGTGTCGGACGCGTGCCGCAACGCCTCGCTGGCTGGAACGAGCGCGTCGAGCAGCGTTTTGTCGCCGGGCTTGGCTTTACCTCGCTGTTGAATGCCATCCACCGCGGCAGCCACCATGCGTGCCAGCAGTGCGACCGGAGTAGCAGGTGCAGCGGAGTCCTGCTGGGCCGCTGCGCCCGCTCGAAGCAGCGCTGTCGCTAGCAGCGTGCCACTGGTAGAAGGAGCTTTGCGGGCCAGTTCTGCGCCACAGCGCTTCAGCGCTGGAGCGAGGTCCAGGTCCTCCAGGTCCGGCTGCAGCGCCTTGATGGCTTCTGCCGCGGTGGTCATCGTCAGCCCAAGATCACCATCGCCGGCGACGGCGTCGAGTTGATTGAGTTCAGCTTGGGCGGTGATGACATCGTCGGCAATTACGCCGAACAGAGCGGTCAGGCTACTCATCGTTGAACGAAGAACGGCGATTCAGCCGGCGCGTCGATCAACGCTTTCAATTCGTCGTCAAGTCGCAGAATTGAGATCGAGGCGCCGGCCATCTCGAGTGAGGTGGCAAACTCGCCTACCCACACGCGATGGACTCGGATACCTCGCTTCTTGAGAAGTTGGTTGACACCACAATACAGAATGTAGAGCTCCTCCTTAGGTGTTGCGCCCAGTCCGTTCACCAGCACCGCGACGTCGTCCCCGCTCGCAAACGGCAAGTCATCCAGGACCGCGCTCGTCAGTTGCTCGGCGATTTCGTCCGCCGTTTCGAGCGGACCGCGCCGCACGCCTGGTTCGCCGTGGATGCCCATACCGATCTCCATCTGGCCCGTTGGAAGCTCGAAGGTCGGCACACCGGCCGCGGGCAACGTACACGGAGCGAGTGCAACACCCATGCTCCGCAGATTGGCTGCGGCTTTGTCAGTACATCGCTTGACAGCCGCTAGCCCATCGCCGCGTGCGGCGGACGCGCCGGCGACTTTGTACAGGAAGAAGATTCCCGCAATCCCGCGCCGTCGGGCCTCGTCACCGCGCGGGGCAGAGGCCAAATCGTCCGCCCCCAGGACGGTTTCCACGTCTATACCTTCGGCGCTGGCCAATTCAGCCGCCAGATCGAAGTTCATGACGTCGCCGCCATAGTTGCCGTACAGATAGAGCACTCCCGCTCCGGCGTTCACCGCGCGAGTAACCTCGAGCATCTCGTCGGCACTCGGCGAGGCGAACACGTTGCCGATGGCCGCTCCGTCGGCTAACCCTTCTCCGACGTACCCCAAAAATAGGGGCAGGTGGCCAGACCCACCACCGGTTGCGATACCTACCTTGCCGGGCACAAGCGGCGCCGCTCGCACGACCGCGCGCGCACCTTGCACCAGCCGCAGTTGATCCGGATGTGCCAGGATGATGCCTGCCAGCATGTCGTCCACAAATGCGCGTGGGTCGTTCAGCATCTTCTGCATGTCGTCCACATCATAGGCCGACTGTATGAAGGGCAGGCGATGATCGCGCTCGCCAGCCGACCAGTGAACCCAGCCCTGAGCAGGCGGACATTTGACCGTGGTCCGTCGGCACCCGTCGCGCCTCGCGGGCGCGTACGCTTGCGGAACGTATGGATACCTCCTCCCGAATCGAGCGGGCGCGGGCGCAGATGGAGCGCCTGGGCATCGACTTGCTCTACCTCGCGCCAGGTGCGAACGCGCAGTACCTCAGCGGCTGGCGGCGCAATCGGCCCCACTTTGGGAACGTCAACTACCCCGGCGGGTGGATCCAGGGCCTCTTCCTCGGGCTGCGCCAGGGTCCCACGCTCGCCGTGCCGCGCATGGTCGCCGATTTCGACCTGGAGCAAACATCTGGGCTCGACGTTCGCGTGCTGCCCGACCAAGGTAGCCCAGAGGAATTCCTGAGTGCGATGCTGCGCGAGTTCGAACCTCGACTGGGCGCCGTGGCAATCGAAAATCGGGCCTGGAGCGAGCAGACGCTGGCCTTGCGCCAGGTCCGACCGGACCTGGAGATTCGCCTGGCGTCCGAAGTCCTGGCGCCGCTGCGGATGATCAAAGAGCCGCTGGAGATCGACGCGCTGCAAGCCTGCGCGCGCATCGTGGACCAGACCATGACCGACATTCTGGGATTTCTCGCACCCGACTCCGGGCAGACCGAACTTGACGTGGCGTACGAAATCGACCGGCTGATGGTTTTAAAACATGGCGCCGACGGCCCGTCCTTTGTGACCAACGTCTGGCAGATGGGACCTGCCGAAGACCGGCCATTGGCCATGAAAGCCAGTCGACGGCCGTTGGCTCGTGGCAATTCGCTGTCGTTCGACTTCGGCTCGACGCTCGCTGGCTACTGTTACGACTTCGGTCGCTCGGTCTACCTGGGCGAACCACCGGACGACTATCGGCGCGTACACGCTCTGGTCATGCAGGCGGCTCAAGTCGGCATCCTGGCGCTCCAGGACGGCCAGCACACCGCGGAGGAGGTCGACGGACTAGCGCGCCAGGTCATCGTCGAGGGTGGCTACGGCCAGGGGTTTCGCCACCGTCTCGGCCACGGGATCGGACTCGACGTGCATGAGCCGCCGTATCTAGATCGTGGCGACACATCCCTACTCCAGCGTGGCATGTGCTTCACCGTGGAGCCGAGCATTTTCATCACTGGACGGTTGGGTGCGCGGACCGAGGATGTCGTCGTGGTGGGTGGCCACGAAGGCGGTCGGGTGCTTACCGAGTATCGCCGCGATCTGCAGGTAGTGGAGTAGCGCTCACGTCGTCGTGGCGCACCTCGCGTTGACCGGTTCGCTCCACGACCATGACCAGGCCGCACGCCGGATCCGGGCAGCAGATGCGCACGTCGGTCTGCATCCAGTCGGCTGCCTGGAGCGGGCGCTGTTTGGCGGGCAGCAGCGGCAGCGTCGACTGCAGCGCGTACACGCAGAAACCGTGGCCGGCCGGCAGACGAAGCGTTCCGCCCTGGAGAAAGAAACAGTCGCCGACCTCGAGACTGCAGGTACAACAGCCGTTGATCTCGGCCACCCGCACGGTCAGATCGAACAGGGTGAACGTGGCGTCGGTGGTCATGTGAAGTAGGGCAGAACGTGTTTGCCGAGCAAGTCGATGGCTTCGAGCGGGTTGCCTATACCGTGGGGAGTGCCGAACTCGACGCGGGTCGCTCCCGCAGCAGCTAGAGCTTCAACCTGGCGGATAATGGACGACGCGTCACCCGCAAACGCGAAGCGATCGACTGGATCCACGTGCTTGTCACTGTCGGAGCAGTCCAGGTGGGCGACGATGGGCAGGTACATGGCCACCTCCTGCTGCGCTCGGGCTCGCGCCGCTCGAGCATCCTGATCGATCACCGTCACCGCGCCGACGCAGATGCCTACACAGCTCGGTTGTCGGCCGGCCTTGGCTGCGCCTGTCGCAATGCCGGGCAGAAGATAGCGGACCATGGCCGGGTTGGCCGAGCCGCCAATCTTGATCTCGTCGGCGATCTCTCCAGCCAACCGCGCCGTCCGGAGCCCCCAGGTGCCGATCGTCAGCGGCACGTTCGGCCGCCGCGGCTGATAGCGCAGCATGGCTCCTGCCTGGAGTTGGAACACCTCGCCGTTGAATGCTCCTGACCTCTGTGCGAGCACATGTCGCACGAGCAGCGCCGCTTCTCGCAGCGTGCGGAGCGGCCTGGGCGTGCCGACGCCGAGCTTATCGAGCCACGCGCCGCGCGCCAGACCGAGGTAGGCCCGACCGTCGGTCGCCATGTCGAGCAGGGCAATCTGACCGGCAATCTCGACAGGATGAAGCGTATACGGATTGACCGCCGCCGGCCCGAGGCTGGCGTGTTTGAGGTGCGGCGCCATGAACAACAGCGGCCCTAACGCGGGTTGATACAACATGTCGTTGTAGACGCTCACGACGGCAAACGGGAACCGGTCGACCGCTTGCGCTAGTGCGACATACTCGTGTGGCTGTTTGTCGGATTGGAATGCGATCCCAAACTCCACCTCACACACCGCGCCGCAAACGTGGGTCGAGCGCATCGCGCACGCCATCGCCAATGAAGTTGAATGCCATGACCAGGGTCAGAATGGCCAGACCCGGAAACGTCGACACCCACCACTGGTCGAAGCTCTTGGTGCCGTCTGCGACCATGGCCCCCCACTCGGGCGCAGGCGGCGGCGACCCGAGGCCAAGAAAGCTGAGGCCGGAGAAGGTGAGAATCGCGTTGCCCAGGTCGAGCGTGGCCATGACCACCGCCGGCGCCAGGCAATTGGGCAACACGACGCGAGTGAGGATATGCGCCTCCGAACCACCCAGCGCGCGCGAAGCGTGGACGTACTCGTTTTGCTTGACCGACAGCACCAGGCCGCGGGTTACGCGCGCGTAGCGCGGCCAGGACACAGCAATCAGGGCAATCATGGTGTGGTTGAGGCCGGGCCCGAGCGCGGCGGCGATGGTCATCGCCAGGATGATGATCGGAAAGGCCATCACCATGTCCGTCGAGCGCATCAACGCCGTGTCGCTCCAATCTGGACCAAAGCCGGCCACGGCGCCAACGAGTCCGCCGAGCAGAAGCGACACCGCTACGACGCCAAAGCCAACCGGCAACGAGACGCGCCCACCGAACAGCACGCGGCTCAAGATGTCGCGGCCCAGCGCGTCGGTCCCAAAGACGTGCGTAAGTGACGGGGCTTGCAGGCGGTCGACCACTTTCTGGGTCAGCGGGCCATACGGGGCGATGAGCGGCGCCGTCGCGGCCAGGACAATCCAGGCCAGCACTACGGCTGCTCCGGCAATGACCAGCGGGTTGCGGCGCAGGAACCTCGCCACGGCCGCCAAGCGGTCTGAGGGCTGGGCGAAGGCTGCGGAGGGGCCGACCCCCAACGGCCTCGCAGGCGGAGCGAGGGTCGATTCTGAAACGGCCATCAACTGACCCTTCGCAAGCGCGGGTCGAAGAACACGTACGCCAGGTCCGTCAGCAGATTCACCGTGATGAACACACCGGCGATGAGCAGGCTGACGCCCATGATGGCTGGAAAATCGAGCGTCACCGCCGACTGATACGCATAACGCCCAATGCCGGGCCAGGAGAAAATCGTCTCGGTCAGCACCGTGCCGGCGAGGATGTCGCCAAACGCCAACCCGAGCACCGTAATCGTCGGAATCAGCGCATTTCTCAGCGCGTGACGATAGATCACCGCGCGCAGGGACAGGCCCTTGCCACGCGCCGTGCGGACGTAGTCGGTCGCCAGCACTTCGAGCATCGTCGAGCGGGTCATGCGCGTGACCAGTCCCAGGTAGACACTGGCGAGCACCATTCCGGGCAGAACCAGGTGGCGCACGCTCGATCCCAGCGCCGCCCAGTTACCTGTCAAAAGGCTGTCGACGGTGTACATACCCGTAAGGTGCGTCGGCTCAGGTAGACCGATGTCTAACCGGCCCGGTCCCGAGAACCAGCCCAGGCGGAAGTAGAACACGTACAGCGCGATCAATCCCAGCCAGAAGACCGGGCTGGAGACCCCGAGTAGTGACACGCCACGCACGACGTGGTCGAGCCAGTGATTGCGACGGACAGCCGATGCGACGCCGAACGGGATACCCAGCGCGATGCCAACAACCGTCGCGACGATCGCCAGCTCGGCGCTGGCTGGCAGGTAACGGCTCAGGTCGTCGGACACTGGCATATGGGTCCGGATGGACATGCCGAGATTGCCCTGCACCAGATTGCGCAAATACGTCAGGTATTGTTCGGGCAGGGGCTTATCCAGACCCCACTGCGCGCGAAACGCAGCGACGATAACTGGGTCCTCCATTGACCGTTGTCCAAGATGGGCAGCCACCGGATCAGCCGGGACGCTGTGCGAAACGACAAACGCGATGAGGGTCATGCCGAGCATCAGCGGCACCATCCACAGCACGCGCCGGACGACGATGCCCTGCATGGGCTACGCCGTCCACGTTGTGGAGCCTGTAGCTCCGGCTAGGTCTTGGTCAGGATGAACGGGTTGACGCGCCACGCGGGGTTGTAGTTGTAGTTGCCGATGCCGGCTTTGGTCGCAATGTAGATGCCTGGCTGGACGACCGATGCGTAGGGCCCGCTCTGTAGCAGGTAATCCTGGGCCTGCTGCCACAATTGCGCGCGACGCGCTGAGTCCGTCTCGATGTTGATCTGGTCGCGCAATTGCTGGATCGTCGCATCCGAGTTCGCGTTGGTCCAGTTGGTGCGCTTGCCGACGATACCTTCGGGCAGGAACGCCAGGTAATCGTTCGAGTCGAAGTAATCAGGTCCCCACAGCCAGAAACCGAGCCCCTCAGAGCCGGCGCGATAGTTGGCCAGCTCGGTATTGATCTCACCCGGCTTGAGCGTCACGTTGATGCCAGCGTCGCCCAGGTCGGCTTGAATTTTCTGCGCAACCAGGTCGAAGCTGACGCCACTGCGGGAGAAGTTGGTCGGATACTGGAGGTCGACGTTGAAGCCGTTCGGGTAGCCGGCCTGGGCGAGCAGATTGCGAGCTGTATCCAGGTCGCGTTTGACTGCATGGTCCGTTCCGTAGGCGCCGAGGAAACCGATCGGCAGGATGGACGCCGGCGTTTGGGCTGGGCCGCCCACGAGGGCATTGATACCGTCGTAGTCGAGAGCGTAGCGGACAGCGTTCTGCACCTGCGGATTACTCATCGTGCCCGACGTCAGGGCCGGATCCTGGTTCATCAACAGGAAGAAAATGTCGGCGCCGACACCCTGCGTAACCTTCAATGCCGGGTTGCTCTGCAAGTCGCCGACCGAGTCAGGCGAGATTTCGGTGGCGATGTCGATATCGCCGGCCTGCAGAGTCAGCTTCTGGGTTGCTGCTTCGGGGATATTCCGGTAAATGACCCGATCGAAGGGGACGCTGCCCTTCCAGTACGTTGGGTTCTTCTGCACGTCGACTTCTGCGTCTGGTGTGTAACGCGTCATGATGAACGGGCCGGTGCCCGCTGAGTTCTGATTCAGCCACTGTTCAGCCGTATCGGCCGTTGCGGCGGTTGGTCCACTTACGCCGCCGTGGGCCTGGACGGTCTGGCTATCGAGCACCCCAAACACGGGATAGCTGCCCTTGGCAATGAAGGCCGGATCGGCATCGGACTTTCGCACGACCACCGTCAAGGGGTCGAGCGCCTCGACACTCGTGATGCCATCCAACAGGAACGACGGATTGCCTTTGATCCCCATGGCCCGCTCGATAGACCACTTCACGTCGGCAGAAGTCACCGAGTTGCCCGTGGTCTGGAACTTCACCCCAGGATGCAAGTGGAATGTGAACGTCTTGGCGTCGGTGCTGACTTCCCATGTGTCAGCCAGATCGGGGACGATGCGGCTGATGTCGTTGTCGTCGAGGGTGACCAGCGTGTTGTAGGTGGCCTTGTGGACCATGCCGCCGATCTGCTCGAACCCGCGCGCCGGATCCAACGACTTTATGTCAAAGGCGGCGCCGATGACCAGGGTCTTGGGATCGGCCGCACTCTGCGCGGCTGGCGCGGCCGCAACCGAAGAAGCGCCAGTGGCGAGCAGTAGCAAAGCGCTGAATGGGGCCAGCAGTCTAGTCAGCGAACGTCTGTGCATATATCACCTCTGAAGTGCGCTCACAGTGCCTGGCTATCGGTAGCCATGTCAAGTAGCCCGATCTCGTTTTGGGCGCCGAGGATCTCCCAGCGTTGCAGCGCGATAGGAACGTTGCCGTTGACCCACACCGCGTCGTGGAACGCTCGCAAGTCGAATGTGGACCCCTGCGCTGCGCGCGCATCGGCCAGCAAACGCATGATCTGCAGTTTGCCCACCTGATAGGTAATTGCCTGGCCTGGTTCGGCGGCGAAGAAACAGGCTTCTTCGCGGGCAGTTCCAAGGTCCATCGGGACGCGGCCTGCCAACTCCGCGGCGGCCGCGTCGATATCCAGCTCACCCACCGCCAGGCGAACGTCGACCGAGACGCGGACGGCTCTCAGGCGCATGAGGTTGTAGATGATCTCGCGTGAGCGCGGGGAGTTGTCGAACAGCCCGGCTTGGAGCAGCATCTCCTCGGCGTAGAAGCCGATACCTTCGTTCGGTCCCGAATCGTAGTAGTGCTGACGAATTGGGCTTGCCTCGGCCCACGAGCGCGCAAGCTGGTAGTAGTGCATGCCCTCGTGTGCGATCAGCGTGCGCGGGTCGCGGGCCATGGCCAGGTAGAAATACGGCAGGTCCGGGCGCGGCTCAGGAATGTAGCTCGTCGCGTCCTGGTCGAGTCGTCGGGGTGAGGTCAGGTCGTCGTTGACGCCCAGCGTGCGCAGCGGCGCCAGATACGTGGGCAACGGCTTGTTGCGATAGCGCTTCAACCACGATGGGAAGCTGAGCAAGCCGTGCTCTTCGCAAAAGTCCCGCAGCTCCTGCTCGCCGGACGCCTCGCGCAGCATCTGTTCCTCGATGGTGGACGGCAAGGGCAACGGCGCGAGATGTCGATTGCGCAGTTGCTCCAGCGCTTCGAATGTCACCGCCCGGTCAAGCTCCTGCTGCGCAGCGGTGGCAATTGCTTCGGGCGAGAGGGGTACCAGCGCTACCTGCCGCAGGAACTGGAGGTACGCCTCGCGCCCGACAGGCATTAGCGTGGCCATCGACGCAGCTCGCGCGGTCAACCACTCGGAAAAATTTTCAAGCTCCAGCGCGGCCCGAAGCAACGCACGCTGTATGCCCGCGGCCGGCTGTGGCTCGAGCCAGGGCGAAAGCTCGCTGGCGACGCTGGCCAGGCGAGCTGAAATGTCCTGTAGGGCGGCGACCGCTACCCGCGCGAACGGCTCGACGGCGTGGTTGACCAGATTGTCGGTGGCGGCGGCGAGCGTGGCTGGGATGCTTTCCGCACGGATCAGGAGGTCGGCCGTGCGCTGCTGATCGAATGGAGGTGGCGCCACCAGCGACTCGAACAGCGCCCCAAGGGTCTGGTGCACATAGAACATCGGGTTGCGCTGCCAGGTCCGAAGGGTCTCGAGCTCCCAGCGAACACGCTTGAGCGCCGAGCCGACCAGGCGGTAGTCCACCTGGTCGGCAGTGGTGGCACGGGAAGCGTCGCTACCCAGGCTGCGCCAGGCGCGCTCGAGGTCGTCCAACCTGGCGCGCCGCCCAACCACTGCATCCGGGGACCAGTCTGGCGCCCAACCCGGCGGCCGCTCGAGGCGCGGGATATCGTCGCCAGAGACTGGCTGCGTCCTGGACCGCCACGTCCAGAACTCGTTGCCCAGAACCAGCAGGTCGGCGGAAAACGGCATCAGAGCGAGCATAGCGCGCACGGTTGCTCCTGGGTCTGGCGGGGCGGTTTCAAGGCGTTGGTGCGCGCGATCCGAGCCCAGCGGCGGCTGACGCCACCCATATCGCACAGCCGGCCGGCCAACGTGTCCGGTGGCCCAGATCCGGTTGCGAGGCTCGCCACCGCCGGGGCGTTCGTCGTTCAATGGGCAGCGGTACCAGGAGGTCAGACCAGTTGGCGTCAGAACCTCGTCAGAACATCGGCTCGGGAACGTCCTGGGAGGCGCTGGCCGGCTATTCGCGAGCTGTGCGGATCGGCAAGCATGTTTTCGTCTCGGGCACCACCGCCCACGATGGACAGGGCAATCCGCACGGCCACGACGATGCCTACGCTCAGGCGACCTATATCCTGGCCAGGATCAGGTGGGCGCTGGAAGAAGCCGGCGCCTCGCTAGCAGACGTGGTGCGCACGCGGGCATACGTGGTGCGACTGGAGGATTGGCGGGCTGTGGCGCGCGCGCATGGCGAAGTGTTCGGCGAGATTCGGCCTGCCAATACGTTGATCCAGGTGGCCGGCCTGGTGGATGGGCCGCTGGTGGAAATCGAAGCCGAAGCCCTTATTCAAGACTGAACATCGAGCGTGCGGTTCAGCGTCCGATTCAACAATGACCTGCCGGTCAGCGCTTATCCTGCGCTGGCCCGCGCCGCGGAGGAGGCGGGTTTTGATCAATTCTGGGTCAGCGACGACCTTTTTCTACGCAGCGTGTGGGTCATTCTGTCCGCCGTCGCGCAGGCAACCAGTCGGATCGGCATCGGCACGTGCATCGTCAACCCGTACACCATGCACCCCGCCGAGATGGCCATGGCTGCGGGTGCGCTCGACGAATTGTCTCGAGGCCGGCTGTGCTTAGGCGTGTCGTCAGGCGCGTCGGACTTTCTCAGCTGGATCGGCATCAGTGCCGAACGGCCCCTTTCGGCGGTGGTCGAAACCGTCGAAGCGCTGCGCCGATTGTTCCGCGGCGCTCCACCCGACCAGGACGGCACGTTTCTGCGTGGCTGGACCACCGAAGCCTATTTGCGGTTTTCGACCCGCCAGATCCCGATCTACATCGGCGCGATGAGTCCCGGGCTGCTCCGAGCAATCGGGCGTTTGGCCGATGGCGGCCTGCCGCTGCTCTTCCCGCCGGAGCATTTCGCGTCCGCCTTCAGCTACATCCGTGAAGGTCTGGCGGAGAGCACCCGATCCCTCGACCATGTCGACGTGGCCGCATGTATCTGGTGCTCAGTCGACGCGGACCGCCAGGCCGCGGAAAACGCATTGCGTGACAAGGTGGCGTATTACGGACACGCCCTCAGTCCGACCATTCTCGAGGCGCTTGGCGTCGACCGCGCAGCATTCGCGCCTATCCAGCAAGCGATCATGGTCGAGCGCGATGTTGTGCGCGCGCGGGCGATGGTCACTCCAGCCATGTTGCGCATCGGCGTTGTAGGCACAGCGAGCGACCTGATCCCACGCCTCGAAGGCCTAATTGCCATGGGCGCGCGCCATCTGAGCTTCGGCCCGCCACTCGGCCCCGACCCGCTAGCCGCGATCCAGCTACTCGGTCGCGACGTTCTGCCGTACTTCCGTTCCGCGTAACCGGGCGCAGGCAAAAGCGCCAGCGTCGACCGAGCACCTACGCACGCCCAGACGAGTGCACCCCCACGTCGCACTTGCCTCGTCCGATAGCGGCGAGCGCTGAAGGCAACCTGTCCAATCCATTGGACCACAGCCCGTTTGTGCCGCGCCCATGACGACAAACGAAGTCCCTGTTAGCCGCCTCCAAACGCTTCATGCCACTGGCTGATGAACTCAGCCTCATCCTCGTCGGGCGGCAACGACGGAATGTCTTGCAGGTCCGGCCAATCGGCGCGGCCCATGGTGCCTACAGGTGTGTAGCCGGGCAGACCTCGTACCAGAAGCGCCGCGGAAATCTGGCCTCCTAGACCGCTCGCCTCGACTAGGCCGGCCAGAGCCTGCCGATCGGTGGGGCCGCGCAAGCCGGCCACCACCTGCTGGAACCCCAGATTGAGCAGCAGTCTGCGCTGCGTGGTCACGCCTGCCAGTAGACCCTCGGCAACCGCGCAGCGCATCAACGTGCGGAGGTCCACGTGGATGGAGATGTCCTGCCGACCAAGCCGAACGAGCGGATCGCTGCCGATGGTGTGGCGGTAATACGTCGACAAGCTGTCGCGCGGCGGCGACGCGGCGTAGTCCATCACCAGCGCCACACCCCGCTCGAGCCGGCGCGCCACCCCTTTGACCCAATCCACAAGGCCTGTGCACACGTCGACAGTGTGCCCCTCGGGTGGCAGGTAGCCAAGCGCGGCAAAGTAGGCCTGGATGGCTGGGCCGGCGGCGTCCTCCTCCTCCACCCACGCCAGAGTCCCGCGTTCGTCGAGTCCCACACGCAGCTCACGCAGCTGGCCGCGGCGCACCACCACTCGATCCGCGGGCAGCGCATCTGCAACCTCGTTGGCGATGATGAAATGAGCTGGCTGGTCAACGCCCTGCCACTGAAACGCTGGGTCGGAGAGCCGCGCCTGCTGCACCGATCTCAGCGACCGGCTGGCTTCGTCGATGGTGTACACGAGCGTGCGCTCGTCCGCATCCGTCTGCACGGGCGTGATATGGGCCCGAACAAACGCCACGAGTGATTCGGCCAGGGCGCCGCTGCCTGCGCCCAACTCCAGGATGCGGAAGGGCCGCGGTCGATCCAGGGCTTCCCAGACGTCGACCGCCTGGCGGCCGAGGAGAAAGCCGAAGGCGGGGTGACGTTCGGGGCTCGTCACAAAGTCACCATCTTTTCCGAAGCCACGCAGATTGGTGTAGTAGCCGTGCCGCGGGTGGTAGAGCGCCGCTCGCATCACCTCACGGAACGGCAACGGCCCCTGCCGACGGATCCGCTCGCCGAGTATAGCCTCGAGTTCTGTCAAGTCAGCGGCGGAGTCCGGCGACCACCTCGGCCATCATCTCGCCTGCTTCGGTCGGGTTCACCGCAACCTGTGCGCCTGCTTTTCGCAGAGCGTTCATTTTGGCCTGCGCTGTCCCTTGCGAGCCCGAGACGATCGCGCCAGCGTGCCCCATCTTTTTGCCAGACGGCGCAGTCACGCCAGCGATGTAGGACACCACCGGCAATGTCATCTTCGAGCCGATGAATTCTGCCGCCTTCTCCTCCTCTGAGCCCCCGATTTCGCCAATCAGCATGACCGCTCGGGTGTCAGGGTCAGCCTCGAATGCTTCGAGGCAGTCGATGAAGGTCGTGCCGGGCACGGGATCACCCCCGATACCGACACACGTCGTCACGCCAATGCCTTTTTGTGTCAGCTCGTACAAGGCCTGGTAGGTAAGCGTCCCAGATCGACTGACGATGCCGACCGGCCCGCCCGGGGTGGCAATCTCACCGGCCGTGATGCCGATATTGCATTTGCCGGGCGTGATGATGCCTGGGCAGTTCGGCCCGAGCAAACGAACTCGGGGATACGCGCGTTGCAGCGAATTCACGAATCGCGCTTCGTCCTGGGCAGGCACGCCTTCGGTGATCACCGCTATGAACGTGATGCCGGCTTCGGCAGCCTCCATCACTGCGCCCTCCACCGCGGGCGGAGGGACAAACACGCACGATGCGGTAGCGCCGGCCTGCTGGACTGCATCTTTGACGGTTGCGAACACAGGAATGCCTTCGACATCCGTGCCCGCCCGTTTCGGATTGGTTCCGGCGACAACCTGGGTGCCATACGCCCGATTGCGCAGGCCGTAGAAGCGACCGGCCGAGCCGGTCAAGCCCTGATACACAACTTTGGTTTGCTCGTCGACAAAGATGCTCATGCGTCCGCTCCGGCCGCCTTGGCCAACTCGACAGCCTTTCGCGCTGCCTCCAGCATCGTGGGTTGGGAGCTCAGACGGTCTGATGTGTGCGATTTCAGGATCGCCCGGCCCTCCTCAGCATTGGTACCGTCGATGCGGATCACAATGGGCGATTTGATCTCCACGCGATCGAGCGCCTGGACGATCCCGTTGGCGACTTCGTCGCCGCGGGTTATCCCGCCGAAAATATTGATCAGGATCGAGCGCACCTTGGGATCCGTATTGATGACCTCGAGCGCGTTGGCCATCACACTCGCATCCGCGCCGCCGCCAACATCCAGGAAATTGGCCGCTGAACCACCGACCTGATTGACCACGTCGAGGGTGCTCATCGCCAGCCCTGCGCCGTTGGCGATAATCCCGACGTTGCCGGTCAACCCGATGTATTGCAAGCCCTTGCTGCGAGCCAACCGCTCGCGCTCGTCCAGCACCTCGGTGGCTTTATATGCCTGCCACTCCGGGTGGCGAAACTCGGCGTTGTTGTCGAGGCTGACTTTGGCGTCCAGCGCGTGGACCCGCCCATCCGGCGTGAGCACGAGCGGATTGATTTCGACGAGGTCGGCGTCACCCTCGACGAAACAGCGGTACAGCTTGGTCAGGATGTCTACGGCGCCCTCGCGCGCCTCTTCATCCAGGCCGGCCTGGTCGACGAGCTGTCTGGCGTTGGCTGAGGTGAGCCCGTCGACGGGGTTGATATGCAGCCGAGCAATGGCGGTGGGGTCCTCATCGGCGACCTGCTCGATGTCGACGCCACCCCTGGCCGAGACCATGCCCAGGTGTTTACGGGCGCCGCGATCAAGTGTGAACGAGGCGTAGTACTCGTGCGCGATGTCCGAGGCGCGCTCGATCCACAGGCGCTGAACCGCATGGCCGCGGATATTCATGCCCAGAATGGCGCTGGCATGGGTCCGCACCGCGTCGACGTTGTCGGCCAGCTTGATGCCGCCAGCCTTGCCCCGCTCGCCGACGAGAACCTGGGCTTTGACCACGACCGGGTAGCCAACGCGCTCAGCTTGAGCGACCGCTTCGTCGACCGTTTCGGCCACCCCGCCCGGCGAAACCGGTATGCCGAAGCGGGCAAAGTACTGCTTGCCCTGGTACTCGAACAGATCCATACCCCAAGGGTACCCAGAATTTCAGCCGACAACGGCAGCAGAGATTGCGATCATCGAGCTGGGAGATCTTCGCTCGACTAGCCGGGCGGCCAGCTCATGGGTCGTCCGCCAAGGAGGTGGAGATGCAGATGGGGCACGCTGTTGTTCGCGTCCGGGCCGGTGTTGAACACCAGGCGGTAGCCCCGCGCGCCCAGCCCTTCAGCGCCCGCGACGTCGCGCGCGGCCCGAACCATCGCACCCACCAGCCCGTCGTGCTCGGCTTCAAGTGCCTCGGTGTTGGCGATGTGCCGGTTCGGCACCACCAGCACATGCACCGGCATCTGCGGGCTGATGTCCCGAAACGCGGTTACCAGCTCAGTCCTTAGCACGATGCTGGCCCCAATCTGGCCGCCGACGATCTTGCAGAAGATGCACTCAGGATCGGGATCAAGCGTCATCGCGTGGGGACGATAAATCGCCAAGCTCGTACAACACCAGCCCAGCCAGCAGCGGCGAGGCAGTTTCACTTCTCAACACACGCGAACCGAGAGTGACGAGCCGCGCGCCGGCTTGTCTGGCGTACACGACCTCTTCGGGCGCAAAGCCGCCTTCGGGTCCGACGAAGAGTGAAACCGTGGTCTGTGCCCCTGCAAGCCCAGCCTGAACGGCTTGCTGCTTTTCACCCTCGTACGCCACGAGAACAGTTCCTTCCGACACCGCGCGCGCAACCGCGGCGAAGAAGGGCAGCGCCGGTTGCAGGTCCGGTAGCACGCCACGACCGCACTGCTCGACCGCCTCACGCAGGATCGTGCGCCAGCGCGTCAGCCGCCGATCGTCTGGAGCATCTCGCACCAGTCCACGCGCGGTGAGCAGCGGCACGATGCTGGCCGCACCAATTTCAGTCAGCTTCTGGAGGACGGGCTCGAACGCGCCACGCTGGAGCAGGGCTGGGTACACCACTAGCCGCGTGCGAGGCTCAGCCGCTTGAGGCAGGTACTCGACGACTCGTCCGCTGGACACGCTGACGATCTCGACGATCCGGTCCACCAACTGGCTGCCATCAAAGACCCGCACGCGGTCGCCGGCTCGGATACGCAGCACGGACCGCAGCTGGTGCGACTGCTCAGGAGAAAAGCTGACCATTTCACCCTGAATCTGTCCGGCCGAAACAAAGAATCGATGCTGCTTCACGAACGTGTGACGAGCAATGCCACCCAGTCTTGCTCGACATCCGTCCGCGTGTGTCGCCAGCCGGCTGCGCGAAGGGTTTCCAGCAATTCGTCGACGCGCTCGGCAAGCACGCCGGACATCACCGCCAATCCTGCAGGCCGCAACTGGGCTGCCAGCAGTGGCTGGAGCGTGAGCAGCGTAGCAATCGAGATGTTTGCCAGCACCACGTCGAACAACTCGTCGGGTGGAGCTTGCAGCGTGCCGTGTCGCACGCTGACTACGTCGGCGAGGCTGTTGCGTTCGACATTCTGCCGGCACACGCTAGCCGCGACGGACTCCACCTCCACCGCCTCGACGTAGCCGGCGCCCAGGCGTGCCGCTGCAATGGACAGAATACCTGAGCCGGCGCCCACGTCGAGCACGCGCATACCGGGGGCCATGGGAACATCTTCAAGCGCCCGCAAGCACAGGCGCGTGGTTGGATGCAGTCCAGTCCCAAACGCCATGCCAGGATCGAGTAGCAGCACAACATCCTGTGGCTGTGGCTCGTACTCCGTTTCACGCCAGCTGGGCACGATGACCGTGCGACGGCCGACGCGATGCACGAAGAAGTGCTGCTTCCAGGCGTTGGCCCAGTCCGCTTCCCGAAGTGTACGCACCTGGAGCGGGGCCACGTTGCGCAGCCTGCCGAACGCCCAGACCGCCTTTTCGATGTGAGCGCGACGCTCAGCAGTCGCCACATCCGGTACTGGCAGATACGTTTTCACAATCATCGGCGCATCGGCCGGCAGGTGCACGACATCACCGTCGCGCGATGACTCCACCACCTGCTCGATGGCCACCCCCTGGCCGTACTCCGCGAAGACAGCCGAGACGGACTCAACCGCTTCCGGCTCACACTCCGCCGACAGCTCGAGCCACTCGTCAGGAGGGCCGCCAGCGTACGAAGTGTTCACGCCGCTCAGGATGACACAACATCGCCGGCGTGTGACGGCCAGCGGACGGTGAGCACGATGGTCTGCTCCTTTTCAATCTGCCAGCGGTGTGCCAGACCGGGCGGCCACAGCACATAGTCGCCTGGCTCGGCAAGCAGCGCTTCTTCGCCCGTCGCGAAGAAGATCCGAATACAACCCCGGACCAACAGACTCAGCGACGTCGCCTCGGTGCTGGCGGCCCAACCAGAGCGTGTCTCGCCGGCTGCGTGCGTAGCCCACTTCATTTCGACGGCATCGGTCGAGCGAGGTCCAAGCTCGGACGGGACGAAGTGGCCGACGAACCAGCCACGATACGGCCTGGCATCCTGCGTGGCATTACCAATCACCAGTGAGCTCGTCAAATGACTCGGTCGTTGCCTCCGTCGATTGGCACCTGTGCGCCGGTGGTGCGTGAAAACAACGGCCCGCACATTTCGACCACCAGTTCGGCCACGTCACGACTGGTGATCTCGACCTTCAGCACATTGTTCTTTTTGTATGCCTCGACGCTGAGACCGTACTGCTCAGCGCGCGCGCGCAGAATCTCGTCCGTCCAGATGCCAGTGTCGAACACCGCATTGGGATGCACGACGTTCACTCGGATTCCGTGTGCGCCCCACTCCAGGGCAGCAACCCGCGCCAGCTGATTCAATGCCGCCTTTGAAGCAGAGTACGCAGCCGCGCCAGGGCCAGGTGCCGGCACGTTCTTCGAGCCGATGACCACCACCCGTCCGCAACGGGGGGCGCACTTGAGCAGAGGCTGCGCGGCGGTCAATAGCGCCAGGTTCGCATCCAGGTTCACCTCCATCACTCGACGCCACTCCGCCAGCGGGAGTGCCTCGATGCGGCGACTGGAGGGGAAAATGCCCGCATTCAGGACGAGCATGTCCAAGCCGCCGAATGCGTGCACCGTCGCATCCAGAGCGCACTCGAGGTCCGCTGTACGGGTCACATCGCACGTCAGGCCGAGAAAATCCGCACGCCGCGGCATGTCCGCCACGCTGGGATTGATATCCAGGCCCACCACGGCTGCGCCGCGCTCGAGGAACGACTCCACCGCCGCTTTGCCGATGCCCGAAGCCGCTCCGGTGACCAGGGCGATTTCGCCTGCATACACGGGCGGACTGCCAGCCCGTCGGAGTTTGGCCTGTTCGAGGTCCCAGTACTCGACGGCGAAGATGTCCGCGGCTGGCAATGCGCGATAGCCACCCAGGGCGGTGGAGCGCACGACGATGTCGATGGTGTGGTCATACAGGTCGAACGCTATCGCGGCGTCTTGAGCCGTTCGGCCGATGCTGATCACGCCAAGTTCTGGATCCAGAACGATACGGGGTGCCGGATCGAGCATCTTGAGCGGTGGTCCGGAGGTGTTGGAGTGCTCCGCGAAGTAGTCCGCGTAGGCCGCCTGGAATTGGCTGACATCGCGGCCAAGCTGGGCGACGCGTTTCGTGCGGATGACATGGTCCGGCGTGGCCGGACCGTGCTGGGTGATCTGCGCGAGGTCGTGGCGCCCGACGAACGTCATCGAATGCGAGTCCGCGTGGGTGCTGAGTACGACAGGAAAGCCCGCCGCTTGTGACACCTGGCTGCGCAGCCTGCTCAACTCACCCCGCGCAACCTGGCCGCGTGGCTCGGACGCATGCGCATCGAGCAGCCCGACGTTCCAGGCGTGATGCTCGCCGAGATACCGCTCTGCCCGAGAAACCAGATCGATCATCCGCTCGTATGCGACCCGCGCGGTCTCGCCAAATGAGAAGAAGCCATGCTTGAGCAGCACCATTCCGACGGTGTTCGGACCGGACTCGTCGGAGAATCGGTCAGCAGCCACGCGCGCCAGCTCGAAGCCAGGCATCACGTATGGGATAACCACCACCGAGTCGCCGTAGATGTCGCGGACCCGCTGCTGGCCATCGGTCGTGTTGGTAATGGCTAGCAGCGCGTCGGCGTGCGTGTGGTCCACGAAGCGGTAGGGCAGGATGGCGTGGAGGATGGTCTCGACTGATGGCGCCGGCGCGGACGGATTGGTCATCGCCGCGCGCAGCTCCTGCACCATGCGTGGGTCAGACAGGCGGTCCAACGTGGCGAGCCGCCTGACAGGTTCGAGCCGCAGGGGCGCGAAGCCAGCGGCCTCGATCGTCTCGAGATCCCAACCGCTGCCTTTGATGTACAGGAGGTCTTCTTCGTCGCCGAAGACGTTGAGCTCGCGAATCTTGACCGAGGTATTGCCACCCCCGTGCAACACCAGCGCGTGCTCTCGGCCCAACAGTTGGGAGGTGTAGACCCGTTGGGCCAGCAAACCCTGGTAAGCGGAGGCCTCGCTGTCGTTCCAAAGACTCAGCATGTGCGCTCAGAATCTAGCGCATCAGCGCGCACAGTGACTGACCGGCCACTGGATTACGGTGCACAAACGGGGTAAGCTGCGCAGCCTTGGCTGAGCGCTTCGACAAGTTCACAGACCGCGCCCGGCGGGCCCTCCAAGCGGCGCTCGAGGCGGCCCAGCGGTTCGGTCGAAACGAGATTACCGCGGAGCATGTGCTGGTTGGGCTGCTGGCCGACCGGACCAGCGTCGCGGCGCACGCGCTCGCGCAGCTGGGCATAGACCTGGACGCGCTCCGCAGCACAGCGGCTGCCCGGACCGGCACCGACGATCCGCCCAGCTCGCAGGTTGGTTTGGCCGCCAGTGCGAAACAGGCTATTGAACTGGCCGTGGAGGAAGCGCGTGCTCTTGATCACCAGTACGTCGGGACCGAGCACCTGCTGCTCGGCCTGCTCCGTCAGGGCGCCAATTCGGCCGCCGAAGTCCTGCTGACTGGCGGGATCACACTGCAACGCACCCGGAACGCCATCCTGGCTGTTCTGACTGCGCCACACGCCAGCGGAACTCTGCACGTTCAATCCACAACCACGGCGCCGGCGCCTGCTGACAACGTCGAGCTTCTGTTCGCGCAGCTGGAGACATTCCTGGGGGACCCCACCCAGCGTCGCGCAGAAACGGAGGGCGAACTGCTGGGCCGCCTGTCGGACCAGGCCGTGGATGTCCTGGGGTTTGGCGTGGAAGAAGCGCGCCGCCTCGGTCACCACTATATTGGCACGGAGCACATTCTCCTCGGACTTGTCCGCGAACCGGAGACTCCGATCGGACGGTTGCTGGTCGATCTAGGGATGGACCTCACGAAGGTACGTGGCGCAGTCGAGCTCATCATCGGTCGGGGTGAGCCAGGGGACGTGGGCGAGCCACCACGCTTCACACCGCGAGCGCGAAAGGTCATTCTGCTCGGGCTTGACGAGGCGCAGGCTCTGGGCGGTACGGCGACCGGCCCCGAGCACCTGCTGCTGGGCATCGTACGTGAGGGCGAGGGGATTGCCAGCGGGGTACTCGAATCGCTAGTCGTCAATCCAGACAGGATCCGCTCGCAGGTTCTCGAGACGCTCAATCAGGCCTCACCCGATGCGCCTGAGCCGCCCGGCACGCGGCGCCTGAGCCGAGTAGCTCGCAAAGCCCTCCTGCAAGCTCAGCTCGCCGCGCGCTGGTACTACCACCCCCAGGTCGGAACGGAGCACCTCTTGCTGGGGCTGAGCCGGCAACGCGAGGGCGTAGCCGCCGCAGCCCTCATGGAGCTCGGCGTTAGCCTCGCGCGCCTCCAGGAGCAGTTTGAAGCGCTGAGCCATGAACCGAGCGCCGGCTCCATACCGGACCGGGTGGAGTACACCTCAGCGGCCCGCATGGCCATCGACCGAGGCACGCAGGTCGCCACCGACCGCGGCGATTCCCGCGCTGGTACCGCGCACCTCCTGCTCGGCGTGTTGTCGATGCCCGAGGGTCACCCGCTGGAGCTGCTGCAGCGACTGGGAATCTCCGCCGATCAGGCGCGCCAGGCCGTAGAACAGCGGCTCGCACAAGAGGAAGACTGATTCGTCGCCACTACTGCTTTGACTCGAAGCCGCCTACGAGATGCGGCCAGCTTGATCCGCTGTGCGTCTGGATCAGGGTCACGGCACAGGACGTGCGCATACCTGGCACGGCATCGAAGGGAGATCGGGCGTGAACAAGCGCGAGACAGCGGACAATCGTACGTTGCAGGACGACAGGGCCGAACTCGGCGCTGACCCGGGCGAGGGGTCCGCTCTGACCGAGGACCAGGGCGGCCCGTTGGCTGAAGAAAACGTGGTCAGTGCCGAAGAAGCAGTCACCGCACAGGCGTCGCTTGGCGGCGCGCCGATAGCAGTCACGACCGAGGACCTGCGAACAGCAGCCCCCGGCGGTTCGGTGACCACATCGGAAGACCGAGATATCGGCGATTGACACGCCGGCGGGCAGCAGCCAAATACGTAGCTCGCTAAGAACCGGGAGAAGGTCAGGGCCGAACGAGGCCGGAGCGCGCTTGTCGGTGTTGTCCGGGGTGATAAAGATGGCGCGATCTGGCCGCTCGCGCGCTCGGCCGCCCAGGCTGCCAGGACACGAGTGCGCTCGTCTGCTGCAGGCAGCGCTCGAGGCGAAAGCCCCACCGCTGGAGCACTTGACCCAGCCGTGTGGCTACTTTGTAGCCTTCGAAGGTACGAGAGCTACTCTGGTGCTCTCCTTGAACTCAGAATCAGCTGCCGCCGAAGACGTCTTTGACTTTGTCGAAGAAGCTTTTGTTTTCGGTGGGCACGTTGTTGGCGGAGTCGAAGGTGGCGGCGAGTTGGCGGAAGAGTTTCCGTTGCTCGTCGCTCAGCTCGGTCGGTGTGCGGACCTTGATGTGGATCTGCAGGTCGCCGCGGCCATGCTCGCGCAAAAAGGGCACGCCCTCGCCGCGGATGCGGACGATCCGGCCGCTCTGCGTGCCGGCCGCCACCTTCAGGGTGACTTCTTTGGCGTCCAGCGTGGGCACCGCGAACTCGTCGCCCAGCGCCGCCTGGGCCATGTTGATCGGCATCTCGAGCAGCAAGTCGTTGCCCTGCCGCTTGAAGAACCGGTGCGGTTGGACGTGCAGCACCACGTACAGGTGCCCGGCCACACTGCCCCGCGGCGCAGGCTCGCCCTGACCGTTCAGCCGCAGTTGGATGCCTTCGTCGGCGCCCGCTGGAACATCCACCGAGACGCTTTGTTTGGCCCGT
>JBPCIO010000054.1:0-10913 GCA_051006215.1 Chloroflexota bacterium
ATCCAGCGCTGCTCGGCCAGTGGCGGGGCACCGAGCGGGTTGGCCATCTGGGACGTTAGCGATCCGGTCCACCCGGCTGAGCTCGGATTCTTGCCGACTGGTCGCGGCTCACGCGGCGTGCACGAGTTTACTGTTCGCCAGCGAGGCGACCGCTGGTTTGCGTACCTGGCCGTGTCAAACTCGGAGGTCTCCGACGGCAAAGGCGACCTGCGGATCGTGGACGTTACCGATCCCCGCCAACCGATCGAGGTGGTCGACTGGGGCGCACGGCGCGACGCCGGACTGCAGGTTGGCTACGGTGCTCAGTGCGCGCCGGACTGCCGGGGCGCAGTGCCACAGGCATTTCTGCACAGCGTGGCGCTCAGTCAAGACGGAAGAACCGCCTATCTGTCCTACTGGGACCTGGGCGTGATCCTGCTCGACGTCTCGGAGCCAAATGCCCCACGTTGGCTTGGCCGCTTCGCCGAGCCGATAGCCGCCGAGGGAAACAGCCACTCGGTGGCTCTGGCTCACGACGGCAAACTCGCTCTGGTGGGCGACGAAACGTTCGGACCACCGTGGGGTCGACTGCGACTCGTGGACATACAGGATCCAGCCAACCCGGTCCAGGTCGGGTCATTCGACACCTCGGACAGTGCGGCAGGCACACCTGGTGAACAGTACGCCTATACCATCCACAATCCTCTAGCGGATGATCGCGACCCGAACCGCGCGTATCTGGCCTGGTACGCAGATGGTGTGCGCCTGCTTGATATTACTGACGCAAGTCGGCCGGTCGAACTGGCGAGTTGGGCTCCGCCGCACGATCCGATGGTGTGGAACGTGGCGTTCATGGGAGACCTGATGCTCGTAGGCGACGTCAACAGCGGGCTCTACGTACTGCGCCGCTGAGAGCCTAAAGTGCGAAGTTGTTCTACCGGGACAGCTCGCGCTGCACCGCCGCCGCAATCGCTTCGCCGACGACGGCGGTCGTGACCGTCTTTTCGCCTGGACGCGCGGTGTCAGGAGTCCTCAGGCCAAGTTCGATCGCATCGTCTACGGCGGCTTCAACTGCGCTCGCTTCGCGATCAAGTTTCAGCGAGTATCGCAGCAGCAGCGCCAGGCTTTGAACCGCGGCAATCGGATTGGCGATCCCACGCCCGGCGATATCGGGTGCGGTGCCGTGGATCGGCTCGTACAGCCCCCGGTACCCGTCGTGCCGATTCCGCGCCGCGCCGAGTGAGGCGCTCGGCATCAGACCCATTGACCCTGCAAGCACGGCGGCCTCGTCGGTGAGCAGATCGCCAAACAGGTTGTCGGTGACGACTACGTCGAACTGCGTAGGCCGATACAACAGGTGCATCGCCAGCGCGTCCGTCAGAATGGCTAGGAACTCGACGTCTTTGAAGTCTTTGGCGACACGGGTGGCAACGTCGCGCCATAACCGAGAGGTGGCCATCACATTTTGTTTGTCTGCAACGTGCAGGCGCTTGCGGCGGGCCCGGGCAAGCTCGAACGCCATGCGCACGGTGCGCTCCACCTGAGGCTCGGTATAGGCGCAGGTGTCCACGGCTCGCCAGGTGCCGCGCTGGTCCTGCCAGTATTTCTTCGGCCGCGCGAAGTACGTGCCGGCCACAAGCTCGCGGACGAACAGGACGTCGGAGCCCTGAACGATCTCGGGTTTGAGTGGCGACAGGTGAACCAGGGCCGGCTGCATGCGCGCCGGGCGCAGGTTTGCAAACGTGCCCAGCGCGGTGCGCAGGCTGAGAATAGCCTGTTCGGGACGAACGACGGCTTTCGGGTCGTCCCACTTCGGTCCGCCGACGGCGCCGAACAGCACAGCGTCACTGCGTTTAGCCAGAGCGAGCGTGTCCTTTTTGATGGCCGTGCCAAACGCATCAATCGCCGCCCCGCCCACCAGATCCTCGGCGAGCTCAAACGTGTGGCGCGAAGCCGCCTCGACCGCACGCAGCACCCTGACCGCTTCAGCAACCACTTCGGGCCCGATGCCGTCGCCCGGCAGAACCGCTATCCGAAAGGTAGACACTAGCGGTACACGTGGCCGATTGCGTCGAAGACACCGTCGGCTGCCCGACGGCCGTGGTGGGCTATCTGGACGAGGTCGTCGTCCGTCACGTCGTGCTTGTCCCCAGCCAGGTTCTGGAAGCCAGTGAAGGCGTGAGTCAGCTCTTCTTGCGTCAGCAGCAGGCCCAGCTCCTCCAGCCGCGCGCGAAGGGCCGGCCGGCCGGAGTGTTTTCCAAGACTGAGTGGAGCGCCTCTGGCGCCAAACGCGGCTGCCGACATGGTGGCGTAGGTGTAAGCGTCCCTGTTGGGCGGAGACACGCCGCCGGTGAAGGTCTGCAGCAGGGTGCTCGTGGGCCCGAGCTGTTCGAGGTCGATGCCGTGCTCAACCCGATGATGATCCCACCGTACAGTGAGTGACAACACCAGCTCTTCCAGAGCCGCGTTGCCAGCCCGTTCGCCAAGGCCGTTCACACAACATTCCACCTGTCGCGCGCCAGCCTTGATGGCTGCCAGGCTGTTGGCGACCGCCAGGCCAAGGTCGTCGTGGCAGTGCACGGAGATGGTCGCTCGGTGGATGTTCCGGACGTGCTCGCGAAGGTAGGTGATCATGCTCACGAGCTCATCAGGCTGAGCAAAGCCGCACGTGTCCGGAAGGTTGACGGTCGTCGCTCCGGCGTCGATAACCGCCTCGAGCAGCTCGCCCACGTAGGCCCAATCGGCTCGCGTCGCGTCTATCGGCGAAAACTCGACGTCCGGCGTATAGCATCTTGCCCGCGTGACCATGTCGACGGCGCGCGCCTTGGCCTCGTCGCGGCGCTCGCGACATTCTGATCCCAGGTGGGTGTCCGAGGCGGGCAGGAAGGTGTGGATGCGCGGGCGATCGGCGTCTTTGATGGCTGCCCAGCACTGATCGACGTCCGCGGCGACGGCACGCGCCAGCGCGGCGATCACGGGTCCGTGGACCTCGCGTGCTATGCGCTGAACGGCACCAAAGTCATCTGGGCCAGCGGCTGGAAAGCCGGCCTCGATAACGTCTACTCGGAGGCGAGCCAGCTGCTGAGCCATCTCGAATTTCTGGGGCGGACTCAACCCACGCCCGAGCGCCTGTTCGCCATCGCGCAGAGTGGTATCGAACACCTTCACGTAGTCAGCCATGTTCTGCTCTCCCACTCACTCTTCGCCGCTGCGTGCCAGGAAATTGCACTCGGACCAGTGGGCCATTGCGCGGAGGGCGGTCCTACGCACTAGCCGGTAGTGGTGGTGAGGCCCTGTTTATTCATCAGCGCGCGGAGGTCGTTCCCCGTCTTTTCCATGGCGTCGCTGGCGGCTTCTTCTCGGTACTTCGTGAAGTTGGGCCTGCCGAGCTCGTTTTCATCTAACCAACGGTGAGCGAACGAGCCATTCTGAATTTCTTTCAATACTTCGCGCATGCGCTGTTTGACAGATTCGTCGATGATGCGGGGGCCCGAGACGTAATCCCCAAACTCAGCCGTATCGCTGACCGAGTAGCGCATACGGGCCATACCGCCTTCGAAGATCAAATCTACGATCAGCTTCATCTCGTTCAAACACTCGTAGTAGGCCACCTCAGGCTGGTATCCCGCTTCGACAAGGGTTTCCCAGCCAGCTTTCATGAGCGAGGTGATGCCACCGCAGAGCACGGATTGTTCACCGAACAGGTCGGTTTCGGTTTCTTCTTTAAAGGTCGTCTTGATCAGCCCAGCTTTGGCGCTTCCCACGGCGTTGCCATACGCGAACGCGAGCTCCCACGCCTTGCCCGTCGCATCTTGCTCGACAGCTACCAGTGAAGGAACGCCCTTGCCTTCCACGAACAACTCGCGCATGCGGTGGCCAGGTGCTTTGGGAGCCACCATCCACACGTCGACACCTTCGGGCGGACCAATCTGCTTGAAGTGGATATTGAAGCCGTGCGCCCACACCAGGGACTTTCCTGGCGATACGGCCGGTCGAATGCTCTCCTCGAAGATGCGACGTTGTTTTTCGTCAGGCACGAGCATCACGATCACGTCCGCCTGGCGCGCCGCCTCAGCCACTTCGGCAACCTTCAAACCCGCTTCCTCTGCCTTGGCCCAGGATTTCGATCCCTTGTATAGGCCGACCATGACGTCGAGGCCCGAATCATGCGCGTTCAACGCATGCGCGTGGCCCTGGCTGCCGTAGCCGATCACGGCCAGGCGTTTGCCTCTGAGGGGATCGATTGGGGCGTCAGCTTCGGTGTAGATGTGTGCGGTCACGTGGCAGGGCCTCTCCGAGTAGTCAAGGTGATCAATGTTCGGTGAGTCGGCGCTCGATGCTGAGCCTCGGTGGCTAGCTAGCTCACCAGCTTCAAGCGGTCGTTTTTTTCACCCTTGGGGGCGGCCTGGCCGCGGCTCATGGCCACCACACCCGTGCGGACGAGCTCTTTCACGCCATATGGGCGGAACAACTCGATCAGGCTGTCCACTTTGACCGTCGGGCCAGTGACCTCGACCATAAGTGAGCTGCCCGCAACGTCGACGATACGAGCCCGATAGATGTCGGCGATCTGCATGACTTCGGCTCGCTGCGGCGCCGATTTGCAAGCGACTTTGATCAGCGCTAACTCGCGCTCGAGGCGCGCGTCTTCGGTGAGATCGCTGACCTTGCGGACCTCGATCACTTTGTAGAGCTGTTTCGTCACCTGCTCGACGGCGCTGCGGGCGCCATCGACGACCATCGTCAGCCGCATGACGCCCGACTCGTTGGTGCGTCCAATGCTCAGACTCTCGATGGCGAACGAGCGTTGGCGGAACAGGCTCAAGACGCGGTTGAGGACGACTGGGCCTTCTTCGACGGTAGCTACTAGCGTGTGTTTGCTCATCGGTCGCTTGCATCCTTCGAACTCGGGCCGACGGCCGTAAGTACCCGTTCTCGGGTGTCTTGGTATGGAGTGTCGGGCAGCACCTCGCCGAGCGAGGTCCCGCCAAGCACCCACGGGTAGACGTCTTCTGTGCGGGCAACGCGGAACTCGACGATGGCTGGGCCTGGGTACGCCATTGCTGCACCGATCGCGTCGTCAAGCTGAACGGCTTCGGTGACCCTCCATGCCGGGATGCCGTAGGCCTGGGCGAGCTTGATGTAGTCGGGTGCGCCGGCCAGGTCAACTTCCACGAGGTTGCCCTTGTATTGCAGCTGCTGCTGCTGGCGGACCATGCCCAGGTACTCGTTGTTCAGAAGCGCGATTTTCACCGGCACGCGGTGCACGGCCAGCACCGCCAACTCCTGGAGGGTCATCTGGAAACAGCCGTCGCCGACCACGCACCAGACCTGCTTGTCCGGCCGGGCCATCTGAGCGCCGATCGCCGCGGGCAGCGAGTAACCCATCGTCCCGAGCCCGCCTGAGGTGATATACGTGTAGGGCGTGGTGTACAGGTAGTGCTGCGCGGCGAACATCTGGTGCTGGCCGACGTCCGCGACGATAATCGCCTCGCCCCGGGTAGCGCGGTACAGCGCCTGGATGACTTGTGGCTGATACAGCTCGGGCGCCCGGTCTGGGTAGTGTTTGGGCGGGAACTGCTCGCGCCACACGTCGATCTGCTCCAGCCAGCTGTGGTGGTCCTGCATCGCTGCCGACTGGACCTCGGGCTCGAGTTTGCTCAGCACGCGCGCGACGTCGCCCACGATGGGCACGTCGACTCGCACATTCTTGCCGATCTCCGCCGGGTCGATGTCGATGTGGACGATTTTGGCGTGTGGGGCAAAACCGGCGAATTTGCCGCACGCGCGGTCGTCCATGCGCATGCCGATGGAGACGACGAGGTCGGCATTGTGGACGGCATAATTGCTGTGAACCCAGCCGTGCATGCCGAGGAACCCGAGTGACAGCGGATGCGTTTCTGGGAATCCCGAAATCCCGAGCAATGTGGTCATGACGGGCATGCTGGCCTTTTCGGCGAAGCTCAGCAGCTCGTCCCAGGCGCCCGACAGCAATACCCCCTGGCCGGCAATGATCACCGGTCGATGGGCACGCTCGATAAGTCGCGCGGCTTCCTTGACCTGGCGCATATTCGGCTCGAGGGTGGGCTGGTAGCCGGGCAGATCGACGCTCTTGGGATAGCCGTTCCATTCAATTTCGTTCAGCAGAACGTCTTTAGGTACGTCGACGTGCACTGGGCCAGGCCGTCCGGTGCGGGCCAGGTGGAAGGCCTCGCGCATGACCCGCGGGAGGTCCCGCCCGTTGCGCACGAAGTAGTTCTGCTTGGTGATCGGGATGGTGATGCCGGTGATGTCGGCTTCTTGAAACGCGTCCGTGCCGATCATGCTGTTGGGCACATTCGCGGTGATGGCGACCAGGGGCACCGAATCCATGTGGGCATTGGCAATGCCAGTCACGAGATTCGTTGCGCCAGGGCCACTGGTCCCGAGGCACACGCCCACGGTTCGCTGATCCTGGGGCCGTTTAGTAGCCGCCGCGGCACGCGCATAGCCATCGGCCATGTGGCCGGCGCACTGCTCGTGGCGCACCAAGACATGGCGCAGCTGCGCAAACTCAGGCAGGACGTCGTACAGCGGCATGATTGCGCCGCCAGGTAAGCCGAAAATGGTGGAGACGCCCTCTTCTACGAGCGATTGGCAGATAGCTCTTGCACCGTTCAAGCGCATGATGTCCTCACTTTGCTGAGCGCACCCTTGCGCTTCCATCCGCGTCGAGTAGCGTTGTCGACGGGGACGCAAAAAACCCCGCCTCTTACAGAGGCGAGGCCAGTGAATCTCTTCAACCCCGCGGTACCACCCTGCTTGGCTGTCATGCTGGCGCCACTGTGACGTGGCAGCACCACAACCTTCTCTCTGCGGTCTAGCGCCCGCAACCCCGGCGCGGCCTAATAGGTCAAACTCGACCGTTCTCCCGCGCGGCTCAGAGGCGAGTTCGAGATCCTACCTGCACCGGTCTTTCACCAACCGCCGGCTCTCTGGAGCAGGACTCGGCGTCCGTACTACTCCCCGTCAATGCCTGATGTCTTCAGTTGTCAGTCGAACCATACACCCAGGCACGCGCCGCCCGCAAACGTGCCTGAGCCCGGCGCTTACGAGGAGGCCGCAGCAAGCTGCGCCTTGACTGCCTCGACCACCTTTGCATGCTCGGGGAAGCCGCCGTCTCTATACATCGAATGCACGAGCTGCCCTCCGACGGCGACGTCGAAGGAACCTTCGTACCAGGGCACCAGCTCGATAGCCGTAAGCTGATAACTGAAGGTCTTCATCAACGTCTCCGTGAGTGCCAGTGTCTGCGGCTCGTAGCCGCATTCGGCGCAATACGTGATCGTGACTTTGACAGCGGAGCCCTGAGACATTGGGTCAGCTCAAGCCGGCCGCTTTGTCGCCGCGCGCTCGGCGTGGGCGCGTAGTTCGCGCACAACCTCCGCATTTGCGAACGCCTTCATCTCGGCCCGCATGGCCGTGGTTGCCTGTTGGACCTGGGTGCGAACGTCCTCGGGCAATTCCGCGATGGGTTTGCTCGCGTCGCCCCACTCCGGATGAGCCTTATACAGGGACAGACGCTTTTCCTCACGCGCTTTGGTGACCGACTCGGGTCGTTCGATCCACACCCCAAGTTCGTTGAAGGCCTTGTCCAGGAACACAAATACGGGGATCGACTTGAACTGGCCCTTGTTCAAGTACTGGTCGATGATCTGCGAACCCGGCTCTTGATCGCGCAGGTGAATGCGTACGTTGAGCTTGCCGCCTGATTCTTGGGCGAGCTTGCCGAGAACTGGCAGATTGGCGATCACATCACCGCACCAGTCCTCAGCCAATGCCAGCACGTTGACCGGCTCGCGCAACCCGCGCAGCGCCTGCTCGTCTTCGGGTTTCAGCTCCAGATCCTTTTCGTTCTGCTCGAGCTGCTCGCGGTTGCGGGTCATCTGGGCCTTGTAGGCCTCGTACGTCATGCCTGAGTCGAACTGCTCCCGAGTGACTGCCATCAGCGGTTGTCTCCCTCTTGTGCGTGCGTGGGCACTGCAAGCGTAGAACACGACGGCCAGCGGGAAGATTCCTCATACCGGCACCCGGGGTGCGTGCAGCAGCCTCGCGGGTGAGAAGATCACGTACCCCTGAAAGATATGCTTGGCGCGCCGCCAGAGGCGTAGAACAGTGTTGAGCATGAGGATCGAAGCACCGCTGCCGAACGGAAAGGGAGAACCTTCCCAAGTCGACCAGGTTCTGTTGATCCCCGGTCTCAACGGCCACCCTGGGCTCTTGATGCGGGCAGCGCCGCTGTTGTTCCCAAAGCTGCGGCCGCTCGCTTTCAACCACCTGTTCGACGAGGCGGAAGGGGGCGTCGAGGGGCTCGCCGAGCGTGCTCTGGAGTTCCTTGACCACGAGGGTCTGCTGGCGGAGCGTGTATTCGTGTGCGGCGAGTCCTTCGGCGGAACCGTGGCCCTGACCATGGCGCATCTTCAGCCCGAGCGGGTAGCCGGCCTGATTCTGTTTTCGACGTTCGGCTGGCACCCCTCGACGCTGGCCCGTCGCGGCGCTGGAGCCCTCGCGCTGTGGAGTTTCCTCGGGCGCCGCTTCGGTAGTGGCGCCTACCGCGCCGGCCGCCTTGCCTCCGTGCCATCCCAACTTGGCTTGCGGTTCTCAAACGATTTGTTCCAGAGCTACATCTCCCGGCCGCGAGCCCACCTGGTGGCATATCGCACCAAGGCTGAGCTGTCGCTAACGTTCGACGCTCGCCCGTGGCTCAGCAGCCTGACGTGTCCAACGTTCGTGCTCGTCGGCACATGGGATCCGATCGTGCCCGTGTCGGCTGGCCGCGAGCTTGCTGACCGCATTCCCAACGCCAGCCTGTACCGCGTCCGGGGTGGGCACCTGGTCCACCTGGTGCGCGCCAGGCAAGTCGGCAAACTGATCTCGCACTGGGCACGCGAGCTGCGATAAACGCGCCCTTGGACAAGCATTCATGTTCAGCCGACCGCGGCGTGAGCGGTCTGGATCTGTCACCGACGGGGAGAGTCGATGCTACCCTCCTGTCGACATGCCACGGCCGCGCCTGCTCCTGTTCGGTCTGGTCGTATTGCTGGCCGTGGGCGGCCTGCTGACGACCGCCGTCATGGCCCGCGCCAAAGCGCGCGGTCAGGCCGACTGGCTGGTTGGCAAGAATCTGACGCTCGCTCCGGTCGTGAAGGGGCTCAAAGAGCCCACGTTCGTGGCCGGCCCACCCGACGGCAGCAAGCGCCTGTTCATGCTCGAACGCCAGGGTCGCGTCAGGGTCGCCGATGCGAATGGCCAGCTCCTCCCAACGCCCTTCCTGGATGTGTCCGACAACACCTCGACTAGCACCGAAGAGGGCTTGCTCGGGCTGGCGTTCCATCCGTCATTCGCCCACAACGGCTACGTCTACATCGACTACACCTCTAATGATGCTTGGGTGCAGGTGGTCCGCTACACGGTCTCGCCCAATCAACCTGACCAGGTCGACGCGGCCACGGCCCAGACGGTCTTGACGCTCCCCAAGCAGAGCAAATACCACAATGGCGGCATGCTCGCCTTCGGCCCGGATGGCTATCTGTACATCTCTGTTGGCGACGACGAGTCATCGGAGCAGGCGCAACTCCTCAGCTCGGTGTACGGGAAGATTCTCCGCATCGACGTCGATTCGGCCCAGCCGTACGCGATCCCGACCACCAATCCATTTGTCGACCAGCCAGGCGCTCGGGCCGAGATCTGGTCGTACGGCTTCCGCAACCCGTGGCGGTTCAGCTTCGATCGATCGACCGGCGACATGTGGATCGGCGACGTCGGCGACGCCAGATGGGAAGAGGTCGATTTCCAGCCGGCCAGCAGCAAGGGCGGTGAAAACTATGGTTGGCCCATGAACGAAGGCGTCGAGTGCATCGGCGCCGAGCACTGCCACGACCCGGGCCTGGTTGCTCCGCTGGCGACGTATGGCCACAACATGACCTGCGCGATCATGGGCGGCTACGTGTACCGCGGCCCAACTGCGACGGGGCTGGCCGGAAGGTACCTCTACGGTGACTACTGCGCCGGCGGCGTTTTCACACTCGGCAGCGAGCCCAACCTGGTCGGTAAACGCATAGAGCTCGGGTACCAGCCTATCAAGGTCAGTTCCTTCGGCGAGGACCCAACCGGTGACGTGTATGTCGTCGATGAGCAAGGCGGTGTGATCTATCGAATCCAGGATGGCTCAATCCCAAGCTGAAGGCTGGTCGCCTCTATAGCATTGGGGTATGGACGCCGCCTTCGAACTGATCGAACGCGCAGTCGCCGATGGCCCGCTGCATGGCGCGGCGGCGGCGATTGGCGATCGCGACGACGACCGCCAGGCGTGCATTGGCAGCATCGATGCTGATGGCGCGGCCGTCGAGCCGGACACCTGGTATGACCTGGCTTCGCTGACGAAAGTCCTATGCACCGTGCCGTTGTGCCTGCAGGCTATTGCCGAGGGCCGGCTCGATCCGCGCGCGCCGCTGCGCGAGGTGTTGCCCGAAGTTGCCTGGCTACAGGATCGCCCAAATCTTGGGGATGCGACGATCCTCCAACTGGCGACCCACACCAGTGGATTAGCGGCCTGGCAGCCCCTGTATACGCTCGGGCTCGATCGCGCCACGCTGCTGTCCAGACTCCTGTGCACGTCACTCCAGAGACCTCCAGGGGCGATCGAATATAGCGACCTGGGATACATCCTGCTCGGCTACGCCCTCGAGCGGACCACCGCCAAGCCGCTCGAGGTGCTCGCGGCTACGCTCTTCGCGGGCGTGGGTCTGGGGGCGCAGATCGCGTTCAGACCACCCGGCGGGGCGTCAGTGGCGCCCACCGAGCAGTGCCTGTGGCGGTCACGGATGCTGCGGGGCGAAGTCCACGACGAAAACGCTGCCGCGCGGGGCGGCGTGGCCGGCCACGCCGGGTTGTTC
>JBPCIO010000055.1:0-11341 GCA_051006215.1 Chloroflexota bacterium
GGGATCATTCGTCTACCTACCCCGTGACCTGCCGCATACCTTCCGGGTCGACGAGGGGCCGACGCGCGCCTTGGAGCTAGTCCAGCCGGCAGGCCATGAGCACTTCTACGTGGAGGGCGGCCGGCCAGCGCTGGACGACTCCATCGCCGAGATTGATCCTCGTGACTTCGAGCGAATCGGCGCGCTGTATGCCAAGTACGGCCTCGAGGACGCGGGCCCGCCGCTACGACCGGCGGGCTGAGGGCCTGCGGCGTGTCCCGCTGGAGCCAGGGGTGCTCGCTACACAGAGTCGCACTGGCGGAAGCAGGCGGTGAGGACGTGACGGCACGAGGCAAGGCCAACTCCCGCAGCCAAAAAAGCCCCATGTCGCCAACTGGATTCCGCTCTTCAGGCAGCCGAAAGCCGCATTTGGGGTCGGGATCATCCCGCACGTATGCCGAAACCGCGACCCCATGGTGCCCGTGCGGGCGCGCCTGTTCGGCTGACGTTTGCAAGAACCGATCTCGCGATCTGCTCAGGCGGCTTGCTTGTGCAATCTACCGCTTCGAGTGCACACGGGCAAGCGGAATGTGCGGCCTCAAGCCGCGGCCTGTCTAGCACTTCGGCCGAGTAGCCAAACTGCACACCCGCGCTGGGGTTCTGGCTGATCTAACCAGCGCGTAGTGCCGGAATTACTCGTTCGCCAGTCAACTGAAGCGTCTCCCTGTCAAACGGCAGAATGATGAAGAAGACGTACTGGAAACCCGCCTCGATCAAGCTCCGTACACGTAACACGGCTTCCTCCGGTGTGCCGACTATGGGCAGTTGCTCAAAGAAGCCCATGAGCTCCGGTGGAAGTTGGCCCATTTTGGCCTGGAGGGCGCCTGACGAATCCGAGAGGAACAGGCCCACCAGCGCGGTGCGCAGGATCGCCTCGTACGGGCGCCTGGCCTGCTCGCAGTGGCGGCGTATGGCGTCGAACTTCTGCCTGGCATCCTTTGGGCCAAAAACGTGGCCAGCCCATGACGCCGCGCCCACGTTGGACGCGTCGGCGTACTGCGCGGCGAAGCGCAGCGTCGTCCGCTCGCCACCATCGGCCACCACTATCGGCACGTATAGTTGCTGAACGGGCGGTGCCCACTGGCGTGTGGCGCCTGGCTCCTGGCGGCAGCATCAGGCTGGTGGCTGGCGGCCTGACCGCGGTCACCGGCGTGGCGGTGCACCACGGCCGCATCTACGCCCTGGAAGCCTTCACTGGCTTTTTCGCGCCAACGCCAGCCGTGGCGAGCAGCGGCACCGTGGTGCGCCTGAACCCGAGAACGAACACCTGGCAGACGGTCGTGACCGGCTTGAGCTTTCCGACGGCGATGACCTTCGATGAAGAGGGCAACCTGTTCATCTCGAACAAGGGCTTCGGTCAGCCCACCAACACAGCGGGCGAGATCGTCAAAGTGAGCCTGGGGCGTGACGACGACTGAGGGCTGACCTGTTTGGGAGGTAGCCAGTGCGGCAGCCGGGCAATGATGACGGCTCGAGCCGCATGGCACCGAGGGTGGGAGTTGTCGGTGTGAGAACGGCAGGTCACGCCGGAATGTAGCAGGGCATCGCCTATCCTCCAGCTCGTTGAGCCTGGAGCTCAACGAGCCCCCGGATCCCGACCTGGCGGGCCTGGGTCGCGCGCGGCTCGACGAGCTGGCGTCGCGGCCGTTCCGGCCTGGGACCACCGCCCGGCGCCTCCCCGCCCGCAGCGGCGATCGCCCCCACCTGCGACACCGACCGACCGAAACACGGACCTTTGGCCGAGCTAACTATCCAAGTGCCCCTGGAACGCCTTTGCCAGCGTGGTCTGTTCGAGCCGCTCAAGGAGCGGGTTCGCGCGGGGTCACGGTTCGCGAACCTTTCAACGTCACGCTGCCAGCGAGCTGCCAATTACACCGGTAGTCGAGCGTATCAGCGCGCACAAGGAGCGCATGGGGTCGAGCCGATCGTCAGCGGCCTACCTTACCGGCATAACCTGGATGTGCTCAGCTCGGGACGACTGGCATGCTGAGTCCTCCGGGCCAAGGTCACGGCACGAACGCCACCTTGATCGGGTCCCCGTCGTGTTCGCGCACGACCCGGAACCCCTCCTGGATCTGCTCGAGCGGGAAGTGGTGCGTGACCAGGTCGCGCCCGCGAATCTTGCCCTGTGCAGCCAGCGACAGGGCGCGGCCGACGTTGCCGCCACCCTCACCCCGAGTCGTATACATGGTCACGTCGTCGCGAACGACCGAGCTCAGATCAAACGTGACCGGCTGCGGATAAAACGCAACAAACAGGATCTTTCCGCCACGCTTGACCATCTGCACGCACTGTTGCGGCGCGTCCAGCGCCCCCGAAGCTTCGATGACGAGGTCGGGGCCTCGTCCCTGGGTGAGCTCGCGACAGACCGTGACGGGATCCAGCTTGCGGACATCGACGACCATGTCGGCGCCGAGTCGCGCACCCAGCTCGAGCCGCGCCTGGCGTGTGCCGACGAGCATGACTCGTGCGGCGCCGAGCGCTTTGCACAATTGGACGGTCATCAACCCAACCGGACCTGGCCCGATGACCACGACGGTCTCGCCAGCAACGAACCCGCCAACGGCGTCCAGGCCATACAGGCCGGTTCCGGCGGTCGTGACCAGCACCGCGTCCTCCCAGCTCACCTCTTCGGGTAGCCGGTACAGCGCATTGACGTGGTGGACGACGTACTCGGCGAACCCACCGTCCACGGTCAGACCGCTGGCACGATGGCCCTGGCAGCATTGCCGTAGTTCAAGCAGGCGGTGTACCTGCCGACCACACAGTTTTCGCAGCGTCCGCAGCCTTTGTGTGCCTCGATAGCCACCCGATCGCCCACTCCCAGCTCGTCGACGGTCGACCCCAGGCGTACCACGGTGCCAGTCCACTCGTGGCCGGGCGTGAACTGGCCGAAGGCTGGCTGACCCGGGAACGGGTGGGTCTGGATCTTCAAGTCGGTGCCGCAGGTCCCGCACATGGCGACTTTGACCAGGACTTCGCCCGGACCCGGCTCAGGCACCGGTTTGTCCACGACGCGCAAATCGTCGGGTCCAAATAGCACCGCCGCGCGCATGCGCTTGGGAACAGGCCCAGCCTCGGCCGCTTGCCGCTCAGCCGCGAGGGCCATCCAGCTCTCCTTTCCAGGCGGTTGCGCACTTGCGACGAACGGCGACCGCTTCGATCTCGACGCTGTCGGCCTGATTCAGCGCTCGGACTTCGACGATGGTGCGCGCTTGCAGATTGGCGCCAAAGGCGCGCTCAAACGCCTCGTTGACCATCGGCCGATGCCTGGCCATGTCGGTGACGTACACCCGAGTCGAAAGAAACACCAGCGGTTGGCCCACGCAGCCCCGATCGCCGCCACCCTGGGACGGGCCCTCAGCGCCATCCACGCCACTCCAGCCGATCGGCTGACCGATCTGATCGAAACCGACGATCAGCAGCCAGCAGGCTGGCTACGCGAGACCGCTACGACGTATCGAACGATCATGGTGCATGTGCCGCTGGGGCATCGGCGAGCCGTCGAAGCGTTCCTCGACGCCGCACCGCCAGCCGAGGGTTACACGCTCGCGTTTTCGCACAACGATCTCGGCATCGAACATGGTCTCGTCAATCCTGGCATGTGTTCGGTAACGGGCATCATCGACTGGAGCGACGCGGCACTCGCCGATCCGGCGTATGACTTCGGGCTGCTGTACGGCGACCTTGGTCCCCGCGCCCTCGACGTCGCACTGGGCAGCTATCAGACCGACCACGACGATCTGGAGAGTCTGCGCCAACGGGCAGTCTTCTACGCCAGGTGCAGTGTTTTCGAGGACCTGGCCTATGGCATCGAGATGCGTCGCGAGAGGTATGTCGACAACAGCCTGGCGGCTCTTGACTGGCTCTTTTCGGGATAGGCGTATGGTGGCGATCGACCTGCCACGGTGGCTCCCGGCCGCAGGCTATGCGGGCTGGCCAGCGCCCGCTCGATGCCATGCGGCTCAGCTCGCAGGCGCGGCGGTGAAAAGCGCGAATTGACATGTGGCTGTCAGGACCTGTCACTGACACCTACCGCTGGGCTCCGCCCTCAAAGCATGGTCGACACAGTCAAATATCGGCCGTTTGCGTGCTTCACCGACTGCGTAGAGTGAGCACTTGAGAGGCATCCGCCAGGCGATCGTCGTGACCGGGCCAACCGGCCAGGTCGGCGCAGAGGTCATTGCGGCGCTTCGTGTCCGCGGACTGCCGGTTCGCGCCACGGCGGCTTATCTCGGGCGCGACTGCAGTTTGGCGATCAGGTCCAGGTGACACCGTTCGTCTTCGGTCAGCCTGAGACATACGAGGCGGCGTTCCGCGACGCAACGCGCCGTGTTTCTGCTGCGTCCACCCAGATCGCGGACGTTCGGCACACACCCTTAATCCAGCCGTGGATGCCGCCATTCGAGCTGGCCTAAGGCAGGTGGTCTTCCTCTCGGTGCAAGGTGCGGAGCGAATTCCCATGCTGCCTCATCATTGGGTAGAGCGCCATCTGCGTCACGTGCAGGTTGGACACACGGTCCTACGCGCCGGATTCTTCACGCAGAACCTGAGCACGACACAAGCCGCCGATATCCGCGAGTTCGATGATGCCTTCGTTCCGGCTGGGTGCGGGCGCACCGCCCATGTGACGGACACCCTCGAGCGGCTACTCGGCCGGCGGCCCACTACGCTGGAGGAGTCCGCGCGCGCCGCCACGAGCGCCTGGTCGCGGCCGCGGTGCTGCCGTTCTTGCCGCTGCTACCTGCTCAGATCCTGCTCAACAACTTCCTGTACGATGTCTCCAGCTGAGCATTCCGACCGATACTGTCGACGCGAGCTGGGTCGCCCGAACCCGCAAGTGGGACACTGGCATGATCCAGCGTTGCATGTTCGGGCTTGGCCCGATCAGCTCCGTGTACGATTTCATGACCTTCGGCGTGATGCTCTGGATGTTCAAGGCCGGGCCGGAGCTCTTTCGCGCCGGCTGGTTCATCGAGTCACTGGCTGCCCAGACGCTGGTCATCTTTGTCATTCGCACCGCGGGCAATCCATTCAAGAGTCGGCCGAGCCGCGCGCTGGTCCTGACGGTCGTCGGCGGGATTTGTGGTCGTCCTCTCGCCCCTGGCTGGCCTCCTCGGACTTACGCCGTTGCCACCGTTGTTCTTCGGCATTCTGGTGGTCGTGACACTCACCTATCTGGCGCTCGTCCAGGTGCTCAAGCGGCGGTTCTGTGCGAAGAGCGGCTGGAGTACCTGACGTCCTCCTGCTTGCAAGCCCGGCTTCGCAATCCAGGGCACAGAGGAGTGACCTTCATCCGTTGTGTGACGGTCGCGGACAATCGAGCAGGACGAGACGCCAAGTAATCATTCGTTGCACGCACATCCGAGCGGGTGGGGCGGCAGGAAGGCAGGAGCACTCCATGACACTATCAATTACCGATGAACCGCACGCGGGAAGTCCTGAACCGGCATTGAACGCGGCGGAACTTCACACGACTGACGCGTACTGGCGAGCCTGCAACTACCTCTGCGCAGGCATGATCTACCTGCACGACAATCCACTGCTCAAAGAGCCACTCCGTCCTGAACATATCAAGAATCGGCTGCTTGGCCACTGGGGCTCCGATCCTGGTCAGACCTTCACATGGGTTCACCTGAACCGCGTCATCCGTAAGTACGACCTGGACATGGTCTACCTCTCGGGTCCTGGCCACGGAGCGCCAGCCGTGCTCTCGAACTGTTATCTCGAAGGCACGTATTCAGAAGTCTATCCGGAGAAAAGCCAGGACGAAGCGGGTCTGTTGAACCTCTTTCGGGCGTTTTCGTTTCCAGGCCAGCTCGGGAGCCATTGCACGCCCGAGGTGCCGGGGTCTATTCATGAGGGCGGCGAGCTGGGCTACAGCATCTCGCACGCCTTTGGGGCCGCATTCGATAACCCCGATCTGATAGTGAGCGTAGTGGTCGGCGATGGTGAGGCCGAGACCGGCCCGCTGGCAACGTCCTGGCACTCCAACAAGTTTCTGAATCCGATCCGCGACGGTGCTGTCCTACCGATCCTGCATCTCAACGGGTACAAGATCGCCAATCCGACGCTGCTGGCTCGAATCTCGCCCGAAGAACTGGAAGACCTGTTCAAAGGCTACGGATGGACACCGTACGTGGTCGAGGGTGACGATCCAGAATCGATGCATCAGAAGATGGCGGCGACGGTCGAAGCTTGTGTCAGTCAAATCCGGTCGATTCAGCAAGAGGCTCGCCGGACAGGCAAGCCCGAGCGGCCTCGCTGGCCGATGATCATGCTGCGCACACCAAAGGGGTGGACTGGACCAAAGGCAGTCGATGGGCACAAGGTTGAGGGCTTCTGGCGAGCTCACCAGGTGCCGGTGCTGGACGTGCACGCCAACCCGGAGCATCTGCGGATCGTCGAGGAGTGGCTGCGTAGCTATCGCCCCGATGAACTGTTCGACTCGCACGGTACGCTGATTGCCGAACTCAGAGATCTGCCACCCGTCGGAAATCGCCGCATGAGCGCCAACCCTCATGCCAATGGCGGCAGACTTCGCAAGGCACTCAGTCTTCCAGATTTCCGTGAGTATGCGATCACGGTAGAACGTCCGGGCAGCACGGAGATCTCACCCACAGAGACTCTGGGGAAGTTTCTCCGCGATGTCATGCGTCGCAACATGACCAGCTTTCGCGTGTTCAGCCCAGACGAGAATGCATCGAACCGTCTGCAGGATGTCTACGATGCAAGCCCGAAGACCTGGATGGCGACGATTAAACCGGAGGATGCAGACGGTACGGACATAGCCCCGGATGGTCGTGTGATGGAGATGCTCAGCGAGCACACGCTTGAGGGATGGCTCGAGGGCTATCTCCTGACGGGTCGTCACGGGTTGTTCGACACCTATGAAGCTTTCGTCCACATCATCGACTCGATGTACAACCAGCACGCAAAGTGGCTGGAAAAGGCGAAGCTCGAACTCGATTGGCGCGCACCCATCTCATCGCTCAATCTACTGATTTCGTCGCTCGTGTGGCGGCAGGATCACAACGGTTTCACGCACCAGGATCCTGGTTTCCTGGACCTGGTCAGTAACAAGAGCGCCGATGTCACGCGCATCTATTTGCCGCCCGATGCCAACTGTCTTCTCAGCGTGGCGGATCACTGCTTGCGCAGCGAAGACTACGTCAACGTCGTCGTTTCCGATAAGCAGCCGCACCTGGTGTACCTCGATATGGATGCTGCGGTCATCCATTGCACCAAAGGCATCGGCATCTGGGAGTGGGCAAGCAACGACGCAGGCGCGGAGCCCGACGTCGTGGTGGCATCCGCGGGCGACATTCTTACGCAGGAGGCCCTGGCTGCGGTAGCCATTCTTCAACAGGCATTTCCGGAGCTCAAAATCCGCTTCGTCAATGTGGTCGATCTGTATCGCCTGCAGCCAGATACAGAGCATCCGCACGGACTGTCAGATCGTGACTTTGACTCTCTCTTCACCAGAGACAAGCCCGTGATCTTCAACTTCCACGGATATCCCTGGCTGATCCACAAGTTCACGTATCGCAGGCGGAATCACGCCAACATTCATGTACGCGGGTACAAGGAGAAGGGCAACATCAATACGCCGTTGGAGCTCGCGATCCGCAACCAGGTCGATCGCTTCAACCTGGCGATCGACGTCATCGATCGTGTTCCGAAACTACAGGGACCTGGCGCGCACCTCAAGGAGTGGCTGAAGGGCCAGATCATCGAAAGCATCGATTATGCTGATACAGAGGGGATCGACAGACCCGAAATTCGGGACTGGAGGTGGCCCAGTGCGGCGAACGCACCCGTTGAAGGCTAGAGCGCCTGTTGATCCCGCGAAGTTGGCAGCCTGTCTTGATTTCGCGAGGACAATGCCCACGCAGCGAGCCCGCTTTTGTCGGGCGTGTCCGGCGCGCCGCTGCGTAACCGCACACACGCTGTACTTCACACACGGTGTACTGCACGCTTTATAGCCGCGTTGATATGCGCGGCACAACGCCACCAATCGACGGAGACGGCGTTGGGTTTGCTGTAGCGGATCTCCGTCGTTTGGCCCGGCCAACACCGCGCGGCGGCGATCTGTCGTCCCAGCGTTAGTCAGCGCGGAATGCGCACGCTCCTGTAATCGCCTCGGGTGAAGCCATCATGCACACCGCTGACGAAGTCGGAGCAGACCTTATCGTGATGAGCACGCACGCACTCACCGGCCCGGCGCGAACGTTGCTCGGCAGCGTCGCCGACGCGGTCGTGCGAAGCTCGCACCCCGCTGGACTGCTGCCGCGGCGCCCGCGGTCGGAAGACGCAACAGATAACGACGTGGAGGCGCTCGGTGTGCTCACCGACGCCGGTGTTGAACTGGTGGATGTCTACTCGGGCCGGTGGGACTGTATATGGGATCGGCGAGGCTGGAGCAGGACCAGCAGCTAAAGGCGGCTCATCCGAGGCAAGACCTACCCTGCGGGGTAGCTGAAGACCACCCCGTAAGGTGTGGTCCGCGGTCAGAAGAAGCCGCATGCTGGCCGGACGAGGTCTTTGGGAGCGGAGCCGCATATGACGGTGACGACTCCGGATGCGCAAAAGGAGTACCTGCCATGTTTCGCAAACTTCTCGTCCCGCTAGATGGATCAGACTCAGCTGAACGCGCTCGGCCTTACGCGGTCCGACTCGGCCGCGCCGGGGGTGGCGGAATTACGCTCGTGCAGGTTGCGCCTCCGCCTCCGTCGATGTCCGTCGAGGGCGTGGACTGGGCGCAATACCAGGGTCAAGCAGTCGAGGATGCCGAGCGCTACCTGGCGGCTGTCGCCGAGACGCTGCGGGACCAGGTCCCAGTTGAGACGGTCGTCGTTCCGAACGGAAATCCCGCTGCCCAGATCCTCGACCAGGTCAGGTATCTGCAAGCAGACGGCGTCGTGATGGCTACGCACGGCCGCACGGGCCTGGCTCACGCCCTGTACGGCAGCGTGGCCGAGACGGTGCTTGCTGAGAGTGGCGTACCCGTGTTCCTCGTGCATGCTCGCCCAGGGAAGCCGGTTCAGCGACCGTTCGACCCACGAGCAGGCCGACTCCTGGTGCCGCTGGACGAGTCGGTGTTTGCTGAGGCAGCGTTGGACTTAGCATTCGATTTCCTCGGGCCGGACGGCGAGCTGGTGCTGGTGACCGTCGTCCGGCCACCGGACCACGTCCTGCGTGACGATCAGGGACGCGCGCTTGCCTTTCTCGACCAACAAACGGAAGCACACATGCGCGCGGGCCGCTGCTATCTGGAAGATGTGGGCCGCCGCTTGCGGCAGAAGGATCCCGACATCCGCGTCAGTGTAGATGTGCGCATGGACGAACCGAGCACAGGCATCATCGCCGCGGCAGCGGAGCGGGTTACCGACCTGGTAATCATGGCAACCCACGGGCGGACGGGTCTTCGCCGCGTTGCAGTTGGTAGTGTCGCGGGTGACGTGCTGCGCAAGGCAAGCGCTCCGCTCCTGCTGGTTCGCCCGGTGATGTCAGCGCAACTGGATCGCGACTATCAGTTCTCGCCAAAACTCATCGACAGCGTCGAAGTGTCGGCGTCACCTGAGGCCTATGCTCTCAAGCCTTGACCTCGTAGAACAAACGCCTGAGCAGGTTCCCGACCAAGGTTGTCCACGATCGAATTCGACCGCCTGGGTGGCCTTGGATACCCAGGGATGGTGCTTGTTTGGATTTTGACCACGGGCCTCTGAAGGTCTGGACCACACTCAGCGGAGCGTAGCCGCCAGCGAGGTCGCCGCGGCAGGGCTTGACCAGGCCAAAGCAGGCGACCGCCTGAGGGCCACGTAACCAACACGGAAAGAAGAGAGAATATGCGGAACAAGAAGATCGGCATAATCGGCGGGCTGCTCGCATCGACCGCGCTTGCAGTAGCGACGGTGAGCGCGACGTCAGCACAGACCCAGTCTCCGCCCGGCCCGGGCGGAATGATGGGTGGCACGGGAAGCACCACTGGTCCCGGCCAGATGGGCCAGGGTGGCATGATGGGCGGACAGGGGATGATGTTCGGCTCGGGTGCTCAACAAGGCACTCCGATCGGCTCGCTCGATGCTGCCAAGCAGGCTTTCCAGGGCTATCTCGAGCGGACCGGCAACCAGGACCTGACCCTCGACGAGGTGATGCAGTTCCAGTGGAACTACTATGCCATCGTCCAGGAGAAGAGCACGGGCAGCAAGGCTTTTGAACTGCTGGCTGACCCGCAAACGGGAGCAGTCTTCCCGGAGATGGGTCCGAACATGATGTGGAACACCAGGTACAGCCCGATGGCGACGTACGGCGGCGGCATGATGGGCGGCATGGGCGGCTTCGCCCCTGGCGGAATGATGAGTGGAACGTGGGGACCGACCGCGCCCGCTACTCAGCCGACGGTCACCGCTGATCAGGCGAAGCAGCTCGCGCAGCAGTGGCTGGACCAGTACCAGGTCGGTAGCGCAACCGAGGCACCAGACAGCTTCCCTGGTTACTACACGGTGCACACCACGAAGGACGGGACGATCAGCGGCATGCTGTCGGTAAACGCCTATACCGGCCAGGTCTGGTACCACACCTGGCACGGGACCTTTGTCGCCTCTAGTCAGGCATAGAGCACACGCTGAGCGAATTAGCAGCACGGCGGGTGCTTCTCTTGCTCGCCCGGTCCTCGCGTAGGTACGCCGGCTGGCTTCAGGTCGAGGCAACCGCGTGGAAAGCTCGGCCGCGCGGGCGGGGACGGCCCTCAGACGAGTCGCGTCAAGTTCAACGAACGTCTTGCCTGGGCACTCTGATTGATAGCAGCCTGCCGACCGGCGATTGGCAGGTCGCCAGGGTACGCTCGTAGCCGCTGGGGAAAGCTTCCGACCAGAATCCACAGCCCGAGCAGTTCGCGCCTGCCGCCTCACCGCGGAGCGCGAGGTATATGGTCTCGCCGCACAGCTCTACCTGCTCAAAAACGAGCCCCGCCAGCGGCAACAGCACCTGCGGCTCCACCGTCCACCTCATGGGTGGCCCGTCGCCGGGCCGAGCCGGCGAGGTTTACTGGACTATCCCGCCGTGGTGCAACTCGCGCGGGTAATGAGCTCGATATGTGGAGCGGGGGACGGGATTCGAACCCGCGACCTCAACTTTGGGAATTTTGCGCGGGGGTCCGAAAGAGTCCAGTTCGGACCCGTTCTGAACTCACGCGTCGGTCTGGTTTCCCGTCCTGAGCACTCCTTTTCAGCGCGGATTGTCCCGCCGGGAGCCGCTCCAGGCTGCTGTGATCCGTCTCGAGGACGGGCCTACCTTGGGC
>JBPCIO010000056.1:0-4970 GCA_051006215.1 Chloroflexota bacterium
GCCCAGCGCCATGAACGCGCCATCGAGGACCACAGCAGGCCCACGATCCCGACGCCGGCGAACGCCGGCTCCGCCGAGGTGACCGCGTCCACAGCATTTGTAAGCAGGTCAGCAGACCCGGGGAAGAAGACCGATAGGTTGTGCAGCACCAGGCTGGCTGCATCGGACGCGTTCAGCAGCAGCGCGAACAGCGTAACCAGCAGCAGGAGGAGCGGAAACACGGACAACACGCCAAAAAACGCGATGGCGGCGGCGAAGATGCCGCAGGCATGCGATCCATAGCTGCGCACGGCTCGAATCAGCACCCCCAGCAGCGCACGATCCTCCGCTTGCCGCAGCCGGGCGACCCGGACAGTCCACTTGCCTTTGCTCCCGATGGCCACTAAACGGAGCCCGGCCGGGCCGGCGGCATGCCATCCTCAACACCACCGGCTGACGGGAACGGTGGCGTACCGCCGACAGCACGCCGCCAGCGCGTCCTGGGCCACTGCTTGGAAGGCTGGACGAGGCCCTCGACAGGCTCGCCACGCCACTGCTTCACCACGGCGGAGGCGATGACAAACCCGAGACCGGCGATGGGCACCGCCAGGACGGCGCCCCACAGCCCAAAGAGATCGGCCCCCGTGACCAGCGCCAAAATTGAGGCAACCGGGTGTAGCCCGACAGCGTGCCCACTGATGCGCGGGCCCAGCACGTTGCTCTCGACCAGCTGCAAGGCGACGTAGAAGATCAGCACGTAGAGCACCAGCGGGAAGCCCTGGAAGGCGGCGATGATCAGCGCCAGAAGTCCCGTCAGAACAGGACCGATCATCGGCACCAGCTCGAAGATGAAGGCGGCGACGCCGATCACGACCGGAAAGCGGACGCCCAGGATGAACATGCCCAGGCCAGTGGTGCTCCCGATGATCAGGGCCATCAGCAACCGGCCGCGAATGTACCCGCCAATGATGCGGTTGAGTTGCTTCTCGACGAAGTCGAAACGGTACACCTGACCAGCCGGCACCAGGCTCCGAAGTGCCCGCCAGATGGAGCTGGCGTCCAGCGCGAAGTACAGGCTGATGACGAGGGTCAAAACGATGCTGGTCACGGCGTCTCCGGCCTTGCCGACGACTCCCAGACCCGTGCCCAGACTGGTGCCGGCCGCGCCCTTCAGCCCGCCTTCAAGGCTGTCCAGCTGACCGCTGATCAAGCCCGGCTGGCCCAGACGCGCTTCGAGTGACGCCACCCAGCCCTGCAGCTTGGCGATGTCGGCGGGGAAGTCTTGGGCCAGTCCCGAGAGCTGCGGGATCAGCTGCCGCGTCAGCCAAAAGCTGGCTCCGGCGAGGATGCCCAGGAAGGCCAGATAGACCAGCAGCGCGGCTAACAGGCGCGGCATCACTCGTCCCAAGCGGCTGACTGCCGGCTCGGCGATGTAGGCGATCAGCGCCGCCATAAGGGCGATCAGCAGGATCTTGGAGAGCCGCTGGGCGACCAGCGCGAGGCCTACCAGCAGCAGTGCGGCGCCGATGAGGCTGAAGATGATGTTCTTGGTCCGCTCCCAGTCGCGTGGCGGGCGTTTCGGCACGGGTTCGGGCGACACTACGAGCTCCGTCCGGCTGTCGGACAGCCGCTCCTCAGCTGGCTGTGAGGTCATGAGGGTGCAACATCAAGCGACCTGATTCACCTATCGCACTGCAGTAGCAAGGCGTGCGCCGAGACAGACGGCGACGCCTCGGCCGCGACCTCACCTGAGGCGCAAGGGCCACGTTTCTTCCAGCTAGCGCGCCGGGCTCGCCCGCCGTCCGTTTGGGAAAATGCAACTGGAGAGCCACCCATCTTGGTCATGCACGCGCGGCGACAGGAACGGCGCCATTGCCATCCCTCTCGCCAGGCGCGGGCTCGCGAACCGTCTCGTCGCTGCCAAAGCGCTTTACCGCGTTCAGGAAGGGTTCGATCATGCCGTTAGCCAGGGGGAAGATGATCGTTGAGTTCTTCTCCACGGCAATCTCGGTCAACGTCTGCAAGTAGCGCAGCTGCAGCGCGCTCTCCTAGGCCGCGATGATATGGGCCCGCGGATACCACGGTGACGTTGTCACGGGTAATCACTTCCTGCGGCGGCACCTCGTGAGTCACGGTGCGCAGGTCGATGCGCTGCATCCTGTCGACGATTGGCAGGATGCAGAACAAACCTGGCCCCTCGGCTCCCTGAATCCGCCCAAGTGGAAGATGACACCCCGCCCGTACTCCTGGACGATCTTCATCGCGGACGCAGCGAACAGAAGAACAATGACAGCGACGGCGATCCGACGACGCGCTTGTGTCGGTGTATACGGACGAAACTCATATCAACCAGGCGGTAGAACTGCTCCGTTCGGCCGGCGCTAGAGATGTCCGGCGTGGCGCTACGTCGGTTCCTAGCGACTACCGGACGCCGGAAGGCGTTCGGCCCGAGGCCTACGGTACCTCCAAGCCTGGAGCAACGGGCGAACCGGCTCCGCCACCGGCGGAGCCAGAGCCCACCGTCACGCCTTCCGAGGATGCCGAAGCCGCTCCTAAGCCAACGCAATAGCCTGTCACGGCGCCATCGTGTGGCATGCATTGAAACTGCGTCACGGCGGACCACCGTGAACGTCATGACAACAGCCGTCGAACTTCAAAGCTGCAAACGCTAGGCCCGGCGAGCGTGCGAGCTGGGAACCTGATGGTCTGCACGGAGCACCACCGCCACCTGACCAGTGCCTTGAAAACTCGCGTGCGCTCCGTTTCCACCTTTCAAGGTAAGGCCGGTTGATGTCAGCACCACCAGGTGGGTGGGGTCACACTGGCGATTCGCGAACCCTGCGCGGACAACTGAGCGAGTGCCGCAAGCCAAGGCGCGGTGCGCCCGGACCAAGAGGTCAGCGATGTCGAACGGCTTGCGAATGCCGTCTACGGCTCCGTCCGCCGGACAGCAGTCCGGAAAGCAGGCTCACCGACCGCCGACACAACCATGATCGGTACGCGCGAGCCGTACATTGTCATCCAGCGCTGCCACGAAATCCTGATCCTCCGCGCGGGCGCCAGCCCGATGTCGACTATCGCCAGACATGGCATTGCCAGTCGGGCCTTCTTCGTCATCGCATATGTCGTTTTGCAAAAGGATTGATCCACCCGTTTGCAAAAGGATTGATCCACTCCGGGATGCCGTAGTTGTAAGGGAAGGCGGTCAGCGAAGCAAGTAGGTCGGAGGTCACGGAGGGCGAGGGAGCGGCGTTAGGGGGTGGCTGTGGTGGTGATGGCCGGACGATCTGGCCATCAGTGAGCGTCCTTGCCGGCAGCCTGAGCGCGCCTGGCATGAGGCGAGGTCCGCTTCCGGTACGACTCGCCTTCCATGACGACGAGCAGAACGCAAAGCGAAATCGGTTGACACTTCTCCCGAGGGCGGTGTCGGCAAAGGGGGAATTGTCATTGGGGAGCGGGATACGGAAGATGATCTTGACGTGCCAGTTCTCAACCTCGACATGTTCAAGCACCAGGCGCAGGAACTCCTGGCGTTCGTGGAATGAGAGATTCTCCAAGCCAGCGGACAGCGTCGCCGACAAAGCCTGAATGTTGTCACGGAAATTGTGGGTTGAGCGAGCCCGGTCGCGGTCTTGCTCCAGCTGCTGCATTTCCTGCTCCAGGGTTTGCCTTCGAGCTCGGAGCGGAAGAATTCGCTTCTCGAGTTCTCGAGCGTGAGCAGCCCCACTTGGTAGGCATCGAGCAGCCGCTGTTGCTCTTTCTGGACATGGCCGAACTGACGCTTCACAACTTCCAGCTGATTGGCGAGCGCGTCATCGTCGGACAAGAATTGACCACCGCCAGCGGTCGCCTGCAGGAGGATGTGCGGGTCGCGCAACACCTCACAGACCTTTGTTCCAGACGAAGGCGTCAAGGGCGTCGGCGCGAATGTGGCGCTGGCCGCAGCGTTGCTCGGGGGAGATGAAAGAGGTGTGGCTGTGACAGTGGTAGTAGCGGGTGAGGGTACCATTGCGAGTGCGCATGGTATGGCACCGGCCGCTGCGGTGGCACTCACCGCACCACATCAGGCAGCGCAGTAACCACCACGGCCGACCGAGATGCGGTGGACTGAACCGGCTGTTGTCGCGGTGAATTTGCTGTGAACGGTGAAAGAGATCGGCCTCGACGATGGGCGGCACCGGGATCGTGATCCACTCCTGGCGGTCACGTGGCACGGTTTGCCAGCGATAGCGACTCTTCGGGTCGGTTATGCGCGTCATCTGTTCGGTGTTGGTCTGCCACTCACCGATGTACGCATGGTTATGCAAGATGCGGCTAATGGTCGAGGTTCCCCAGTAGCGACTCCGGCCATGCGGCGTCGGAACCTGCTCCAGGGTCAGCCGCTTGGCCAGCTCGCGCGTCGAGAGATGCTCTTCGACATGCCAGGTGAAAATCTGACGCACGACCGCCGTTCGAAGATCTCCAGCCGAGCCGGCGACCCTACCGAGCGAGGCACTCGACGATAGCCGTAGGGCACCTTCCAGACCACCACTTCGCCCTGACGCGCTCGGTACAGTTTGCCGCGGCGGTATCGCTCGGCGATCTGGGCGCGCTCGTATTCAGCGACCGCGCCCTGAATCTGCAGGAGCAAATGCGCTTGTGGGTCATCGGTCAGCGGTTGCTCCAGGAAGATGACCTGCACGCCCCACTTCTCGAGCTCCTCCAGGATGAGGACCTGGTAGACGTACTTCCTGGCCAGGCGGTCGGGACACAGCACCAGGACCGCCTCGAAAGCGCGGGCGCGTGCGCCGTCGCGGAGCCGGTCCAGCGCGGGGCGATCGAGCCGCGCCCCGCTCTGACCTTCATCCAGACAGACGAATGGTTCGACGATGAGGTGGCCATGCTCCCGCGCGAAACTGCGCAGGGCATCTACTGGAGACTCAATCGTCCGCTCTTTCTCCTGTCGCTCAGTGGACACCCGAGCGTAGAGCGCTACGCGCATCGTCTTCTCC
>JBPCIO010000057.1:0-8207 GCA_051006215.1 Chloroflexota bacterium
ATCGTGTCCCGTGATCGGCCACTCCCGCTCCAGGCCGACGGTGATCTCAAGGGCACAACCCCAGCTGAGATCAGCGTGGAGGCGCGCGCAGTCCGCGCGCTGGGTGTGACGGGACGCGGAGTGTAGACATCCGGCAGGACCTGAAGATCCGCCGCCTACTACATCCAGCACGGGGGAGGCGCTCCGCGAGGTGCAACTTATTGGGGGTCTCGGGGCGGTGTGCCTCCTGTTGTTTGGCTCAGGTCTGGGCAGGACGCTCGGCCGGTTGCAGGGCACCCCACCCCACCCCACCTCAGCTGGCGGTGGGAGTGGTCCTGGCAGGGTTGCCGTGGCAAGCGTGAGCTTGACCGCCAAAGCCGCCACTTTGCCAATCGTTCTGAACGGCAGTCGAGTCGAAAACCCTGGTGTCGTGCAGACGCTGCACGATATTTACGAACTCGATCGAGATCCTCATGTCGCTGCCAACAAGCCGGAAGTGCTTTTGCTTGTGCCCATCGTCGTTCGTATCTCAGTGTTGAGGCGGGATGCCGGTGTCGATGTGGGCTGTCACATACTGCTCGCTGCCCACCCAGGCGCTAAACGCCAGGCTCTCGGTCGACCATCCACCGCTCATCAACCGGCGCCGCCCACATTGCCTGCGGACTGTCAACCTGGTCAGGGCGTGGGTCCAAATGGGCCCGAGTGAGCGGGCCTAGCAGCATTGATGACCAGTCACAGCCTCAGGGGTAGCGCTATTCTTCCATGCACCAGGAGGGATCGGAATCGCACCGATCACCGGATGAGTCAGTTGTAATCAGGAACCTCCTTTCCTGACCCCTCTCGTCCCCCGCTGTCGCCAGCGGTTTGGAAAGAACGGGTCGCACCACCAGCCTCAAAGTAGGGCGGCACTTTTAGAGCTTCGATGACGGAGGATGCAGTCTAGTCTTGGGTAACCGACGCATCCCGGACATGGCTGGGGGCGCTCGGCTCTGAATGCTGCGGTCGCGAATCTGCAACAAGGAGCCGGAGCGCGTCTTGTACTTCGACGGCGATCTCGGCAAACCCTCTCTCCTGGTCCAGCCAACGGTTCAGTGCGACGCTGAAGACGGTCACCGCGATATGAGCGGCGAGTGTCGACGTCAGCTCGTCGGTGCCCCGATCAAGGAATCCTTTGCGAACCAGTTCCGAAAGCACCGCACCTTTCCGGAGCTCACGCTCGCGAAGACCTTCATCAGCGTTGATCACGGCACGCCGAGTTCGGAGATAGTCGCGGCGGCCTTCAAAGACAGCTTCGGCGATCGAGTCGACCGCAAACGCGAGCGCTGCCATGGGGTCGAGGGACGCCGGGGTTTCGGTGGTGAGCCTTGCGACTAACTTCGGCAGTTCGTCTTCGCCGGCAAAGAGCACCTCGCGCTTGTCCGCGAAGTGACGGAAAAACGTGCGGGTCGTCAGCCCGGCGCGAGCGGTGATCTGAGGGACGGTCGTCTCAGCAAACCCCTGCTCGACAAACAACTCGAGGGCAGCACGCTCCAACCGCTCACGCGCGCCCGGTTGCCATCGCCCCATGACCGATTCTAAATTATGACATCCCGTGTCATCAGTCTGATATAAAGTGACGGCATGCAATGTCATCAGCTGAGCCGGCGGGGCGGAGGCGGGATTCGATGAACAATGAAATCTGCGTGCTCGGCGCGACTGGCCGCGTCGGTCGCGCCGTGGCCAAGCAATTGCAGCATGCGGGCGTCTCAATTGCGCTCGCCGGTCGGGACCGCGAGCGCCTCGAAGAGGTGGCCGCGAGCGTCGGCGGCGCTCCGAGGCTGGTCGTGGGCTCGCTGGACGCCGTCCTCGCCGACCTCACCCGAGATCCGCCGTCGGTCGTCATCAACACCGTCGGCCCGTTCACGGCCACTGCGATCACTGTTGCCCGGGCGTGCCCTGTCGGAACGCACTACGTCGATGTGGCTAACGAGCTTCCCGCCGTCCAGGGAATCCTGGCTCTCGATCGCGAGGCCGCGGACTCGGGGCGAGTATTCGTGACCGGCGCCGGCTTCGGCGTGCTGGCTACCGAAAGCACACTTTTGCACCTCTGTGAAGGACATCCGCCGGCCTCACGGGTGCGCGTCGACGCAGTGCCCTCCCTCGCCACAGAACCGGGCGTTATCGGCTCAGCCCTGGCCCACAGCATCGTTGACAACATTCCATCTGGTGGCTGGGAGGTTCGCAACGGACGCCTGGCGTCAGCCCCGGTTTTTGGCAAGCCGACGCACCTGACGACTCCGGATGGCGATATGGTTGCCTCGGCGAGCATTCCGAGCGGCGAGTTGCTGGCCGCGTGGCGGGCCAGTAAGGCCGCCGAGGTCGTGGCGGCCTCGAGCGTGGCGCCGACCAGCGCCGCTGTCCGACTGATGATGCCTGCTGTATCTGCCGTCTTTCACATCCCGGGCGTGGCCGGTTTCGCGGCCCGGAGGTTGGAGCGAGTCAAGCTGCGGGCACAGGCGATGCCCCGTAAATCGTCGTGGGCGCACGCGCGCGCAGAATGGTCGACCGGGCTGTCCGGGAAGGCTGGCTTCGCGCCGGAGACGCGCACGCGTTTACTGTCGCGGTGGCGGTGGAAGTCGCGCAACGAATCATGAGGGACGAAAGCCGGCCGGGCGCGTACACGCCGGGTGCCCTCTTCGGATCGGAGCTGGCCAAAGCGGCTGGCGGCGAGTTCCTCATTTGCCAGGACCGCGACGCGTCGGTCCGCGGCTAGATGACCGACGGCTAACGGCGGTGTGGCCCACCGCCGCCGCTGTCCAAATCCCGCGGAAAACAACGGTGCATCCAGTCCAGGTAGGGACCTGGCCGCAGCTATTTGCCGCCCAAATCACTGCTCGGTTGGTCCAGGTGAACGACATCGGGCGTTCTGCGTCTGGTCACAGTCACTCGCCAAATCTCGCAGATTCGCTCGGCCTCGGCCTCAAGGACGAGGGCAGCGCTTGGACATCGCCTGGGCGGCCGTCTACCTGGCCAGCGACGAAGCCCGCTGGGTTACCGGCCAGGTCCTGACCGTCGACGCCGGAATCACCATCACCATCCCCGGACACAGCTACACGTAAGCCGCATGGTCCTGCGGCAACTTTGCGGTGGAGGGAAGGTCCATGGCGGGGAGCTAAGCCGTGCCCTTCGTACGCTCGTCGGTCATCGGTTCAGGATCGTAATGCGATTGCTTGACCAGGCGCCCCGTTGCCACAAAGCGTTACTCACAGGAGGCATCGAAATGGACTTGCGCGATCTCGTGACGAACGCGTGCTGTGCTGCCAGGCCCGAACCAAATCACCGGGACCCGCCCCGAGATGCCCTCGGGGCTCCTAGGCTGGGACGCGGCTGAAGGAGGGGATATGGATGCAGCGGTCTAGCCACGCGCTGGCGAGGACCCTGAGTTACAAACGCGCGCTCGGCGAGCAGTAAGCGCAACATAGGTGGCGATGGGAGTGCCAGCGTGCGCCGGAATTTCCGCGTACTACATGCTCACGAGAGCGGGTCGGATCCGGCTTCAGAGCCGCCAGGACGATGAGTCCGGAGTGACCGGTCGGCGGTCATGAGATCCTGGAGCTGGCACATTTTGCGCGCAGGGTAGATGGCGAACTGGTGAGATCCGCAGTAATCGAAACTCGCCCTAGACTCGTTATAGATGGAGTTCCCACAGCATGATACATGACGCGGAAAAGTTGGCTCGACGGATCTTCGCGGAGGGCCTAAACCGCCGAGACCGTGCGATCTGGGATGAAGTCTTCGCCGCTGACTTTGTCGCCCGCAGCGGCCTCCTGGGCGAACAGCGTGGCGTCGAGGCGGTGAAGCGGAGCTTCGCGAGTTTCGTCACGCCGGCCCAGATTTTCGCGCCGTCATCGAAGACGTCAGCGTCGGCGGGGAGAAGGTTGTAGTGCAGCTTCGAGGAGCGCGCCGTGGCTCACGGGAAGCTCGCCGAGATGTTGCACGACATGCCAGAACGCAGGGCATGGCCTCTCGCGGCGGCGGCGTTGCAGCCTGATGAGGCGGTGGCCGCATTGCTCGTCGCTAGCGCTGCGGAAGCACAACGTCGAGGAGGCCTGGCCGCGGCTGCACACGAGCGCTGCATAGGGCTGCTGAACTCAGTCCTCGTCCCGAGGACCAGGCAGGTCGGCTGACGTCAGCAGCTCAAATGGCGATCCTCACCGGACATGCAGCGTGGTGGAGAAGCTCGCTGGCCGCGTACTCGACCTTACGACAGACCCGATCGTGAAGATCGAAACGCGTCGCGCATCGGGCTGGGCGCTGGCGTGGACCAACCGGCACGCCGCCGCCCTCGCCGTCCTCATTTCGGTGGCTAAAGAGAAGTACGCGAATGGACCTGTGCCCGCATGGAGCGCGCTTTCTCTGGCAGCTACAGTGGCTTTCCTGATGGTGACAGATCGACAGGGTGCGCGGTAGCCCGCGCCAGGAATGACGTGGTTAGTCGGGCCGACACCTGACCACGGCACGATCCGCGGCAAGCCTTTGCCAGCGGTTCACGTGCCGTTAACGTTGCCGCGGGCACTGCACCGATAGCCTGGTTGGCTGAACCAACCCGGCTGGAGGTATCCCGCATGCCGACGTCGCTTGCCGCAGTGATGCGCTGGTCGCTGCCGATCCTGATCGTGGTGTTGTCGGCGGCACGCGGCGCCGAGGCTCACTCCTCTCCGGGCCTGGCCCAAGCGCAGGCGCCATTTCCGACCCAGACGCCAGTGCCTGTGGCCGCTGCCCGGCCGGGACCGTTTGGCTACGGAGTCGCCAGCGGTGACATGACGCCGACAACCACGATTCTGTGGACTCGCATTGGCAGCGCGACCGACGTCTCAGCTGAGTTGTCGACCACCCCCGGCTTCGACGACGCCATGAACTTGGCTCCGACCGCCAGCAGGTCGAGCACCGACTTCACCGTCAAGGTCACCCCCAGCGGACTCATTCCGGGTCAGACCTACTACTTCCGCTTTCGAGGGGCTGGCGCAGTGAGTGACGTCGGCTCGTTCCGCACGCCATATGACGCCAATCAGGATGTCCCCGTGACAATTGCGTTTACGGGCGACGCGCACTGGTCATGGCGACCGTACCCACTCCTGACCAGCCTGATGAAGGAGCCGTTGGACACCTTCGTGTTTCTAGGCGACCTGTTCTACGAGAGTCGAAACCTCGAAACCGGCAAGAACGGGACGATCGCGGCCGAGAGCCTTGACGACTTCCGTTGGAAGTACCGCGAGAATCGTGAACCGCGTCCTGGCGCCGCGTCCGACAACGTGCCCATGCGCGATCTGTATGAGCGATTCGGGCAGTACTCCATCTTCGATAATCACGAAACAGCACTCTCCAAGGAGCGTGGTGCTCCGCCGTACATCACCGGTGGCGCAACCATCGGCGATCAATTCGTGAACCAGACCGAGGGCTTCCGCAATCGAATCCGGGCGTATAGCGAGTACCAACCGGTCGAAGATGTCGGCGTCGCGAATACCGGCGATCCGCGCCTCGACGGTACGCAGAAGTTCTATCGATCGGTGGCCTGGGGCGCGAATGTCGAGTTGTTGGTCCTGGACGACCGGAGCTACCGCGACGCGGCTGTGGTGGCGACCGATCCGGCCGCGGCTGACTGCTCGCGGACGATGCTTGGACAACCGCAGTTTGCCTGGTTCGAGAGTGAGTTGAAGTCGGCGCAGGCACGCGGCGTTGCCTGGAAAGTGGTCGTTATCTCGTCACCCATTCAGGAGCTTGGCAAAGCCTACGACGGGACGAAATCGTGGGTCTCTGGGTATGTCTGCGAACGCAACCGCTTGCTTAAATTCATTGATGACAGTGGCATCAATAATGTGGTGTTCCTGACCACGGACAACCACTACACGGCGGTCAACAACCTGAGCTACAACACCGATCCGGCCGATCCTGCCTCGCCTTTTCAGCCCGCCAGAAACGCGTTCGAGATCATCACCGGTCCCCTCGGCGCCGACGTTGATCCGATCGACCAGACGCACAACGTGGACGTGTACGGACTCTCGCTGCGCGACGCGGACCGCAAAGTGGTCGACACCTGGAATGGCACCATCCCCGATACGAAGGGAAAGACCGATGGCCTGCTGCAACAGGGCTACGATCCGATCGGACTCGAGGCGTCATTCCCGGGGCTTGTCGCGAACAGTGTGGTCGCTACAGGTATGCCCGCCGGCGAGATTATCCCGGCAGACTTCGTGAGCTTCAGGACGTTCAGCTATTCCGTCCTGAAGCTCGACCACTCGACGCTCGATGTGCGCGTCATGGGTATACCGGCGGTGCTCGATCCAACGCAGTTGTTCGATCCGCTGGTCGAGCAAGCGTACGAGCGCCAGGAGGCGCACGAAATCCTACGCTTCCAGCTGCGTGCCCAGTAATTGACACTGAGATCGCGCAAGCCCTGGCGCGCGCGCCAGGGCCTGCAAGCCGAGCCACACAGCGGCCTCGTCGTCCACGATAGTGGCGGCGGCGCCTGGCAGCGGTGCCGTCGACAGCGGGGTTCCGCCGCGACGGCCTGGTCGACACAGGGCTGCGGGACAACATCGGGAACGAGCGGTTGGAACGCTCCGTCGTCTGGATAGTCGAGCACGGCGCCACCGCGCGCTACCCATTCCGCGGTACGGCGGGTGAGCGCTAGTGGGTCACTCGACCGGAATGTCGCCATTGGTCCGTGAACTGGGGTTGACGATGTGTTGGCCTACGGGTGCAAGCTCCAGAGCCGCCGAGTGGATGACGCCCTCGGTAGGCACGGTCGCGACGGGCTTTCCGTTTACCGCCCTATTCGAACGGTGTCGGATCGGCGTTCCAGGCACGCGCCGTCGTCTCCAGCCAGTCGATAATCTGCGCCAGGTTGGCCGGCGTCTGACGGGCCAGCGCGCGCTGAGCGAGGATCCGCTTGCAGAATGACGCTTCACTCCGCGTCGCGATTACCTTGAGATCGACGATGATGGCGACCAGCTTGTCGCGCTGCCCACAGCGGATCCCCGATTCGACCAGGTCCAGCAGCGCTGTCCAGCGCATGAACCGATGAACGACCGGATGGGTCGCGTCGAACACGGGCCATAGGTGACGAAATGCATCTTCGTGCAGGCCATCGCCGAGGGCGGCGGCCCCGCGTGGGAGGTGTGCCGTTGCGAGCAGCGGACCGCCCTTCATGGAGTGGAGTATCTGCTCGGGCTGCGCAACAACCACGTCGATGTCTGGCTCGGCTCCGCGAAGTGCGGTGATAATCCCGGCGATGAGCTCGCCAGTGAGTTCGTATTCGGGCTGCTCCGGATCTCGGCCAACGACCGCTAGCAGCGCCCACCCACCGGCGGTCAGATGGGCAAAGTACACCTGTGAAAAATACGCCCAAACTCGTGGGCGGCACTGGAGCCGCTGATCCGGGTGTGCCTTATCGGCTTGGATCTTTTTCTTGAGATCACGGCGGTCGTTGGTCGTATCTGGGTCGCGCCGGCCTCACCCCGGAACTGATCCAGGGCAGTCCGTTCACCAGCTACTTCATCCCAGCTCTTGTGTTGGGCACCATCGTCGGAGGCGGTGCGCTGGTGTCGGCGATTGCGCTCGTGCTCCGCTGGCAATGGGCACCCCTGGCCTCGATCGTCACAGGTCTGGCCATATGCATCTTTGAGGTGGTCGAGATGCTGGCGACAACCCTGCACGTGTGGTTACAACTGCTCGGCTTAGAAGTAGGTGCGGTCAGCCCGTCGCTGCCAGCCGATCCGAACGCAGGAATGAGCCTCGCCCTGTGGCTTCAGCCATTCTATTTTGTGCTTGGTCTGCTACTCGTCGGTTTGGGTGTGCGGCTTCGCCTGGTGCCTCGCCTAAGGATAAGAGTCGTGAATGTGCCCTCCGCACGGATACTCAAATCATCCGCCCTGGCGCATCCGCGGTGCATCAAGGCTTCCCGGGAATGACAAGATTGCCATGGCCCGGCTTATCGGAGGCGCGCTGGAGCGGACCCTGCGGGCACTCGTGTTGTCTCCGTTCGTGAGCCAGGAGCTGCGCTCGCTGCTCGGGATAACGAACGCGCCGGACCTGAGGTTTCTGACGCAGCTTATCGAGGCCGGCAAGGTCACGCCGATCATCGATCGGACGTGAGCGAGTGATGCGGCGGTTCAAGTCGCCTGAGCAGGTCCAGCACTTCCTTCGGCCTACCAGCGCTCGCCTGACAAAAGATCGTAAGCGATGACCAC
>JBPCIO010000058.1:0-6125 GCA_051006215.1 Chloroflexota bacterium
GCCGTAGCTCGGGTACTTGCGCTCGAGGAAATAGTCGCGTTCGGACTCGGGAATCTGGTCGGCTGGCCGAGTGTCGCCCGGGCGCGCGGGCACCCACACCCGTCCGTCATTCCGCAGCGACTCGCTCATCAGGGTCAGCTTGGATTGATAGTCTCCAGACTGTGGAATGCAGGTCGGGTGGATCTGCGTGTAGCACGGATTGGCAAACAACGCGCCCTGCTTGTACGCTCGCCAGATGGCGGTGGCGTTGCAGCCGCGCGCGTTGGTGGACAAATAGAACACGTTGCTGTATCCGCCGGTGGCGAGAATGACGACGTCTCCAGCGTGTGCCTCAATCTCGCCGGTCACCATGTCGCGAGTGACAATGCCGCGTGCGACTCCATCCACGATGACGATCTCGAGCATTTCGTGTCGCGCAAACATGGTCACCGTGCCCGCCGCAATCTGGCGCTCGAGGCTTCCGTACACCCCGAGCAGGAGCTGCTGGCCGGTCTGTCCGCGTGCGTAGAACGTGCGCGAAACCTGTGCACCACCAAACGAGCGAGTGTCCAGCAGTCCGCCGTACTCGCGAGCGAATGGAACACCCTGCGCAACACACTGGTCGATGATGTTGCCGCTGAGCTCCGCCAGGCGGTAGACATTCGATTCGCGAGAGCGGAAGTCACCGCCCTTGACGGTGTCGTAGAACAGGCGGTGCACGGAGTCGCCGTCGTTGCGGTAGTTCTTGGCGGCGTTGATGCCGCCCTGGGCAGCGATGCTGTGGGCTCGGCGCGGGCTATCCTGGTAGCAGAAACACTTGACGTTGTAGCCGGCTTCGCCGAGCGTCGCGGCGGCGGCCCCACCAGCCAGACCGGAGCCCACGATCAGCACGGTGTAACGCCTGCGATTGGACGGATTGACGAGTTTCATTTCGAACCGCTGCTTTTCCCAGCGCTCGGTAATGGGTCCCGATGGCGTGCGTCCATCCAGAGGCGTCTCGACAGTCTCGTACAGCGGCGGCGTCCGCGCCGGCACAGGCGGCATGACGCGTGGGGGTTCAGTGACAATGACAGCCACGGTGGTCCAGACTCCCGTCTACCTCACGATCCCCGCCAGGACCGCGATTGGAATGGAGATATTGCCGATGGTGAGCGCCAGGGCGAAAAGTGTGGCCAGATTGCGGATGATTCGGTTGGAGCGGACCGTGTTCCAGCCGAGCGTCTGAAAGGTGCTCCAGATGCCGTGGAACAGATGCAGTCCGACGGCTAGCATGGCAACAATGTAGAACGCTGCCACCGGCCACACCCGGAAGCTGGCCACCACGTTGTGATACACGTTGCCCTCTTCGAAGCTTGGATTGACCCTGCCAAAGGTAAAGTCCAGCACGTGGTAGATGACAAACAGCAGGATAACGATGCCGCCGTACAGCATGGTGCGGGAGGCAAACGTAGATTCGATACTCCGCCGCACAGCGTACGCCCGGGGGCGGCCGGCGCGGTCGCGCTGAGCCAGTTGCACGGCTGCGATGATGTGGATAATAAACGCCGGGATCAACACGATCCGCGCCAGCCACAAGAGCTGCGAAGCACCGAAGAACGGTTCGCCGACCGCGCGCAAGAAGACGGCGTAGTCATTCAAAAATGGGGCGCCGGCGTAAATCTTTAGGTTTCCCCACAGGTGGGCGACCAGGTAGCCGAACCAGATCAGGCCAGAGCTGGCCATGGCGAATTTCTTCCCGACAGTCGAGTGCCACAGTGAAGCCAGTCCAGTGATGGGGCGGCCGCGGGTCAGGCTAGCGTCGATCATCGGTGCACATGCTCAGTTGGAAACGCTACCGTGATCGATGGCGTCTGTCTAAGATCAACAATCGCTCACGACGATAGGCACAGCCTATCATAACGGGAAGGTAGACCAGCCACCGCGCGAACGGTCGTGTGGACAACCGTCGACTGACTGTGCACCGCGCGATTGGGTTACTTGAAGCCGGATTGCACGAAGCTGGCGACGAAGTGACGTTGGAAGGCCAGGAAGACGATTAGTACCGGCGCCATCACCAGTAGGGCGCCAGCCATGATGAGCGGAAACTGTGCGCCGTTTTCACCCGCACTCGCAAAGGATGCCAGACCCACCGTGAGCGGCCTGGCCGCCGGAGTGTTCGTGACCAGCAGCGGCCACAGAAAATCGTTCCAGTGGAAGGTGATCGACACGATCGAAAACGCAACCAGCCCTGGCCTGGTCAACGGAATGTACACATACGCCAGGAGTTGCCACCAGCGGCAGCCATCCAGTACCGCCGCCTCCTCCAGCTCAATCGGCACGCTCCTGTAGGCCTGCCGCATGAGGAACACGCCGAATCCCGAGGCCATGTACGGCAGCATGATCGCGAGCTTGTTGTCGATAAGGTGCAGATCGCGCATGGTGAGAAAGTTTGGCTCGGCCAGCACCGGCAGCGGCAGCAAGAGCTGCAACAGGAATACGGCAAACATCCACTCGCGGCCCCGAAATCGCACCCGCGCGAACGCGTAACCGCCGAGGGTGACCGTCACGAGCTGAACCAGCAGGATGCCGGTACAGATCACGATCGTGTTGGCGTAGTACGTAACGAACGGCGCCGCGTCCCAGGCGTCGGCGAAGTTTTCGAATGTCGGCGACCCCGGTAGCCACAGCCAGCCGGTGCCCACCGGCAGGTTCGAAGGTCGCAGCGCGGTACCCGCCGCCCACACCAGCGGCAGCACCCATACCGCACACACTATCAGCAGAACCGCGTTGGCCCGCAGCCGATCCAAACGCTTGGCGAAGTTCATGCTTCGTAGTGCGCTTCGCGTTCTTGAAAACGGAAATTCACCAGGCTCACTCCCAGCACGACTGCAATCATGACTACAGTCACAGCGCTCGCCCGACCGACGTTGAAATTGTGAAAGCCTTCGATGTAGAGCCAGTAGAGCAGCAGGCTGCTGCTATTGTTGGGGCCGCCTTGCGTCAGGATGAACAATTGGTCGACGGTCTGGAATGCGTTGACCAGCGCAACCGTCGTGACGAAGACGGTCGTTCCCGACAGCAGCGGCACGGTCAACGACACGAGCATGCGCAGGCCGCTGGCGCCCTCGAGCGCGGCCGCTTCGAAAACTGATTCAGGCAACCCTTGCAGGCCAGCAAGGTAGAAGACCATGAAGTACCCAGTCTGCTTCCAGATTGCGATCAGCATCAGTGCGGGTAACACGAGCCCCGGATCGCCCAACCAGTTGTGGTTGCCGACGCCGAAAAGCGACAGTAGACGGTCCAGCAGACCGAAGCTGGGCGTATACACAAACAGCCAGATTGAGGCCGCCCCGACCGTGGGGAGGATCGTCGGGTAGAACAGCGCGGTGCGGAATGCGCCAGCCAATCGCAGGCGTTTGTTCACCTCGATAGCCAAAAGCAACGCCAGCACAACGCTGACCGGAACCGTTCCGAGTGTGTACAGCGCAGTGTTGCGCAGGACCTGCACGAAGACTGGATTGGTGAACTCGGCCACAAAGTTGCCGAGCCCGACAAATGTGGGGTCCGGATGCGAGAGGTCCTGCTGGAACAGACTGGCGAACACGACCCGGATGGCAGGCCAGACCGTGAATGGCAGCAGAAACAGCAGCGACGGGAGCAGCAGCAGATACCCGCGCAGGGTGCGGCTGGCAGACCGGCGCAGCATCGGCGCCGGGCGCGCCGCGGCCCGCCCGTTTACTGCTGGCGTGGCGACCGCGGATGGAGGCGCCCTCATACATACAACGTTGCTTCTGAGCGTGCGGAGAGCGCTAGGTCTGGAACTGACTCAGGATCTGCGTAGCGTTCTGCTGCGCCTGGTCGAGCGCGGTTTGGGGTGTTGATGTGCCGGTCACGCCTGCCTGAATCGCGTCGCTCAGGATCTTTTGGACCTCGACCATATTGTGTGTTCCGAGCTCGTTCTGGGCGTATTGCAACTGGTCGCGGGCGACAAGTGCCTGCGGATTCTTGGTCGTATAGTCCTTCAGCGCCTGCGTGTCATAGGCCGACTTGCGTGGGGCGACGTAGCCGCTGTCGATGCTCCATTGCGCCTCGCGTTCGGGCGTCGTCAACCACTGCACCAGTTGCCAGGCCGCGGCTTGGTGATCGGCAGAAATGCCTTTCATGATGTAGAGGTTCCCGCCGCCGGTCGGCGATCCGAACTGTTGGTTCTTTGGCAAGAATGCGACGCCAACGTTGAACTGCGCGCTCTTGAGTACATTCGTCAGACTGCCCGTCGAGTGATAGATCATCCCGAACTTGCCAGCCGCGAAGTCACTTGGCAGCGTGTCCCAGTTCACGGCACCGGACGGACTCACGCCATACTTCTTGTTCAGGTCGATCATGAATTGGAGCGCTTGGGCTGACGCAGGCGCGTTGAAAAACACCTTGTTGCCCGCGTTGTTGTCATAGACATTCTGGCCGGACTCGATGGCGAGTGCCTGGAACTCCCAGTAGGCGGTGCCGGACGAAGGGAAGCCGACGCCGTACCGCGAGACGTTTCCGTTAGGATCCTTGGCCGTAAGTTTCTGCGCGTCTGGGATCATCTCGTCCCAGCCCTGAGGCGGATTGCCGATGCCAGCCTGCTGGAAGAGATCCTTGTTGTAATAGAGCACCAACGTGCTGCGCTGGAATGGCACACTCCAGGTGTGGCCGCCCATCTGAGAATTCGCCAGAAAGGCCGGGTAGAAGTCCTTGATGTAGCTGTCGCCGCCTGCCTGGGCAATCAGATCGTCAAGTGGCATCACGGCGTTCGCATCGGTCATTTGATAGATAGCCGCGGCATTGACGATGGCCACGTCGGCTGGCGTTCCCGCCTGCGACAGCTGTAGCACCTTGGCCGCGGTGCTCGGGTAATCGCCGTCATACACCGGTGTGACCTTGATCGTGGGATGTTCCTGATTGAACTGGCCGACGTAGGTATCGATGATCTTGGCCAGCGGGCCCGACACACCAACCGGATAGTGCAGGCTGATTTCGACCACGCTGGCGTTGGCGGCGGGCTGAGCTCCTGTCGAGCTCGCATTGCTGGTGGGGGCGGCTGCTGGAGCAGCCGGCGCCGAGGCCGAGCAGGCGGCGAGTACCAGGGCCAGAGCGCTTACGGCCACGGCCCGCGCGTACGGTGGGAGCAGCAGGTGCAATCTTGGCATGCGTACCTCTTTTGGGACCATAGTATCCAGGCCGCTAGGCCGTGTCCCTGCTCGAGCTATGACTACCGAAACGTGTGCGGAACCAGGCGCGCGAGAACTGACGCTGCGCTGTCGATCTGTTCTGGGGTGTTGTAGACGTGGGGTGAGAGCCGGACGCTGCCAGCACGCACCGCGGCTTTGATGCCGGCGCTGGAGAGGCTGCCGCGAACGGCCTCGGCATCTTCGACCGGCACGCTCACTATGGAGCTCGTTGGCGCGGGAAGATCGAGTCTGGCGGCCAGGCGGCTGGAGAGGTCCGCGACGTGCTGTAAGAGACCACCCGTCTGCCACTGGCACAGCAGGTCGAGCGAAACAGCCGCGCCAGCCCAGGAGAACCACGCCAGAGACGCATCGAAACGGGCTGCATTCGGCGCAAGGTCGAGCGGACCGCCGTAGTAGTGGGCGTACGGGTTGCTCGCGCTGCGCCAGTTTGCAAACAGGGGTGGCGGGGCATCCCAGAGTTCTTTTCTGACGCACAGAAAGGCGACACCCCGCGGGCTGAGCAGGTGCTTGTAGGCAGCGCATACGAGGTAGTCCACGCGTGAGTCGATCGGGACAAACGGCACGGCGTGCGTGGCATCCACCAGCACGCGTGCGCCGACGATTCGGGCCGCGGCGGTAACCCCGGCGAGGTCCGCCGTCCGGCCAGACTGGGATTGAACCATGCTGAAAGCCACCAACCGCGTTGCGGCGCCCACGCTATCGGCGAGCCGCTCAAATGGCACGCTTCGGACGACTGCACCCTTCTGACCGGCTGCGACCAACAACGGAAACAGCAGCGACGTAAACTCGTCCTCGGCCACAAGCACTTCATCAGTGGCTGCCAGCGTCGCGGCGGTCGTCGCGACGCCGACCGAAACCGAGGGAAGCAGCGCAATTTCTTCAGTTGCCGCGCCGATCAGCTGGCTGAATGATGCGCGGCAAGCCTCACCCGCCTGGTCC
>JBPCIO010000059.1:0-10801 GCA_051006215.1 Chloroflexota bacterium
GTCACAGTCGTCGTCGACCGGGGCGCTCGGCGGCGTGGATCCTGCTGCTGACGCTGTCGATACGTGTAGTCCCAATGCGGACGTCAGTGTCTTGAGGAGCTGGGCCGGGCGAGCTGGCTTTGTCAGCACCGCCGCGAAGAGCTCCGCCGACCCCTCTTCGCCAACCGACGTCAGCAGCCCCAGCGGCGTGCCCGCGATGGATTGATCGGCGCGAATGGCAGCCGCCAGAGCGGCCCCATCCATGCCCGGCATGCACATGTCCAGAACGGCTACCGCGAACGGGCGGCCGTACGCGATAGCCTCCCGCAGGCATTCCAGGGCGCTCGGTCCGTCGGTCGCGGTCGTGACCACCAGGCCGCTCGCGGACAACTGCTCCCGTATTATGGCTCGGTTGGTGGCATTGTCGTCCACCGCGAGCACACGCAACCCGACCAGTTCGGCAACCGCCGTGGATTTGGGCGTCGCGGTGGCGGGGCCCATCAGGCGCACCGTGAACCAGAAGGTGCTGCCTCGACCGGCCTCACTGTCGGCCCCGATCGTTCCGCCCATTTGCTGCACGAGCGCCTTGCAGATTGCCAGGCCCAGGCCAGTTCCGCCGTATTTGCGGGTGGTGGAGCTATCTGCCTGCGAGAACGACTGAAATAGTCGGGCCGCGGTCTCCTGGCTGAAGCCGATACCCGTGTCGGTGACATCGAAGCGCACGGTCGCCGTCTCGCCCGGTACGTGGTCTTCCAGGTGGGTGCGAACCACCACTTCACCATGCTGGGTGAACTTGACCGCGTTGGCAACCAGGTTCAAGAGGACCTGTCGAATTCGGCTAGGGTCACCCAGCATGCCAGGGGGCACGCCGGGGTCGTTCAGCGCCGCCAGCTCCAACCCATTGGAGTGCGCCTGCTGGGCCAGCAGCTCCAGCACGTCTTCAACTGTTTCTTGCACATTCACCCTGGCAAGCTCGAGCTCGAGCTTGCCGGCCTCAATTTTCGAAAAGTCGAGGATGTCGTTGATGATGATGAGCAGGGCCTCGCCCGAGCGTCGGACGGCGTCGGCATACTCAAATTGACGTGGGGTCAGCGGTGTATCCATCAGCAAACCGGTCATGCCGATGACGCCATTCATCGGCGTTCGGATCTCGTGGCTCATGGTCGCCAGAAAGGCGCTCTTCGCGCGTGACGCCGCTAGCGCTTCATCGCGCGCCACTCGCAATTGAAGCTCCATCAGCTTGCGTTCCGCCGCTTCGGCCTCCAGACCGCGCACCGCAGACGCCAACGCTTGTGTCCGCTCGATCACGCGTTCTTCGAGCTTCGCGTTGAGCTCATCCCGTTCTCGAGCCACTTGCAGACTGGCAGTAATGTCGTGGGCAATGATTGCCCCCCCGGTAACGCGACCAGCCCGATCGATGATGGGCGAGAGGCTGAGCGAGACGTCGAGGCGCGAGCCGTCCTTTCGACGGCGGACGGTCTGAAAACGATTCACGACCTCGCCCCGCCCCAAACGCTCCAGCAGCATCGGAATCTCGTCTACTCGCTCGGGCGGCGCAAGCAGCGACGCTGACTGGCCGACTATGTCCTCAGCCGAATATCCGTACAGCCGCTCGGCGCCAGCGTTCCAATTCGTGATAATGCCGTCCAGGTTCTTGGCGAAGATAGCGTCCTCGGACGAAATCACGATGGCGGCCAGGCGGGCACTCTCGGCTTCGGCGCGTCGGCGGTCCGTGACGTCGGCGATCATCGCCAACACGCCCGTTTCGAGGCCGTGCTTATCGAACAGCGCGCCACAGGCGACCTGTGCCCAGACCAGCGTGCCGTCCTGACGGACGAACTTGACGTCGGCCCGCTGCGGACGGTTGCGTTGACGATGCTCGAGGTTCGTGGCGATCTGGGCCCGCCCCTCGTCGTCCAGAAAGGCATCCAGCGGCTGCCCCAGCATGTCCGCGACCTGGTGGCCCAGGAGGCTGGCAAACGACGGATTCACGAACGTGATCACCCCATCCAGGTCGGTCATCCATATGCCCTCCTGGGAGGTCTCGACGACGCGGCGAAATCGCTCCTCGCTCTCTTGCAGCGCGTTCTCGTAACGCTTGCGCTCGGTTACATCGGTGTAGACAGCGATCACTCCAACCACATGCTCGAGACGGTCACGCAGCGCCGACGCAATGGCCAAGACAGGCACGCGAGTGCCATCTCGCCGGCGCAGGCAGAATTCGCCGCACCAAACCTCGCCATTCAGTACGCGCGTCCTGATCTGTTCGCTGCGCTCGGCAAGGTCCTCAGGCACGAATAGATGCAGCGACTCACGTCCAACAACGTCGGCTGCAGACCACCCCAGCGTCTGCTCGGCTATGCCATTCCAGTACACAACCTCGCCGTCGAAAGTGGCTGCGATGAGGATGTGGCCTACGGCTCTTAGCAATGCGGCGTGGACGCGTGTGTCCAAGTCCGTGAGTGTCAGCGGTTCGTGCATAGACCTGGTAGGTGGGCTGCAAGAGTCGGTCCCGATGCGGGAGCAGCGTGTTGGCGGACCTACCGGCGGCGAAGGTGACTCGGCGCGGCCCTCGCCGGCCAGGCGTTACGTGTCGATGCGGACGATCATGCCCGTACCAGCGTCACCGCCTACGGAGAAGACCGAGGCGTACAGGCCGTCGGGGCCCCAACGCAGGATGGTCGGGAACATGAGCGGGGCTGCCAGGGGTTCGACACGAGCGCCCACGACACGCATGATGCGGCCCGGCGGAACCAGGAAGGGAGGCACACCCAGCGTGCTCGCGATCTCCGACACGTACATCGACCCATCCGGAGCGGCCGCCAGTCCGGCCCCAGCGCTGACCCCGCTCACGACCGGCGTGATCGCACCGTCCGGCGTTATCTGAAAGATCTGCGCGCTTTCGGCTGGGAACGGGGCCGACGTAAGGTCCGACACGTACAGGTTGCCGTCCGGCCCGCCGGCGATGCCGGTCAGAACACGATGGCCAGTGGACAGGTCGGCCAGGCGGCTGATTCGCTCACCCTCCGGCGCGGCCGGGTCGACGACGTGGACGACGTCGTGGTTGCCGTCGGTGATATACAGCTGATTATCGAGAGCGATCATGTCGTACAGATTGCTGAGCTCGTCGCTGCTGTCGCCGTGATTGGAGTGGATAGACGGGTTATCGATGTTGTAGGCGTCGGTGTCCGCGATCAGGGTCAGCTTTCCAGCATCAACCAGATACACTCCGCCGGCCATCTCGGGGTGGCCATGCCTCGGGCCAGCGCTGATGGCCGCGTACAACTGGTCGCCCAAAAAGGCCAAGCTGGCGCCCCCGACTGTGTCGCCGAGCGGCCCGACGACCACTGGCAAGCCCGAAACGAGGACTGTGCGCGCGCCACCGGGGCCAAACCGCAGGATGCGGCCATTGTTGTTGGTCACCGGCGGACTGTCTGGCTGCGGCGGACCCGAAGGTGGCACGAATCCGGCTGGCGGAGTGCCCGACTCGATCACGTACAGCGAGCCATCCGGGCCCCAGGTGAAGCCGCGCGGGTTGACCAAGCCACTGGCCACCACGTGCACGTTGCCAGGCAGCGGCGGCGGCGCTGGCTGCGCCCAAGTCACGGCTGGTAGGCCCGCCAGCACGCCGACCAGGAGACCGGCAGCGGCACGAATCAGGCGAAGACGAGAGCTGGCCATATCACTCCTCCAGGAAAGGTACCGTGGTCGTTCGGCAACGTTCGGGTGCAGAATACTATTGCAGCATGTCCGCCGTCGTGTGACGCCCGCCGGCGTGCTGCTGCGCGGCACGTGACGTGCGTTCGGCGGCCGCGGCCCGCTCTCACAAGCACACACCCATCCATGCCAGCTCGCGACAGCGTACCTGCACTCGCCGCCCACGCGCCTGCTCCTCCGGCAGGCGCCGCGGACCCGTCGACAACCACGGGAGGTGCAGAGCCCCCGCGGCGCGCCGGTTCTGCCCTCGAACCACTTATCGATCCCCTCTTCCGCGCGCTGTGGGCGGCCTCGGTCGTATCCAACGTGGGCACCTGGATGCAAAATGTCGGCGGCTCGTGGCTCATGACGGAGCTGACGCCGTCGCCGGTACTGGTCGCGCTCATGCAGACCGCCACAAGCTTGCCCATCTTTTTGGCTGGTCTACCCGCTGGCGCCCTGGCCGACCTGGTCGACCGACGCAGGCTGCTACTCGCTGCCCAGACATGGATGCTCTTGGTAGCCGCCGTGCTGGGTGGACTGACTCTGCTTGGCTGGATGAACGCGTGGCTGTTGCTGTGCTTCACCTTCGCGCTGGGTCTAGGTACCGCCTTCAGCGCGCCAGCGTGGCAGTCGATCATTCCCGAGATCGCGCCCGGGCGGCGGATGCCAGCGGCAGTCGCACTCAATTCGGCCGGTTTCAACCTTGCCCGAGCTGTCGGTCCCGCGCTAGGCGGTCTGATCGTCGCGTGGGTCGGACCCGGCGCGAACTTCGTGTTGAATGCCGTGTCGTTTCTGGCCACCATCGTGGTCCTGTATCGGTGGCGACGGGTTCGACGCCCAAGTCATTTGCCGGCCGAGCGCTTGGTCGGCGCGACTCGGGCAGGGCTACGCTACGCGCAGCACGCGCCCGAACTGCACGCAGTGCTCGTGCGCACCGCTACGTTCATGCTGTGCGCCAGCGCACTGTGGGCGCTATTACCCATGGTCGCACGGCGCGAGATGGGACTGCAGTCCAGCGGCTACGGGGTGCTGCTCGCGTCGCTCGGACTGGGCGCTGTCGCGGGTGCTGGTCTGCTGCCTCGACTGCGGGACCGCCTGTCAGCCGACGTTCGCGTGGGCGGAGCGTCCGTGGTGTTCGCGCTGGCGACGCTCGCCCTGGGCTACGTGGCGAATCTGCCGCTGCTGTGCGCGATGATGGCCGTGGCGGGCGCCGCCTGGATGGTTGTCACTTCCGGCCTCAACGTGCTGGTCCAGGCGTGGGCTCCCAAATGGGTCAAGGCGCGGGCGCTGGCAACGTTCTTACTCGTGTTCCAAGGGGTGTTGGCTGTCGGCAGTTTGACGTGGGGTTTGGTCGCCGAGCGCATCGGCGATCCACGGACCCTGGCGCTCGCCGCCTCGGGGATAGTTCTGGGAGTGGCAGCGACCCGCCGATGGCGGCTCGAGGTAATCGGAGGTGTCGATCTGACGCCGACGCAGCTGCTGCCTGACCCTGAGCTGGAACACGCGCCGGACCTGGACGAGGGGCCAGTATTGGTCACAGTCGAATACCGGGTAGATCCCCAAAAAGCTGATCGATTCATACTCACGATGCGCCAGCTCGGTCGCGTTCGGCGGCGCGACGGCGCCATTCGCTGGGGGTTGTTCCGTGACCCGATCGAGGCCGGGCACTACTTCGAAAGTTTCGTCGTCGAGTCCTGGGCCGAGCACCTGCGCCAGGTGGAGCGCGCCACCCTCACGGATCGCGCCATGGACGAGCGAGCGCGAAGCTTCCTGACGACCGGCGATCAGCCGAGGGTGACCCACCTGGTGGCCGCGTATGCGCCCGACGCGAGCGGGCCGGTCACGAGCGGAGTCTAAATCGGACGCCAGCATCTCACCCGTACGCGGACGGCCCCACGCCAGCGGCGCAACTCAGCAGTTACAACTGCTCAACCAATTCGTAATCGCCAGGCGCCATAGTCCTGCTACCCGGCGCTGGGCCGGAGGAGGGGACGACGGCGAACGTGTTAGGAAGCCTCAGCGCCCGCGCTCTGCGAGAGAACTTCCGCAGCCGGACGCCCACACACGCGGAGCGTAGTGCCGCCATTCGCGCCGGCTGGAACGACGCGGCGTGGGGACACCCAATGCACGTGCGGCCGACCGACCTGGGCCGCTGGTACGACCTCGGCTACACCGGCGGCCTGGTGTACCGACAGCGGGTGAGGCAGACTGGTGTAGACCAGTGCTAACGTGGTTGGGACGCTCCGGCGCGTTCGGAGCGCCTCTCAGTTCGCGGGCCGCGCCTCGGACGCGGCCTACGCTGAATACCACGAAAAGGGATCGAGCACATCATGCGCATCACTCGCCTCGAGACGATCCAAAGCCCGACCTACCCGAACCTGCTCTGGCTCCAGATCCACACTGATGAAGGCCTGATTGGCCTCGGCGAGACGTTCTTCGGCGCGGACTCCGCCGCCGCCTTTATCCACCAGATGGCCGGGCCGTATCTGGTAGGCAAGGACCCACGTGAGGTTGCGCGCCACGTGTACGCGCTCAGTCAAGGCATGGCATTTCGCGCCATCGGGGCCGAAGCCCGCGGTTTGTCGGCTATCGACGTGGCGCTGTGGGATCTCCTCGGCCAGAGCGTCAACCTCCCAATCTATCGCTGCCTGGGCGGACCCGTGCGCGAGAGCATTCGCATCTACAACACCTGCGCTGGCTACGGCTACAACATTTACAAGGCTCACCGCCCAGGTGGCAGTTTTGCCGAGAGTTGGGGTATCGGCGAGCACGAAGGTCCGTACGAAGACCTTTTGAAATGGCAGGATCGTGATCAGGCCGCCACTCTCGCATGCGAGTTGCTGGATATGGGCATCACGGCCATGAAGATCTGGCCGTTTGACCAGTTCGCGGACGCAACCAACGGTCAGCACATCACGCCGGCCCAGATCGAGCAAGGCGCCAAGCCGTTCCGAGCCATCCGCGACGCGGTCGGGTTACAGATGGAGATCGCCGTCGAGCTGCATTCACGCTGGAACCTCCAGTCCGCAATTCGCATCGCCGAAGCGCTGGAGGACATCAAGCCACTGTGGTACGAGGACCCGATCAGGATGGACAACCCTGAGGCGCTGGCCCAGTTCGCGCGCAGCACGCGCGTGCCAACAACCGCCTCAGAGACGATGACCAATCGCGCCGCATTCCGACAGATGCTGGATTGCGACGCGATCGGCATCGTCATGCTGGACACCGGCTGGGTAGGTGGTATTTCGGAAGGCCACGCCATCGGCAAAATGGCCGAAACGTACCACCGGCCGTTCGCCCCGCACGACTGCACCGGCCCAGTCACGTACATCGCCGGCACACACCTGTGCCAGTCGCTACCAAATGCCATGATCCAGGAGGGTGTCCGCGCGTACTACAACGGTGGTTGGTACGAGGAAGTGGTGACGACGCTGCCCACCGTTGCGAACGGTTTCGTGTCGGCGCCCGACGGCCCAGGGCTGGGCACGCGGCTACGGCCGGAGTTTCTCGAGCGCGCCGACGTCTTCATCCGGAGTACGGAGGCGGCTTTGGCACCCGCTGCTCAGGCCGCGGCCGGGCGGGCGAACTAGGACATGCTCGTCGACATTCATACCCACACCCCGACCCACCGCGACGGTGTGCCGCCTGACCAACGCAGACAGAATGCTCAGTGGCGGCCGGACCGCGTGGTGGAGGCGGCTGTGAGCTGGGCCGACCACATCCAGGCCATGCAGATGGTCGACCGCGCGTGCGTGTTCGGCATCCGCTTCAAAGATGGCCGGCTACCGCCGGCTTCGGCGGGGGCTGGTCTGGAGTGGCAGGGCGACATCAACGCTGAGACGGCGGCGTTTGTGCGAGCCTACCCCGAGAAGCTCATCGGGTTCATGTCCGTACACCCTGAGGAAGGTGATGTCGTAGCGGAGATCGAGCGTTGTGTCGCCGACCTCGGCCTCAGGGGCATCAAGCTCGGCCCGAATTACCAGGGCTTCGATCCGCTCGGCCGCGAGGCGCGGCTGGTGTACGAAGCCGCTCAGCGGCTAGGACTGCCCATCGTGTTCCACCAGGGCACGTCACCCATGCGGAATGCCCCGATTCGTTACGCGCATCCGCTGGTCATGGATGAGGTGGCGATGGCCTTCCCCGAACTGCGCATCGTCATGGCCCACATGGGCCACCCGTGGCACGCCGACACCATCGCCGTCATCCGCAAGCATCCGCACGTCTACGCGGACGTGTCGGCAAACTTCTACCGGCCTTGGCAGCTCTATAATGGCCTGCGCCTGGCCACCGAGTGGAACGTGCTCGACAAGCTCGTCTTTGGCAGCGATTACCCAGTGGCGACGCCTCGTGAAACGCTCGACGGGACGCTGTCAGTCAACCGGCTGGTGGACGGCACCGGCCTTCCGCGCGTTCCCGAGGACGCCCTGCTCGAGGCCCTCCAGCGCGACACGCTGTCACTGCTCGGCATCTCAGCCTAGCCGGCCAGCAGCGTGCATAGTGTATGGATGTTGGAAGCCGAACGACGACGCGCGCTGATCGCGAGGTACCGCGAAGGCCACCAGGCCGTTCTGTCCGCCCTGGAGGGGATCACTGCGGCCGAGCTCGACGCACGCCCAGCACCGGGTGAGTTCACCGCTCGTGAGGTGGTGCACCACCTCGCAGACAGCGAGATGACCAGCGCTGTCCGCTTGCGTAAGTTGATCGCCGAAGACGAACCAGTCCTCCAGGGCTATGACGAGAACCAGTTCGCACGGCGGCTGTACTACACGCAGCGGCCCATCGAGGCGTCCCTGGATGCGGTGCGCGCGGCGCGTGCCAGCAGCGCGTCGCTTCTGGAGCTCCTCAGCGAAGCCGAGTGGGGCCGCACTGGCTCTCACAGCGAGAGCGGACCGTATTCCGTCGAGACGTGGCTGGAGATCTACGCCGCGCACGCGCACGAGCACGCCGACCAGATCAGCGGTGCTCGGGCGGCCTCGGTGGCGGGCGATGCATGAACTGCTTGCTCAGGGAGAGGCCCTGGGATTGGTACGCCGAGCCGATGTCTGGTCCGTACAGCCGATCCGGATGCGCCTGTAGCCGCTCGAAGATGAGGCGGGCCACTTGCTGCCCGTCCTCCAGGACGTAGGGCACCCCGAGCGATCTCACTTCCAGCACCGCCGGCGTTCCCCTGAGGTCGCGCGTGTTGTAACCGAAGCCCGGGTCGAAAAAGCCAGCGTAGTGCACTCGGAACTCGCCCAGCTTGGGTTCATAGCCCACCATCTCGGCAGCGAATCCCGGCGGAACGCGTATCCGCTCCTGCGACCCCAGGATGTAAAACTCGTCCGGGTCCAGGATGATGAATCTGCGATCATTCGAAACGATTGGATCCCAGAAATCTTCGACAGCGTAAAAGTCGAGCTTTGCCAACTCGACGATGGGAGCATGTCGCTTGGCACGATAGCCAATGATCCCTGCACCGCTCGAGCGGCCCAGGTCCACGTGAATCCAGAGTCCCTTCGAGATGAGCGCATCCGCCCGCTCATCCTCTTCCGCATACACCAGACCCTCGTGCTCGTGCAGTTGGGTTAGCGCCGTATCTGAGGGCAGTGGTTTACCACGCCAGAAGCGCAGCTGAGTCAAACGAGTGTACTGCGAGACCATGACGCTGAATGTCTGCGGGGCAATCTCCAGATACAGCTTTCCCTTGTAGCCCTCAGGCACGTAGTCAAATTGCTTGCCAAAGTCGGTAATCAGACGAGTCAGCACATCCAGACGCCCAGTAGTGCTCTCTGGATTTGCTTTGGCCCCGTGCTGCTCTGGTAGAGACACCTCCTCGAGCAATGGAACGATGTAGACGGCGCCGCGCTCGAGCACCGTCGAGGTGGTCAGGTCGATCTCGTGAAAACCGAGTTCATCCAGGCGCCGGCGCACCGAAGATCGATTCGGCAAGAAACTGGCGCGTACGCGGTAGGCAGTCGGACCCAGCCGCAGATCGATGCTGGCCGGCTGAATCTGGTTTGCCTCAATGGGCGAGTTGGCAGTCAGGTGCCGTCGGTCTATGAGACAGCGGATCTGCTGCGACGGCAGAATGCCCGTCGAATACGACTCGGAGCCGTCCTCGACCGCGAGCTCGGGGAATAAAGGCGGGCTGAAGCTCACTGCGGTTCCGTGGCGCCGCGCGGCGTGCCCAACCGCGAGATGTGCGTCGCCGACAATTCGTTGCCGGAAGCACCAGGCATGGGGATCTCCTGCAGCACAACCATACGCTAATCGGTGTGCGCTAACTGCCGTCGGTGGTCATGCGTCGAAGCGGCGAAGCCGAGCGCTCGACGCATGTACACCCTAAGCTGGAACCACACCGGCCAGCGTTGATCGGGCGCGGCGTCCAACCAGTAGGTGGCCTCGACTGGGCTGGGCCAGCGTTCTCGAAGGCCGGCCACCACAGACTTTGGATCTCGCAGAGAGCTCGCCATCGGCAGCGTGCTGTGCGGCAAATAGCGACCGCCCCACGCGCGCAGGAGCGTGCGTTCGAGCCAAGGCACGCCTGGCGCGCGGGCCTGCGGGAGTTGGCCGAGCCGAGCACCCAGGAGGTCGCGCGCCAACGCCAGCACGGCTACGACCCAGGCCGATCGGCGTGGCTCGCCGCTCATGAAGTACGCGGCATCGAAGTCGCCCGGCAGCGCTTCGAGGCCGGCGCCGACGTCGCACAGCCACAGCGGTCGACGCCCCCCGTGCCGCAGGAGGTGCAGACAGACGAACCGCAGATGATCCTCCATCCCGAGGACCCGCACCTGTAATCCATTCTCGTCGAGCGGGACAAACCGCGAGCGCTCGTACAGCGCCGCCGGGCTGCGATCTGGCATATCGGCGATCTTCACGTGCAGGTCGATTGGCAAGCTAGTCCGCTGGAGCTCTCGCACTACCGCGGCGGCGCGGACAGACCACTCGGGGCGAACGTACAGGTCCAGGTCGGTGTACGGGCGAAGGCCGAGCTCAGGGTAGAGGCGGCCGGCTGCCAGGCCTTTCAGGAGCACGGGCTCCAGGCCTGCAGACTGCAGGGCCGCGACGGCGCGGCTGAGCTCGCGTTTACCGCGGGCGGCTTCCAAGGCGTGAAAGCGGTAGGCATCCATAAGCTCAGCCGCTG
>JBPCIO010000060.1:0-20138 GCA_051006215.1 Chloroflexota bacterium
CCTGGGGCGCGTACTCGCTGCCGATGTATCCGAGCGGGACCAGGGCCAGCGCGCCAGCCACCAAGCCGACCGACAGGAGCACGATGAGCCAGCGCGCACGAACCGCGAACGGGACCAGGCGTGCGACGACTCGTCCGAGCGCGTCGAAGTGGTTGTCCCACCAGCGGCCAAAACGGGCCCCCGGTGAGTTGCTACTCTGCTGAGCCTCTGAGTAGCGCAGCCAACGTGAGGCCAGCATGGGCGTGAGCGTGAACGAGATGAGCAGTGAGAACAGTGTCGCGGCAACGACGGTCAGGCCGTACTGGCGGAAGAGCTGGCCAAGTATGCCGCTGATAAATGCGAGCGGTGTGTAGACCACGACGTCGGCCATGGTGATGGCGATTGCGGCCATGCCGATCTCGCCGCGCCCGGTAAGCGCCGCCTGGTGCGGGTTCTCGCCAAGGTGCAAGTGGCGGTGGATGTTCTCCAACACGACGATTGAGTCGTCGACCAGAATGCCAATCATGAGCGCCAGGGCCATCAGGCTCATGATGTTCAGGCTGAAGCCCAGCATGTACATGACCAGGAACGTGCTGACGAGGCTCGTCGGAATCGCCAGCAGCACGATCACGGTGTGCCGCCACGCGTGCAGGAACAGCATCATCACGCCGCCAACCAGCAGCACCGAAAGGAGCAGGTCGTGCTGGATGGCGTCGAGCGAAGCGCGAGTGAATACCGAGTTGTCGTTGGTGATGACGACCTGGGAACCGGCCGGCAGAAGCTTCTGCAACTTCGCTAAAGCGACACGAACGTCGTCTGCTACTTGCAGCGCGTTGGCGTCGGACTGCTTGACGAGCTGCAGGCCGACCGCATCCGCACCGTTCAGGCGCAGGAGCTGGGTTTGGAGCTTGTAACCCAGCTGCACTGTGGACACATCGCGCAGCAGAATAGGTCCGCCCGCCGTGGTCTGGCTTATGACCACATTCCCCAGGTCGTCGATCGTCTGAACGGAACCCAATGAGCGGACGTTCAAGTTGGTCACGCCCTGATCGATGGAGCCAACCGGCGCGTCGACGTTGGCAGCTGTGAGGGCAGTTGTGATGTTGGCCAGGGTGATGCCATACGCGGCCAGCTTGGCGTAATCAACTTTCACCTGAACTTCGATCTGCTGCCCACCAGAGATGTTGATGGCGGCTACGCCTGGGACAGAGGTCAGCGCCGGAACGAACTGATCGTTGGCCACCTGAAACAACTGGTCGGGCTTGCCGCCCGTGAGGGCGACCTCCATGATCGGTTGGGCGCTCGGGTCGGCCTTGTTGACGCGCGGATCACTGGCGTCGGCAGGCAATCGACTCCGAATCGCGTTCACCCGCCGCTCAACCTCCAGGGCCGCCTGCGTGGCGTCGGTGCCGTCGATGAGCTGAACGTTGACGTTGGCGCTGCCCTCACTCGACGTCGAGGTGATACTGTTGACACCCGACATACCCGAAACCGCGTTTTCGATGGGCTCAGTAATGAGCAGCTCGACGTCCTGGGCGGTCGCGCCCGTGTAGGCCATCGAGACGCTGACAAACGGGATGCTGATCGGCGGCAGACGGTCGATTTTGAGGAATGTGTACGACACCCCGCCCATGATCACCAGGCCAAGCAGGCCCATCAGCACCGTCAGGGGGCGTACGACCGCCAATCGCGTGAGCCACATCGTGCGTGTTCTCCTTTACGTGCTGGGTGTCGACTCGTGGGCCGTGTCAGCCGCCGGCGGCCGGCGCCGGTGCTGGCGCAGGCTGTCCTGGTTGGCCGCCCTGGCCGCGTTGCCCCTGACCCTGGCCGCCTCCAGCCGGCGCCGGGTTGACCACCTGAATCGAGGCGCCGTCACGCAGCCCGTTCTGGCCGACCACGACCACCTGTTCCCCTAGCGCCACGCCTGAAACGACCTCCACCGAGGTGTTGTTGGACATGCCGATCTGGACTGGCCGCTGGCTCGCCTTCCCGTTGTCGTTGACGAATACCACCGGCTGGGTGCCTTGCTGCACGACCGCCTCGCGTGGGACGAGGATGGCGTCCGGCTTTTGCGCCGCGACAACCTGGACCTGAGCGAACATGCCAGGCAACAAGCGCTGGTCCTGGTTGACCGGCACGATCTTGGCATCGAACGTATGCGCGCGCGCATCACCAGCCGGGGCGACGCTGACCACCTTGGCTGGGAAGGTTTCGCCGGGATACGCGGGCACCGTCAGGCTCACGTCCAGGCCGGGCTGTATCTGCGCAAGATGCGCCTCCTCGATAGTGACGTGGACCTCGACTCCGGGCGTGGCCAGCGTCAAGATCGGCGTCGAAGGGGTGGCGAATGCACCAGCCGTCAATGCGCGCGTAGAGACCACGCCGTCGAAAGGTGCCACAACCGTCGTCTGGTCGAGATTGGCCTGCGCCAGCGCGACCGCGGCTTCCGACTGCGCGACGCCTGCCACCGCTGCCTGCATGTCAGCGTCGGTGTAGGCGGCCTGCTTACTCTGGACGGTGGCCACCATCTGATCGACGACCGCCTGCTGCTGGCCAAGATCCGTTTCGCCGCCCGGCTGTCGGGCCTTTGCGAGTGACTGCTGCGCTTGCGCAACCACCGCCTGGGCCTGGCGTACGTCCTCTTTGGTCGGGCCACCGTTCAAGACGTCAAGCTTGGCCTGGTCGCCCATCAGTTTCTGCTGAGCGGCTTCAAGTGTGCTCTGCAGCTGTGCCAGCTGCGCGGCCTGGGTCCCGTTGACGATCGAGTCGAGCTTGGCCTGATCTGCTTTCAGCTTCTGCTGCGCCGAGACGAGGGTGCTCTGGGCGCCGGCCTGCTGCGACTGGAACGTACCGTTCTTGAGCGAGTCGAGTTTGGCCTGGTCAGCCAGAAGCTTTTCGTTTGCCACGGTCATCGCCGTCTGGGCCGCGATTTGCTGCGAGGCAATCGTGCCATTTTTCTCAGCCGTCAGCTTGAGCTGATCGGTTTTGAGCTTTTCCGTGGCCGTGACCAGCGCGCTCTGGAGCTGTGCCTTGGTGGCCGGCGGGCCGCCGTTCAGCAACTGCGTCAGCTGCGCCTCGGCCGAGGCGAGCGCCTGGTTGGCAGATGCGATAGACGAATCTGCTGCTGTTTTGGCTGCGGTGCACGTGGTTGGGTTGGTGCGGTTACCCGCGGCATCGACAGAACACGCGCTGCCCCCGCCGCTGGTACTGCTTGCGCCCGGCCCGCCCGAGCTGCTCGGTCGGGTCGGGTTGTCGAGGCCAACCTTCGTTGAATTCGCTGAATCGACCGACGCCTGGGCAGCCGCGACTAGCGCTCGGGCAGCCTGGATTTGCGCATCCTGTGGCCCATTGGCCTGGTCGATAGCAGCCTGGGAGGCGTTAACCAGGGCCTGGTCCGTGGTGACGTTGCTCTGGAACGACTGCAAGTCGGCAGTCGTGGTACCAGACAGGTTTTGGAGGGCAGCCTGAGCTGAGGCAATCTGCGAAGTGTCCGTGTCGACGGCGCTCTGGGCGGCCTGCAGGTCAGACGTGTTGGCACCGCGCAGGTTGTCGAGCGCCGCCTGGGCCGCCGTCAGCCCAGCTCTATCGCTGTCGACCGCACTCTGGGCCGCCTGCAGATCAGACGCGCTCGTGCCGGTGAAGTTGTCGAGCGCCGCCTGGGCCGCGGTGAGTGCCGAGGAATCCGAGTCGACCGCGCTCATAGCGACCTGTCGGTTATCGTCCGTCGCGCCTTTGAGGAGCAGGCTCAGCTTGGCGTTGGCCGAGTCGAGCGCTGCCTGGGCAGTGGCGATGTCCTCAGGGCGACCCCGGAGCAGCGATTGGAGCTTGATCTGGGCCTGATTGAGCTGCGCCGCGGCTGCCTCGACGTCCTCGGGCTTCGCTCCGGCTTCGACCAGCGCCAGTTTCGACCGCGCCGACAGCAGCCCAGCCTGAGCCTGGAGCAACTGCGCCGGCAGCGACGCCTGGGCCAGGACCGCCAGCGTGTCGCCCCGATGGACGGTGCTGCCCACATCGACTGGCAAATCTTGGATGATGCCCGAGGTCCGCGCCACGATGTTGACCTGTTGATTCGATTGCACCGCGCCCGCGTAGCCGAGCACCGTGCTGATCGGTCCGACGCCGACCGGTACGGTCCGCACGACCAGACCACCGCCCCCTGGCGCACCACCCTGCTGGGCCTTGGCCGCTTCCGGCTTGACCAGCACAGCCGAGCCAAGGGGCACCGCGGCTGCCAGAACTAACACTGCAGCGATCGAGACCACAACGGGCGTGTGTTCGGTCAAGCGTCGGAAGAGTAGATGCACGATCAAGTACCTCAGCGAGCGCGGGTCAACTGGGCGTGTGTGCGACGCTCAGCTGCGCCGCACACACGGGATACTAAGGGCGGGGCACATACCTGAACCCGTGTCTACCTGGGAGTATGCTGGCCAACGATCTCACACTGAATAATGCTTTGTTAAGCAGTTGCTAACGTCGTAACAAGGCGGCGAACCTGCTGTGTCCCGTGATGGAAGCAGCCCACGTAGCATACGTGACTGGCCGATCGACGTTAGCCTGTCACAGGCGGTGGTCTTCACTCGTTGTTCGTCTAGCGCGGCCAAGAGGCCGCTCGCCGATGCGGTCACTACCTGACCCTGGCTGGAGGAGGCGTTCTTGTCCATCCGCAGTTTTGCGCGCGCTTCTCGTGTGCTCAGTGCCGCTGTACTACTGCTCGTGGCGGCCATTCCGGCCGCCTCTGGTGTCAGCGCCCAAGCGTCGGATCCCCGCTTTTTTTCGCAAACCAATTTCCGCATTGACAACGACGCATTCTGGGAGTTCTTCCAACACCGGGGCAGCGTTCGCACCTTCGGGTACCCCGTGTCGAGGGTGTTCAAGTTGGATGGATTTTCAGTGCAGATCTATCAACGCGAGGTGATGCAGTTGTGGCCGGACGGTAGCGTCCACACGCTGAATCTGCTGGACGCCGGACTGCTGCCCTACACCAAGATCAACGGCAGCACATTCCCGGCCCCAGACGCGACGGTCATCAACGTGACCCCGACGCCAAGCGATCCAGCCTACGCCACCAAAATTGTTCAGTTCGTGCAGGACCAGGCGCCGGATACGTTCGGGGGTGAGCCCGTCAACTTCGGCCAGACGTTCAGTACCACGGTAACCGCGCAGGATGCGCCTGACGCTCCAGAGTCGATCCTGCCACTGTTCGATCTCGACGTGTGGGGCGCACCCACCAGCCTGCCCGCCCGGGACCCGAGCAATGACAACTTCATCTACCAGCGTTATCAGCGCGGCATCATGCACTACGACAAGGGTTGCGGGTGCACGCAGGGACTGTTATTGGCGGATTACCTGAAGTCAGTCATCACCGGCCAGAATCTGCCGACCGATCTGGCAGGCCAGGTCCAGACCTCGCGGTATTACAAGCAGTACGCACCCGGCAAACCAGGCAGCATTGCGCGGCCCAACGATCTGCCCGCGAGCGATCTGACGAACGCGTTTGACCAGCAGCAGCCGGTGGCCGGCGGCGGCACAAGCGTGACCCCCGAGCCAGTCGCGCCTGTCGGCGGTGGCAATCCGACCCCGGCCGGCCAGTTCGCGTATGGCTTCCAGGTGCACTCCACCAATATCAGTCCGCAAGCCAGAACTGCTGTCGTCGGCAATGTCAAACTGGCTGGCTTTGGTTGGGTCAAACATCAAATCGAATGGCTGGCCGTCGAGAAAACTCAGGGCGTGTATGACTGGGGCGAGGTCGATGCGGCGGTGGACGCCGACGTTGGTGCGGGCCTGAATGCCATGTTGAGCATCCAGCATGCGCCGGTGTTCTATCGCGGGCCAAACAGTGGCCTGATGCCAGCCGACCCGAGCACCTTCCAGCGCTTTATGCAGGCAACCGCCAGCCGGTACGTCGGCAGAGTCAAGGCGTACGAACTCTGGAACGAAGAAAACCTGGCCCGCGAAGCAGGTCCTGGCAATGTCGACCCAGTCACCTATTTGCCACTCCTCAAGGCTGGCTACACCGGCACCAAAGCCGGCGATTCGAGCGCCCAGGTGTTTCTGGGTGCCTTGAGCCCGACCGGCGCAAATCAGCCAGGCGTGAGTATGGACGACGTGGCGTACTTGCGAGCGCTATACGGTTTGAACAACGGCGAGGTCAAGAACTACTTCGACGTCCTTGCGGCGCATTTGAGCGGTTTTTCGAACCCGCCCGACTGCACGCCCGCCGCACCCCAGTGCAGTCTTTCAGGTGCGTGGAACACCGACCCCAGCTTCTTCGCGTTCACCCGACTCGGCCAGTATCGGGACGTCTTGAACCAGGCCGGCGACCCGAACAGGCAAATCTGGATGACCGAGTTCGGCTATGACTCGAGCACGGTTGCTGTGCCTGGGTACGAATACTCGACGTATATCTCCGAGGACGCCCAGGCACGTTTCCTGGTGCAAGCAGTGCAGATGGCGCGCCAGACTGCGCTGGTTGGAGGCGTCATCATCTGGAACCTCAACTTCCAGATGGTCGTGCCGCAGACCGATGAGAAGTGGGGCTTTGCGGTACTCCGAGCCGATTTCACACCCCGGCCCGCGTTCTCGGCGCTGGCGTCTATGCCCAAACCCTAGTCAGAGCTGCTGAGCAGTGGACCGTGTCGGGCGCCGCTCAGCCGCGCTCGACACGCGGCAGCCACGTCAGCGCTGAGTCGGTGCTCGTGCTCGGGCGGTACTCGAGACCCACAGCGCCAGCGTAGCCCAGCGCATCCAGATCAGCCAGGAACTCGCGTATCGGCTGTTGACCAGTGCCCGGTTCGTGGCGACCGGGTACGTCGGCGATTTGCACGTGTTCGATCAGGCTGCCATGAGTCCGCAGTGCCGTGCGCGCGTCACCACCCATCATGCCCACGTGATACTGGTCAAGCTGCAGCCGCACGTTGGGTCGGTCGACCGACTCGACCACACCAGCGGCGCGCTCGGGTGTGTCCGCGAAGTAGCCCGGCATGTCCGTGGTGTTGATGTTCTCCACGAGCAACATAACGCCTGCCTGCTCGGCCAGCGGGGCGGCCTGGCGCAGGTTGCCGACGGCGGTTCTTTCGGCATCGGCCCGGTTGACGCCGGCCGGTAGCACGCCAGCCATCGCATTGAGCCTTTTGGTACCCAGCACGCGTGCGGCCTCGAGGGCATCGCGGATGCTGCGCTGAAACTCCTCCTCGCGGCCGGGCAAGCTGAGCGTCCCGCGTTCGCCAGCATCCCAGTTGCCTGGGGCTGGGTCGAACAACACCAGCTCGAGCCGGTGTTCCTTCAACAGACTCGCTACGCGTTCGTGGTCGAGGGCATGCACGAACAGGATCTCTACCCTGGAAAAGCCTGCCTCGGCCGCGGCTCGGAAGCGGTCATACACTTCGAGCTCGGGCCACAGCATCGACAGGTTGGCAGCGAAGCGCGGCACGCCGATTCAGTCCTTTCTCGGGCCGACAGCGACCCCCGCGGGGTCTTCCCACAGCTTCACCAGAGCCGCCATGTCCTCGTCGCCCATGCCGCGAGCGCGTGCCTCTGAGAATCGCTGTTCGGCCAGAGCGCCGAGCAACAGTGGCACGCCAGCCGTCTTGGCCTCGTCGTGAATCAAGCCAAGGTCCTTGAGGATCAGATTGACGGGCGTCGCCCCGCTGAAGTCGCGCGACATGAAGCGCGGCATATTGCGCGTCATCATGAACGAGCCACCGAACGAAGTGCCGATCAGATCGAGCACGACCTGCGGATCCGCACCAAAGGCGGCTCCAAACACGGCTGCCTCGGCTATCGCCGTCGTGTGAATCCCCACCAGCAGCTGGTTGATGAGTTTCACGACCTGGCCGGCGCCGACCGATCCGCACAGGCGGATGTTCTTGCCAGAGGCCTGCAGGACCGGCGATCCCTTGTCGAACACAGCCTGGTCTCCGCCGACCATGACAGTCAGCGTGCCGGCTTGGGCGCCAGCTGGGCCACCCGAAACGGGGGCGTCGAGGAAATCCGCGCCGCGCGCCTTGAGCTGCTCAGCGCAGGAGCGGTTCAGGCCGGGGCTGACCGTCGAGTGATCGATGTAGATCTGCCCAGAACGTGCGGTGCCAGCCATTTCGGTGAACACCGACCGCACTGCGTCTGGCGTCGGAAGCGCGGTCATCACCACTTCCGCTCGCTGCGCGACCTGCGACGCGGACTCAGCTGGCTTGGCGCCTTCGGCCGCCAGCGCGTCCACTGCGCCGCGGGAGCGATTGAAAACGTGGACCGTGTACCCGGCAGCGAGTAGTCGCTGCGTCATCGGTCGGCCCATCTTGCCAAGTCCGATGAAACCTACATCCATGGACGCCAAGGGTACTCCTTCTGCCTCATGCAAGACCGAAGCGCGGGAGTGCGGGCGCCTCAGCGCGGGGCGGGAATCGTCCTCAGTCGGCCACCAGCTTGATACACCTTGCTCGTCAGGGGATGCCCAACAGCGGCGGCGATGAAGCTGGAGGCTTCCAGGACCTTGTCGAGGCTGACGCCGTGCTGAATACCCATGCCATCCAGAAGGTAGACCAGGTCTTCGGTGGCCACGTTGCCGGCCGCGCCCGGGCCAGCGAACGGGCAGCCGCCCAGGCCGCCAGCGGAGGCGTCAAAATTCGTAACGCCCAGCTCCAGACTAGCGACCACGTTCGCCAGTGCCATGCCGCGCGTGTCGTGAAAGTGCATGCCCCAACTCTCGACTGGCGCAAGCTCGAGCAGCGCTCGCACCAGTCCTGAGACGTCCGCTGGCGTGGCCACTCCGATCGTGTCGCCGAGCACAACCTCGTCGGCGCCCAGATCAAGCAGCAGTTCGGCCACGCGACGCACCTGGTCCGGATGCACGGGACCTTCGTACGGGCAACCGAAAGCCACCGAAATGTACGCTCGGACGTGCGCGCCGGCTGCTCGGGCGCCTTCGATCACCGCTCGGCTGTCCTCGAGTGACTCGGCGATGCTTCGATTGATATTGGCGCGGCTAAAGCTCTCGGTCGCACCGATGAACAGGGCCATGTCCTTCACTCCGGCATCCAGAGCCCGGCCGAGCCCGCGCGGATTGGGCACCAGCGCCACGTAGCGCACACCCGGCTTCTTACGAACAGCGGCAAAGACCGCGCTTGCGTCTGCCATCTGCGGGACAGCTTTGGGATGGACGAAGGAGGTGGCTTCGATCCACCCGAAACCGGCCGCCGACAGACGATCGATGAAGCCCACCTTCGTGCTCGTCCCAATGTGAGCCCCTTCATTCTGCAACCCGTCGCGTGGCCCGACCTCGACAATGCGCACCTGGCGCGGGCTACTGGGCTGCACGCGGCAACTCTCCCTCTGGGTCTGTGTCGACGGAGCCAAGCATCAACAACTGGGCGCCGCTGACAACCTGGTCGCCCGTATTGACGCACAGCTCGGCCACGAGTCCTGCGTACGGGGCCTCGACAACGTGTTCCATTTTCATGGCCTCGAGCACCACCAGGGGTTGATTCTGGGCGACACGTTGGCCAGTACGGACGGCAATCCTGACCACGCGTCCTGGCATAGGCGCCGTCAGGCGCCCCGGGCCACCGCTCACGTTCGGACCACCGGCTGCCTCGTCCACATTCAAGGGAGGTGTCCGCTGGAGGCGAAAGCTGCGGTCACGCCACTCGACAACCCGCCACTGCGAGTCGAAGTCCACGACCGTGAGCGCGTGGCCCTCCACATTCAGCCGCGCCCGTCGGTCGCCGCGATCCCCTGCCGTGGGTCGTTGAGCACCCACCAGGCGCACCAGGAGCTGCTCTCCACCCGTGTTCACGTGGACACCTTCGCCGCCCAGTTCAGCCGACACCCGGGCAGAGTGCGCTCGGCCAGCTCGACTCCAGCTCGCCGGCTGGTCGACGCGTCCGAGACGCCACCCCGTGTGCGCTCGCCACGGGTTGGCATCGCGCCCGCGAATCAGCAAATCCAGACCGCTGGCCGCTGCCAGGGCTTGCGGCGGAACCTCGGCCAAATCGTCGACAAGCCTGTGCTCGTCGAGGAAGCTCGTATGCGCCTGGCCATCCCGAAAGACGGGGTGCTGGATCACTGCCAGCAGCAGGTCCAGGTTGTGTTGAACGCCCTCGACGCGCATCTGAGCCAGCGCATCGGCCAGCCGGCCTGCCGCTTCAGCCCGGCTCTGGCCGTGGGCGATGACTTTGGCCAGCAGCGAATCGTAATACGGCGACACCGCTGTTCCGGCCTGCACCCATGTATCGACCCGCACCCATCCTGGACAGCCAAATTGAGTGAGTGTGCCAATCGAGGGTACAAACCCGGCCAGCGGGTCCTCGGCGATGACCCGCGCCTCGATCGCGTGACCTACGAAGCGCACGTCTTCTTGAGCCAGCGGCAGCGGCTCGCCGGCCGCGACGCGTAGCTGCAGCTCGACCAGATCGAGGCCAGTCACCGCCTCGGTGACCGGGTGCTCAACCTGCAGACGGGCATTCACTTCGAGGAACGCAAGCTGGCCTTGCTCGTCGAGCAAGAATTCGACCGTGCCCGCGTTGGCGTACCCCACGCCACGCGCCAGCCGCAGGGCGGCCTCAGTTATGGCGCGGCGGGACATCCCGTCAACCCCAGGCGAGGGGGTCTCCTCGATCAGTTTCTGATGCCGGCGTTGCACGCTGCACTCGCGTTCGCCCAGATGGATCAGACGGCCATGCTGGTCGCCCATGATCTGGACTTCGACGTGGCGCGGGCGTCGGACGTACCGCTCCAGGAGCACCCGCTCGTCCCCGAAGTTTGCCAGGGCCTCGCGTCTGGCGGCTTCAAGCGCGTCGGCGAAGACATCCCTGGCGTGCACGACGCGCATGCCGCGGCCACCCCCGCCAGCGCTCGCCTTGACCATGACCGGGTAGCCGATTCGGTCGGCGTGGTGTTGTAGCGTCGCCAGCGATTGGTCTTCGCCGTGGTAGCCCGGCAGAAGCGGAACGCCATACTGCTCGGCGACTGCTTTTGCGCGCGCCTTATCGCCCAGCGCCCGCATGGCGCCTGGCGGCGGACCCACCCACACCAGGCCAGCATCGAGACATGCCTGCGCGAAATCGGCGCTTTCGGCCAGAAATCCGTAGCCGGGGTGAATGGCAGCTGCATTGGCCGTCCTGGCGACTTCGAGAATCCTCGCCTGATTCAGGTAACTGTCGTCAGCGGGCGCTCGACCGATTGGAAACGCCTGGTCGGCGTCGCCGACATGCATGGAGCGCGCGTCGGCGTCCGAGTAGATGGCCACTGAGCGAATGCCCATGCGCCGGCACGTCCGAATGATGCGCACCGCAATCTCACCCCGATTGGCGATGAGCACGCTTTCGATCACATCCTGAAGACCCCAAACGAAGTTGCAGGAATCTCGGCGTTCAACGCTGCAGAGAGGCCGAGAGCCAGAACCATACGCGTGTCGATCGGATCGATGACGCCATCGTCCCAGAGTCGGGCGGTCGAGTAATACGGATTGCCTTCCGACTCGTACGCCGCCAGGATTGGCTCGGTGAGCTCCTCTCGCTCAGCGTGCGACAGGTCACGCCCTTGCCGCAGGAGGTTGTCGCGGCGCACCTGCAAGAGCACGCTCGCGGCTTGTTCGCCGCCCATGACGCTGATGCGCGCGTTCGGCCACATCCACAGCTGCCGCGGGCCGTACGCCCGCCCGCACATGCCGTAGTTACCCGCGCCAAAGCTACTGCCAATCATGACCGTGAACTTGGGAACCCGGGCATTCGCAACTGCCATGACCATTTTGGCTCCGTCGCGGGCCAAGCCTTTGTTCTCGTACTCTCGGCCAACCATGAAACCCGTGATGTTCTGGAGGAAGACAAGCGGAATTTTGCGGGCACAACACAGTTCCACAAAGTGTGCGCCTTTGAGACTACTTTCACTGAACAGAATGCCATTGTTGGCAATGATCCCGACTGGGTAGCCCAGGATGTGCGCAAACCCGGTCACGAGCGACGTGCCATAGCTGGCCTTGAATTCATCCAATTCGCTAGCGTCGACAATGCGCGCGATAACTTCGCGGACGTCCACTTGGGTTCGCAAGTGGGGCGGCACAATGCCGTACAGCTCACCGGGATCGTATCGCGGCTCACGAGCTGACAGCACGTCCCATGGGGCCGACCGGGCGACAGGCACGTTGGCGATGATGCGCCGCGTGATGGCCAGCGCGTGCAGGTCGTTCAGAGCGAAGTGGTCGGCCACCCCCGAGATGCGCGTCTGCACCTCCGCCCCACCCAGGTCTTCGGCGGTGACGTCTTCGCCGGTGGCTGCTTTCACCAGTGGCGGGCCACCAATGAAGATTGTGCCCGTCCCCTTGACGATGACTGTCTCATCGCTCATAGCCGGTACGTAGGCGCCGCCCGCGGTACTCGAACCCATCACCACAGCTACCTGGGCGATTCCCCGGGCAGACAGGGTGGCCTGGTTGAAAAAGATCCGCCCGAAGTGCTCGCGGTCGGGAAACACGTCGGCCTGCAAGGGTAAAAAGGCGCCCCCGGAATCGACGAGGTACACACACGGCAGCCGGTTTTGTTCCGCGATCTCCTGCAGGCGCACGTGCTTTTTTACCGTCATCGGGTAGTAGGTGCCGCCCTTCACAGTCGCGTCATTGGCCACAAGAGCGATCTCTTTGCCCTCGACCGAGCCGATGCCGGTGACGATGCCAGCCGCGGGCGCCTGGTCGCGGTACATGCCGTTGGCGGCGAGGGCCGAAAATTCGAGAAAAGGCGTGCCTGGATCGAGCAAGCGCTCTATCCGCTCCCGAGCCAGCAACTTCCCGCGTCCGCGGTGTCGCGCAACCGCTTCGGCGTCGCCGTTCCTGGTCCCCGCCAGACGCGCTCGCAGATCTGCAACCAGACCCAGATTGTGTTCGCGGTTCGTGCGAAACTCAGGGCTGGACGGATCAATCCGCGTCTTGAGCACGACCATGCCTGGCTGATGGTAGGCGTTGGCGCGGCCTGCAGCGCGCGCCCGGCAAAGAGGAAGCATGCAAGCCACTGGGTCTACAGGTTGCGGAGACGGTGTGGCGCTAGCGGTGACGCTAAGATGCCGGTGTACGCGCGATGGTCGATGGTTGATGGTTGATGGTTGATGGGGCGGGGGCGAGCCCGGTGTGGGGCAGGTTTACTGCCAAGGCTGAGCTTGTCGGCGCAGGCGTGGTGCGCGCGAGCTCTCGGGAGGCTGTTCCGGCCTTGCTCCGCGCAGCCGCGGCCGGCTTTCGCTGTACAGCCAGTGTGGCCGAGCGATTCCCTGGCGTTGCAAGCTCGCTCGACGACCACGCGCCAGAAGAACTGAGCGCTGCCACGCACGCTCAGCCCAGCCTTGAAATCGTCGCCGTCGCGGAGTTCGCGGTAGCCGAGACTGGCTCTGTTGCCCTCAACGCGCCGGCTGGCGACCGCGGCGCCTGTTTTCTCTCGGAGCGGCTGTGGTTGTTGGTAGCCGAGCCAGATATCGTGGCCACGCTCGAGGAGGGCGTGCTGCGCATGCGGGATCTGGTGCGCGCAGGCGCTCGGCACCCGCTACTCATGACCGGGCCGAGTCGGACCGCGGACATCGAGCGCGTGCTAACGATCGGGGTCCACGGACCCCGCGCGCTGGTCATCGTGATCGTCGGGGACACATGATCCGCCCCTTCGGCCAACGCTACCGCGAGGCTTTGGCCGACGCGCGTTTACCGAACAACCTGCTGGCATTTCAGCGCGCGTGGCGCGCCACGCGCGACGCGGCATTCGAGCGTCTGGTAGCCGAAACGCGTTCCTCCAGCTGGACATCGGCTCGCGAGCAGTTGATCCAGACCAAGAACAATGTGCTGGCAGACCCGATGGCCGCGCGGCGGGGGTTCGTCGAGGCCGCGCGGTCGCAGGGCGCCGTGGTCCATGAAGTCGACTCGGCGTCGCAAGCGCGCGAGACGATCCTGAGCATCCTCCAAACGGGCGGCGTCAGTGTGCTCGCCAAGGGCAAAAGCATGGTGGCCGAGGAGATCTTTCTCAACCACTACCTGGCAGCCGCCGGACTAGATGTGGTCGAAACCGACCTGGGCGAGTGGATCATCCAGCTCGCGCAGGAGACGCCCAGTCACATGGTCATGCCGGCTATCCACAAGAGCCGCCAGCAGATAGCCACGCTTTTCGAGGACGTGACCCGGCGATCTGTCTCGCACGACGACGTCGCGGCCCAGGTACTTTTCGCGCGCAACGAGCTCCGGCGCGTGTTTCTGAAGGCAGACGCCGGCATGATTGGCGCCAACGCCCTGATAGCCGAGACCGGTTCGGTCATGCTGGTAACCAACGAAGGCAACGGCGATCTGGTCAGCACCTTGCCGCGACTGTTGATCGTGATCGCGGGCTGGGAAAAGGTCCTACCGACCTTCGCCGACGCGGTGGCGCAGATACGTTTACTGGCACGCTCTGGCACCGGCCAGGAGATCACCAGCTACACGTCGTTCATCACCGGGCCTGAGCCCGGGCATGAGCTCCACGTGGTGCTGGTCGATAACGGTCGGAGTGCTATGTGGTCCGACCCCGACACGCGGGAGGCGCTGCGCTGCATTCGGTGCGCCGCATGCGCCGACGTGTGCCCGCCGTATCAGGTGGTCGGCGGGCAGGTCTTCGGCTACGCCTACTCTGGCGCCATTGGCCTGGTGAACACGCCTTTTCATCATGGTCTGGAGGCGGATGCTGGTCCACAGTCGCTGTGCGTGAGCTGCAATGCCTGCGCGACCGTCTGTCCGGTCGGGATTCCCTTGCCACAGCTGATCCTCGACGCGCGGGCGCGCGTGGTCGAAGCCCACGGTTTGCCCTGGTACAAGCAGGCCGCGTTCGCGCTCTGGGCGCGGCCGAAACTATTCGACGCGGCGGCGCGAATGGCGAGCATCGCGCAGCGTCCACTGCTCAAGGCCGGTCGACAACTGAAGATGCCGCTGCCAGCGTCGCTCGCCTGGCGGACGACGCCCGGCCTGGCCGCGACGCCAGCGCGCGACCGGTGCCTGGGCCGCTCATTCGAAGCCGACTCAGACGGGCCATGGGCCTTCAGCGCGGCGCGCGGACGTACCGTTGCGTACTACCTACAGTGCGTCGCCGACCGGATGGCGCCAGAGCAGGTGGACGCCGCGGTTCGGGTGCTGCGGGCGTGCGGCGCGCGGGTCGTGGTGCCAGCGGTCCAGCACTGTTGCGGACTGCCAGCGCTCGATTCCGGCGACCGAAAAACTGCGCGACGGATGGCCAAGCAGACGATAGAGAACCTCGAAGCGGCCGCCGCCGACTACGTCGTGACGGGCGCGGCCTCCTGCGCCGTCGCGATAGAGCACGACTTCGTACGGCTGCTGCGGGATGAACCAGTCTGGAAACAGCGAGCCGAGCGGTTAGCGGCTCGGACGCTGGACCTGCTCACGTTTGTCGACCGGGTGGCGGACCCGCCCCAGCTGGCGGAGGCAGTTGGCCGGCCAGTGGTGACCTACCACAGCTTCTGCCAGAGCACCAACGTGCTCGGGATTCACAGACTCGGCCCCCGCCTGCTGAGACGGGCTGGGGTGCAGCTTCGGGATCTGCCAGAAATGGAGGTGTGCTGTGGCTTTGGCGGCGGCGCGTCGATCGACCGCCCGGATGTTTCGCACGGGATCGTCGCGCGCAAGCTCGACAACGTCGGGACCACGCGCGCGACCACCCTCTGCAGCGACAACCCCGGCTGCATCCTCCACCTACGCGGCGCGGCGCAGGCAGCCGGACTTCAGCTACACGTCAAGCACGTGGCTGAGGTGATGGCAGAGGTGCTGCAAAGTCGGGGATGAGCGCTTCGAGCTCGAGCTCGCGCAGGGTTTCGGGTAGCGGCATGCCGCCCGATCCATGCCCCCCCATAGTGCAGTAAGAATTGCGCTTCATGATGGGCCACGCATCGGCAGGGTGGCTGTCGGCGGCGCCGCCGTCGTGGGGATTCGAAATGTAACGCTGGCTGGGCTCTTCGACGTCAGCTGTCAGCCCGTGGCGGACGTTGAACGCACGCATCAGGTGGACCATCTGGCGGCCCTTTCGCAACGCATCCAGCGGCTCGTAGTTGAGGCCGGTCACCGCGTTGAACGTGTGCAGCTCGAGCATCAGATCCTGGCTGTCGAAGCGGCACACCCCAAGCGAATCGTCGAACTGACGTCGACCGTTGATCTCGCCGACAAAGCGGCTCACGTCGAGCGGATCGAAGCGATTCTTCACGGCCTCGATCGGTAGGTTGTCGACAGGATCGGCGCCAGCGGTGGCCTCGATGGTCGACGTGTTGCTCATGCACGTGTCTAGAAGCTCTGTCCACCGCCCGCGATGATCGTGACCTCGCGGGGAGGCGCCCTTTTTTGTGAACACCGCCAGCTCTTCGGCTCCACGCCCGATGTGCTGCGCGGCGCGCATGACGCCTTCGGCAAGCCAATCGCCACAGCCCTCGCGAACGCTGATCTTCCGGAGAAGCTCGGCCAGACTATCTTCGTCGTCCCACTTCAGGTCGAGCCCGTCCAGATCACGCTGCGTATCAAGTATGCCTTTTTCGACGCATTCCAGCACCCAACCCAGGAGCCACCCGCACTCGTTCAGGTCGACGGCATACCGATCGGCCAGGTTTGATAACCAGAACGCAGCGCTCTGATCGGTGATGCCAACCTGGGGCCCGAACGCCGCGAATCCCTCGTACTCGGGTTCTTCGCCGACGTAGCCCTTCTTGCGGCCTTCAGTCATGCAGCCGGTGTGCAGATGGTTCATCCGACATGCCCAGCAGGGTGTGTGCTTGCCGTCGAAGTGCTCACGGAAGGTGAGGCCGTTCATGGCCTCGTGCTCCGGGTAGATGTTGGTGGTGTAGTTGCGGACCGGCAGGCTGCCCAAGGTGTGCATGTCGCTCAGGCCGACAGCCGTGCCGCCACGGACGAGCCACCGGTCGCGGAACTCGTACGCGTGCTCGAACAGGGCCTCGGCGTACTCGACCAGTTTCTCGGGATGGGCGACCGGCACCTGCTTTTTGCCGCGAGCGACGGCGATGCACTTCAGGCGCTTACTGCCCATGACCGCGCCGACACCGTTGTGCGCGGCCACGTGGCCCTGGTCGCCAGCGATGGCCGCGAATCGGACCAGGTGCTCGCCAGCTTGACCAATGCCGTGCACGCTGAGCATCCGGAATTTGTAGCCAAGCTCCTCCAGCAGCGAGCCCTCCGTTTCCCAGGTGTCCTTGCCCACCAGGTGGTCCGCACTGCGCAGCTCGAGCACGCCGTCGGCTATGAACAGGTACAGCCAGCGGGTCGCCCGGCCCTGCAGAATGATGGCGTCGTAACCGTTTTGCTTGACATAGGCCCCGAAAAAGCCGTTGGCCTGCGTGGCACCCAGCAGATTGGTCATCGGTCCCCTGGTCACCGCCGAGTACGTCCCAGCGCCGTGGACTTTTGTGCCGGCCAGGGGACCGGCGGCGATGATGAGACGATTTTCTGGGCTGTCCCACTCCACGCCCGCCGGGACCTCGTCGTACAGAATCTTCGATCTTCGCGCCCAGACCGGTGCCGCCCAGCCACATGCGAGCCACAGCCGGCATGAGCGGCTCCACAGTAATCTGCTCGGATGTGAGATCGACGCGCAGGATGCGGCCCATGAGGCCGCCTGGCAGGGTATCTGGCTGTTCGGCGAGGTGAGGCATGGCTCGTTAGTTTATCCTCAGGAGGTGGACTCAGACCTCTCCTCGTCGATGTGCGCGTGGTGTGGCGGTGCGGCGGAGGACGAAGAGTCGCTCGCCGAGCATCAGGAGTGGTGCCTTGGGGATGCCGAGAGTAACACCAGGATGCTGGGCGAGGTGGACGCCAGGGATGGCGAGCTCACTCAGGAATCCCTCGTGGCGGAGGCTCAGAGGCGGCGTGGCCTAACGGGCCAAGCGTGAGTCGTACAACCAGCCGCTGCGCTGAGGCGATGAACTATCGCGGCCTGCACGTGTTCAGCGCCTGGCGGGCGTGCCGAGATCCGTTACAGGGACGAGGCCCGGATCCCACGACGAGTTCAACAGGCTTCAGGACCTACGGATGTGCGATCTCGCGCAGGTGCCACAGCGTCTCGGGCAGTTCCGAGCCCAGGTCGGCTTGAACAATCGCCACGAGCCGCCGCCTGGCGTTCACCCAGGTTGGCTCGTCTGCCCGGCCGGGCCGAGCCAGAGCGTTTGGACTTTCGGGACTTGACGCGGCCCTGGGGCTCGCGGAGCGGCGGATCGCCGCTATGCTTCAGGTCGGCTGAGGTCTCGGGTCTTACCGCTGTGGGTGCGTCGATGACGTTGCTTTACCGAGACGATGGAGGTTGCTCACCCGCTGCGTAGTTGTAGAAGCCGCGGCCGGTCTTTCTGCCCAGGTAGCCTGCGGCCACCATCTGGCGCAGGAGCGTCGGCGCCGCGAAGCGGGACTCCTTGAATTCGTCGAACAGAATGTCCGCGATGTAGAGCGTGGTATCCAGGCCGACATAGTCGAGCAGAGTGAACGGACCCATCGGGTAGCTGGTGCCCAGCATCATTCCGAGGTCGATGTCCTCTTTGGAGGCAAAGCCCTGTTCAAACATGCGGACGGCTTCGGTGAGATACGGAATCAGCAAAAAGTTGACGATGAATCCGCCGCGGTCCTTGCTGACGATGATGCGCTTACCCAGGCTCTCGCCAAAACGTCGCGCCATCTCGAGCGTTTCATCAGACGTAGTGAGGGTCCGCACGTATTCGACGAGTCGCATGACCGGGACCGGATTCATGAAGTGCATGCCCAGCACTTTGTCCGGCCGGTGGGTCGACGTCGCCATCTGGATGATCGGGATAGACGACGTATTGCTGGCGAGGATCGTATGCGCAGGACAGATCTGATCCAGCTCAGCAAATGTGCGCTTCTTGATTTCGGGATTCTCGGTGGCTGCTTCGATGACCAGATCGCACACCGAAAAGTCCTCGAGGCGAGTTGTGCCGCGCAATCGCCCGAGCGCTTCGGACCGGTCGGGCGCGGCCAGCTTGCCGCGCTCGACCGCCGTGCCGAGCGACCGTTCGATCCGCTCTCGACCACGCGCCAGGAGATCGTCATTCATTTCACGGACGACGGTCGCGTACCCCGCCCGAGCGCACACTTCTGCAATCCCAGACCCCATCAGGCCGCAGCCGACGACGCCAACAGTTCGGATATCCACCGAAGCTCAGTGTAAAACGACCGAGCACAAGAGCCTTGGCATCAGCACAGAACCGGTCGGCCGCCACTGGGCTGCTGGCGCTGGACGTATCTTCGGAGTCGGTGACGGGATCGACTTTGGCCGCCTCGCTGCACTCGCTTGGTGCGATCTTCAAACGGCGGCCCCGCGGTCGCGACCTGAATTGGCAAGCCACGCTGCTGGGACTGGCGGGGCTGGTGTTGATTTTTACGGCCCCGGCACACCGGATTGACCTGCTGCTGATCGGGCTCGCTGGACTGGGCGGAGGGCTGGTGTGGAGCCCTTCTAGCGGACCACTCCTGATTGGCGGGGCGCTGCCGTTTTTCTTCTTCTCGCGGCAGTTGGCTGGACCGATTTCTGTGACGCCGCCCGGATTGGTGCTCATGCTCAGCTGGCTCAGCGTGCTGATTAATGCAGCCAGGCAGAAGCTCACGCTGGGCTGGCCACGATCGGCGTACGACCTGCCAGTGGCGCTGTTTCTCGGAGCGGCGCTGTTGTCGCTGCTGGCGACCGAATACCCACTGCTGAGTGTGCGCGAACTCCGCGCGTTGATCTTCGAGCCGGTGCTGTTCTTCTGGTTGCTGCACATCCTGCGCGGTAGCCCGTCGCTCGCCCTGGCAGGGTTCCTCGCGGGTGCAACCCTGACCAGCCTGGCAGCGATCGCCCAGGTATCCCTGGGTATTGGCGGAACGCCGGCTGAAGGGGTGCTGCGAGCCCAGGCCTGGTATCCGTCGGCGAATCACCTGGCGCTGACGCTCGGACGAGCCTGGCCGTTTCTGGTAGCCGGTGCGGTTGTCGGCTGGCGCTGGCTGTGGCTACCGGCCGGGGTCGTCGGCGTGGCCCTGCTCCTGACGTTCTCTACGGGCGGTTGGCTCGGAGGTCTGGCCGGCAGTCTGGTGGCGTTCGCTGTACTGGTTCGCCGCCGACTTGCGCTGCGTGGCGGCGGCCTGACGGCCTTAGTGCTGGTCGGCGTGAGCTGCCTTGCCA
>JBPCIO010000061.1:0-11409 GCA_051006215.1 Chloroflexota bacterium
CTGTTAGAGGATCGACCAGCCAGGACACTTTCAACAGGGTGATGGATGAGTGTTGCCCGGCCGCTTCATACCAGTCGCCCGCCGCGCGGCTGCACGAGGAAGGTTCGGCTTGGCCGGGAGGGAGCGCAGGCAAACGGAGCGGGTGAGGTGCTTGGCGTCAGCGGATTCGGACGCATTGGAGAGGCAAGTTCCGCCGGCCCGGAGCGAGCGCAGCGAGGCGGGCGGCGTGAGACGGGGCTCAGGAAAAAGGAACTTGTTCGCCAATGCGGCGGAGGCGTTCGAGGGAGGCGATCAGTTCTTTGCGGAGAAAGCCTTCGGCCACCCTCGCGCCGAGCGCACCGCCTGGCACTTCGCCGCTGACGTCGATGTCGACACGAGTTCCTTCAGCTTGGGCCGCCAGCACAATTCGGGTGTTGATGGGCGGTCCTCGTACGGCACGAGTGGCGAACAGCCGCGGCGGCTCGAAGTTGACGACCTCGGTCTCGCTCTCTAGCCGCTGACCCAGGAGGCGGCCGCTCAAGACTGCCCGAGTGCCGACGCCAACCGCCTCGTCCGCCCTGCTGCGACGAGCGCTCTGAACCGAAGTGTTCCACTCGGGTAGCCGCTCGGGTGTGCACACCAGATCGAAGATGCGCTCGATGGGCGCCCGAATATCGACGCTTGCGCGCAGACTGAGAGGCATACGCCGACGTGGCGGCTACAGCGCTCCGCGTTCAGGCGCGGTCGGTGCGTCGACCTTTGATTTGAAGTCGGCCATGACACGGTCGTTATCCATCTGGTCCAGCTCGTCTACAAAGCCCCAGGCGACCACTGCAATGGCGTGGTCCATGTCGAGGTATGGCGTGACGGCCAGATGGCGGACGCCGCCGACGAGCGTGGATCGCGGTGCGCCATCATAGAACGTGCCGAGCTGGCCAACGCACGCCGCGTCGCACAGGTCAGGCCGATACAGGACGACCACGGCGCCGTGTTCGAGCATGTGCACCCATCGGCCGGGAGTGAGCGGCTCGTCCCACATCCGGTAATCGGTCACCTGGGGCACCACGGCCCAGTGCATGCCCGACGAGGGTGGTCGGGTGTGATAGCTGAGAGGCGCGCCTTCGTCGACGTGGGTGCCGGGCTCGGTGACTACCTGGCGCATGCTGCCGGCCACCGGCCGCGGGAAGAACAGCACCACCAGGGCCGCGGCAATAGCCACCACGCCGATGATCATGGCGCCCCAGGTCATCCTCTGCCGTCGGTGCTGAAGCCGCACCGCTTCGATCTTGCGGCGCTGCTCGTCGATGCGCTTCTGGCGCGAGCTCACTCGTTCGGCGGCCGGTTGGGCCGGCTGTGGCGACGTCTGCGTCACGCGCGCACGCCCGTCGCTGCAATCGGATCTGGCTCGTCAGGCGTCGTGCTGGGTCGGGCTAGAGCCACGGCCGGCCGGGCTTCACCACCGACAGTGAGCTGATTGCGGACACTGTTGACCAGCGGGACACTCGAGGCGACCTCGATGGCGGCTTGCTGGACCGCTGGTGATGGGACCTCGCCCCGCAAAAAGACCAGGCCATGCCGGGCATCTACGCGCAGCACGTAGGCTGCGGTGCGATCATCCTCGGCCAGTGCGTCGGCTACCGCGCGAACGACGTCTGGGTCGGCGATCAAATCGTTGACCACCGTACGAACGTCGCGCATGCGTCCGAGCAGCACGCCCGCAATGAGCTTCTGAGGCAAGGTACGCACACGCCCGCGCAGGCGAACGCTCTGGCCCTCGACATCGATGGCGATTTCGGCGTGCGAAGCACGCAGCGGCTCATAGTCCCACAGAACGCGGCGCACGCGGCTATACACCTTTTTCTCAGCGAGCGCAAGCTTGCGGTCGGGAGCGCGCACTACCCAGTTCACTTCATCAACCTCGTACCTGGTGCGGTCGGCGACGCAGCAACGGTGCGATCGCGAGGCCGGTTGCGAACCCGCCCACATGCGCCCACCAGGCGATACCGGAACTGGCAGTCAGCGATGCGACGCTGCTGAGGAGCTGGGTAGCCAACCATAGTGACAGAAGCAGGAATGTTGGCGTGCTCTCGACCACGTGCAAGAATAGCACGGGCGCGAGCGACCCCAGAGTTGCGCCCGGGAACAGCACCAGGTGAGCTGCGATCACGCCCGCGATTGCACCGCTGGCGCCGACGGCCGGCTGCTCCGACCCGGGCTGAGCCAGCAGGTAGGCCAGGCTACCGACCAGCCCGCTCGAGAGGTACAAAAGCCCGAACCTGGCCACCCCCACGCGCCGCTCCACGGGCGGCCCAAACACTGCCAGGTACAGCAGGTTGGACAACAAGTGGAGCCACCCCGCGTGCAGGAATGCGCTGGTCAGCAGCGTCACCAACGCCGCTGGTCCGTCGTTGCCGTGGAGCGCCTCGAGCACGTCCGCTGGAACCAGCCCCCACCGCCGAATGAACCCGTCCAGGCCACGGTCCATACCTAACTCGAGCACAAACGCCGCGACGTTGGCGACGATCAGGACGCTCGTCAGCAAAGCAGCCCTCTAGGCGGCTACGGTATCTGCCGCCCTGAATAGCAACCCACCCTCTTCAGCGCTGTCGACGACGATGGTGTCTCCCTCGCCAAAGACGCCTTGCAGCAGCCGCATAGCCAGTGGCTGGACTACATCCTTCTGGATGACTCGCTTCAACGGACGTGCCCCGTACACCGGATCGAAACCAGCCCGAGCGAGCTCCTGCTCGGCTGCCGGCGTGAGCTCGAGGCTCATCTTGCGCTCGCCGAGTCGCGTGCGCAAGCCGGTCAACTGGATTTCGACGATGCGCTGGATCTCCTGCAGCCCGAGCGCGTGGAAGATCACGATCTCGTCGATGCGATTGACGAGCTCAGGCCGGAAGTGAGTGCGAACAGCATCCATCACGCGTTCTCGGATCTCGTCTTCGCTCAAGCCAGCCTCGGTGATCCACTGACTGCCAAGGTTGCTGGTCATGATCACGATGGTGTTGCGAAAGTCGACGGTGCGGCCCTGGGCGTCGGTGAGGCGTCCGTCGTCGAGCAACTGCAACAGCACATTCAAGACGTCGGTGTGCGCCTTTTCTACCTCGTCGAAGAGCACGACTGAGTACGGCCGACGTCGCACAGCTTCGGTGAGCTGGCCGGCCTCGTCGTACCCGACATACCCTGGCGGCGCGCCGATCAAACGCGAGACGGTGTGCTTTTCCTGGTACTCACTCATGTCGATGCGGATGAGGGCCTGCTCGTCGTCGAAGAGAAACTCGGCCAGCGCTCGGGCGGTCTCGGTCTTGCCGACGCCGGTCGGGCCGAGGAAAAGGAACGATCCGAGGGGTCGATTTGGATCCTGCAGGCCTGCCCGTGCGGCGCGCACCGTGTTGGCAACCGCCCCGATGGCTTCCTCCTGCCCGACGACCCGTTCGCGCAGGCGTTCCTCCATCTTGATCAGCTTTTCCACTTCACCTTCGAGCAGCTTGCTGACTGGCACGTTCGTCCACTTGCTGACAACCTCGGCGATATCGTGCTCGTCGACCTCTTCCTTGACCAGCGCCCGCCCGTCCTGCCGTCGCTCGCGCTGGGCTGCCTCGGCTCTCAGGAACGCCTGCTCGAGTTCTTGCACTTCGTAGTTCAGACGCGCCGCGGTCTCCCATTCAGCTCGAAGTGAAGCTTGCTCGAGCTCGATGCGCTTCTGATCGATCTGTTCCTGGAACTTGCTGACCGAATTGAGCTGTTCGAGCTCGGCCTGCCACTGCGCCTCGAGTCCACTGCCTTGCTCCTTCAGACTTGCCAACTCCTGTTCGATGCGCTCGAGGCGGTCCTTCGAGGCGGAGTCCTTTTCCTTGCGCAGGCCCTCGCGCTCGATTTCGAGCTCCATGATCCGACGGCGGATCTCGTCGAACTCCACAGGTGCGCTGGTGGCTTGCATACGCAACCGAGCGGCGGCTTCGTCCACCAGGTCGATTGCTTTATCAGGCAGAAAACGGTCGGCGATGTACCGGTGCGACAGCACGGCCGCGGCTACCAGGGCTGAATCTCGGATGCGGACCTTGTGGTGCTGCTCGTAGCGCTCGCGCAGGCCCCGCAGAATGGAGATCGTGTCCTCAACGGTGGGCTGACCGACGAGTATCGGCTGGAAGCGACGCTCAAGGGCCGCGTCTTTTTCAATATGTTTAAGGTATTCGTCCAGGGTCGTAGCACCGATGCAGTGCAGCTCGCCCCTGGCCAGTATTGGCTTGAGCATGTTGGAGGCATCCATTGCACCTTCGGCGGCGCCGGTGCCGACGAGAGTGTGTAGCTTGTCGATGAACAGCAGGACTTCGCCGTTGGATTCGGTCACTTCTTTGAGGACGGCTTTCAGACGCTCCTCAAACTCGCCGCGGTACTTGGCGCCGGCCACGAGCGCACCCAAATCCAGCGCCACAACGCGTTTGTCCTTGACCCCCTCGGGCACGTCGCCGCGTACGATTCGCTGCGCCAGGCCTTCGACGATGGCGGTTTTGCCGACCCCTGGCTCGCCGATCAGGACGGGGTTGTTCTTGGTCCGCCGTGAAAGCACCTGAATCGTGCGTCGGATCTCTTCGTCCCGTCCGATGACCGGGTCGAGCTTTCCAGCCCGGGCCATCTTGGTCAGATCGCGGCCGTACTTCTCCAGCGATTGGTAGGTGGTCTCGGGATTTTGTGAAGTGACGCGCTGCCCACCGCGAATGTCTTGCAGGCCCTGCAACACACGGTCGCGGGTAATACCAAGCTGGCGCAGCAGGGCGGCGGCTGGGCTTCTGTCCGAGTCGTCGGTAAGCGCCAGCAGAAAATGCTCGGTGCTGAGAAAATCGTCCTTGAGGTGCTCGGCTTGTTGAGCGGCGTTATCGAAGAGCCGACGGAAGGCGGCCGACGCGTAGACCTGCTGCTGGGCATGGCTGCGCGCGAAACTGGCCAGGCATGTTTCGAGGCGCCGCTCGAGCTCGCGCGGGTTGATCCCTAGCTTTTCCAGCACCGCACGCACCACGCCCGCATCCTGGGCTACGAGCGCCTGAAGCAAATGCTCGGGCTCCAGCTGTGTGTGATGGCGTTGCTCGGCCTCGCGTTGCGCGGCGGCGATGGCCGCCTGCGCCTTTTCCGTAAGTCGATTCATGTCCATGTCGCGTTCCCCTTGCCCCCGCGCGGACTGGCGCGCAGGCGTCGTACTTCGGCTTGGGCGTCGGCTATGCGTCGTTCAAGCTCGCGAATATGGTCGGTCAGCCGCATGATGACCTCGACCCCGGCCAGGTTGACGCCCATCTCATCGGTGAGGCGACGGATTTGGCGCACGCGCTCGAGGTCGTACAGCGAATACAGGCGGATGCGGCCCTTCGAGCGGGCTGGCTCGAGCAGGCCGGCGCGTTCGTAGTAGCGCAGCGTTTGTTCGTGGACCCCCACCAGACGCGCCGCGACGCTGATGACGAAGGCGGCATTGGCAGGTAGTCCAGCAGCGAAATCCTCAGGCGCTGAATCCGAAGGGAGGTCCATCTCACTCGCGCGCTGCCGCTAGTTGGGCGAACAGCTCCTTCTCTCGGTCGTTCAGACTCTTGGGCAGCTGAATGGTGATTTCGGCGTAGAGGTCTCCGCGGCCAGAGCCGTTGGCATGTGGCATACCCTGCCCGGCCAGACGAATGCGCTGCCCGTTGGCTGTCTCGGGGGGTAGCTTGAGTGCGAGTTGGCCGCCCTTGGGGGTGGGCACCATCACCTCGCCACCGAGCATCGCCGAGTACAACGGCGTGGCCACTTTCACCCGCACATCGTCGCCCTCGCGCTCGAAGAGTGGGTGAGCCTTGATGCTGACGACGAGATACAGGTCGCCGGCGGCCGCGCCAGCCATTCCCGGCTCACCCTTGCCGGCAACCCGAATGCGCAGTCCGTCTGTGGCTCCGACGGGGATCTTGACTTCCACGGTGCGCGTCTCGCCGGTTCGCATATCGCGCATCTGGAACGTGCGCTGGGTGCCGCTGAAGCTCTCCTCGAGCGTGATCTCGACGGGCTGTTCGGTGTCTGCGCCCTTATGTGGCGCACTGCGGACGCGGGTGCGCGTGGCCGTACGGCCGAAGAGTTGCTCGAATAATCCGCCGAGGTCGTCCGAGTCGACGTTGAACCCGCCTGGCCCGGGTTGGCCGCTGGAGGTATACGCAGCACGGCTCCCAGGACGGCCGCCGTGGCTTGCCCCGGCAGCCTGGGCCTGGTCGATCTTTTCCCAGTTGTGGCCCCAGCGGTCGTACTTCTTGCGCTTGTCCTGATCGGACAGGACCGAGTAGGCCTCGCCGATTTCCTTGAACTGGGCCTCAGAGCGCTTGTCGCCGGGGTTGACGTCCGGGTGATGCTTGCGGGCCAGCTTGCGGTAGGCCGTCTTCAGCTCTTTTTCGGACGCGGTGCGCGGGACGCCGAGCACCGCGTAGTAGTCGCGTCGAGTGCTGGCCGCCACGCTAGACCTCCTGGAAAGCTACTGCTGATCCAGTATCTAACCTGATAGCCTCATTGTCAAGAATGCTCGGCAAAAATGCCCGACTTGCTCCTTCAGGCCACGCGCCGCCGGCTCGTCGCTCAGCGGTAGCGGTAGCTGATCCGCCCGCGCGTCAAGTCGTACGGGCTCATCTCGACGCGGACCCGGTCGCCCAGGAGGATGCGGATACGAAACTTGCGCATTTTCCCGCCTGTATATGCCAGCAACTCATGCCCATTGTCTAGCTTGATCTTGAACTGCGTATTGGGCAACGCATCGACCACCGTGCCGTCCATCTCGATGGCGTCGTCCTTGGGCACCGCGAGATGGTAGCCGTTCGCACACCGCGGCGAACGCGACGGTCTTTTCGCTACTGCTGGGGTGTTTGCGCCACACTACACCTGATGAACGTACGACGGCTGGTGGCGATTGGCTCGATCGCCCTGGTGTGCTCGCTCCTGATCGCACCTGCACTCTCAGTTGCGCACGAGCGGCGCACGATTGGCGCCGGCAAATACGACGTGGTCGTCGGCTGGGACACGGAACCGGCCTACGTCAACCAGAAAAACGCCGCCAGCATCCGGATCTCGAAGAGCAATACCAATCCGGCCGAACCAGTCACGGGTGCCGAAAAAACCCTGAAGGTGGAGATGCGCCAGGGCGCCCAGACCAAGTTGTTCGAGCTGCGGGCCGCATTCGGTCAACCCGGGTCCTACCTTGCCGACCTCGTGCCGACGCGAGACGGGGACTACGTGTGGACCTTCGTCGGCTCCATCGGCAGTGATCAGATCAGTGAGAAGTTCGACACGGCTGACGGCAAGTTCGACGCCGTCCAGGCCGGGACGGACGTGCAATTTCCCATTGCCGCGCCTGATCCGGCCCAGATTGTCTCCGAGCTTCAGGCTGCGCGGTCGGCCGCGCAAATGGCGCAGACGGTTGGGTTTATTGGCGTTGGGGTCGGGCTGTTGGGGCTGCTGGCCGCGGTGGGTCTGTGGCTGAGCCGGCCCCGCGGCAGCGGCACGCTCAGCGCCAGCTCACGCCGCCAGGTCGGCGAGCGAGTGTTCTGAGGCGCCTTCAGCAGCGGTCGGACCGAAGGTGGTGGTCCTGACCTGCGTGTGTGTGCCGAGGACCGGGCAGCCCCGCGCCTCGGCCGGTGCCAGCAAGTGGTGCGCTTCCGCGTGGTCACCGCTCGGGCGCGCCGCCGATCGCGAGCGTGACGCCGCTGTGAGGCAAGCACTGGCGGGCCGGGTATCCGGGTGCCGCTAGACTCGCCTGAATGCCCAACTGGCGCGTTGTCGGTCGAGGAAGGGCGCGCAGGGTGGCAGCGGCAGCCAGCATGGCCGGATTGCTGCTCATGCCCGCGACGACGCAGGCCTTCGCCGACACGCCGGTTGCGACGACACACGTCGTTCAGCCCAGCGAGACGCTGTTGGAGATCGCCAACAGCGTCGGCGTGGATCCGGCCACGCTGGCCGCACTGAACGCGCTCGAAGACGCCAACCTCCTGCGCGTGGGCCAGGCGCTCAAACTGCCAGCCAGTTCCCGGGTAACTGCACCGGCGCCTGTGGCCACATCCGCGGCAGCGGCGACGCCTCGAACGTATACGGCCGTCGCTGGAGACACGCTTTGGGCCGTCGCCGAGCAGTTCGCGACCACGACCGCGGCGCTACTGGATGCCAATCACCTGGATGACCCTGACTACCTGGTCGCCGGCGTGCAGCTTGTTCTGCCCAGCGCCGCAGCGGTGGGCTCAGATCCCCAGACTGCCTCAACGGCGCCCGCCGCTTCACTGGCTTCGGCATCAGCCCCGCCGGAGGCGAGTGCGCGGCCAGTGGTAGGGGTGACCCCCGCGCCGTCCAAACGCCGCCTGTTCATCTCGTATACGGTGCAGCCTGGTGAGACACTCGGTCGCATCGCTCGCCAATTTGGCGTTGACGGCAGTGCGATCGCGCACGCCAACAGCCTCGACGACGCGAACCGACTGTCGGTCGGAACAGTGCTCAAAGTACCCCTGCCCGGCCGCGAGCACGTGGTCCAGGCTGGCGAAACCCTGCGCGACATCGCTGCCCAGGAAAAAGTCGACCTCGGGTCGCTGATTGACTTCAATGCACTGGACGATCCGCAGCTGATCCATGTCGGCCAGGCGGTCCTGGTGCCGGCCGCCGCCAGTGCACAGACCGCTGCCTCGAGCGAGCCGGTCTCGGTCGGCGCGAAGGCAGCCCCGCGAGTACCCGTGGCGCCCCCGAGCCCAACTCCGCCGGCCCCAAAAGCTGCTCTGCCCGTGACCGTTGTTGCACCGCCGACTGGATCAGGCGCTGACGGACTGGCTGGCGCGGGTCTGAAGCTGCTCGGCGCGCCGTACGCCTGGGGCGGCTCGACCGCGAGTGGTTTCGACTGCTCGGGGTTCGTGTGGTACGTCGCGCGCCAGGCGGGTAAGCAACTCAGTCGTGGCATGCTCGGCGAGTACACCGCTGGCCCGCACCCTGCACGCGACGAGTTGAAGCCAGGGGACATCGTGTTTTTCCAGAACACCTACTCCGCTGGCCTGAGCCACGCCGGCATCTACATCGGCAACGGCCAGTTTGTCCACGCCGCGGACGAAGCCGTTGGAGTGACGGTGTCCAGCCTCGGCACCCTGTACTGGACGAGCCACTGGTTTGGCGCAACGCGCCTGACCTGAACGGGCGCCGGCGCTTACCGACAGCCTACAAGGAGCTTAGACTGGCGGGCGACGTGGCACCCTGCTTACCGGCAATTGTTGTTTTTGACCTCGACAATACGCTGGTCCATTCGCGGATCGATTTCATGGGAATTCGCCAGGTGGTGATCGGCCGGCTACTTGAGGTAGGCGCGCTCGATGAAGCGCCGCCCGATCCACGGGTGCGGGCTATTCCTGAATGGCTCGACTTCGCGGCGGCCTACGATCACGATCTCGCGACGGAGCTGTGGTTGCAAGTCGACCAGTTCGAGCGGGATGGGATGGTCCACGGCAGCGTGGAGTGCGACGCGCGGGCGACGCTCGATCGGCTGTCTGCGGCGGGGCGTCGGCTGGCGGTGCTGACCAACAACTCGATCGGATCGGCTGAGGCCGCGCTGGCCCGGTTTGACCTGCGAGCGCCGTTCGAGCTGGTGCTGGCGCGTGACGTCGTACCTGCTCTCAAGCCAGATGGCTCCGGCGTCGCCCTGGCGCACGCCGCGCTGGGCGGTGGCCCGACGTTCGTGGTCGGCGACTCGTACATCGACGGGCTGGCGACGCAACGGGCGGCAGTTGGCGCGCGGTTCATCGCCTTCCGACCCAATCTTGCAGACTTAAGGGCGCGTGGTGTCGAGCCGTGGGCCACCGCGACTGCGCTGGCCGACGTGCCTGGCCTGCTCGTGCCAGCTCCGTAGTCTGCATCCGGCGACTTCATTGGTAGAATGCGGGTGCGTTGTATGGCCGACCCTGGCGAACCGGTGAGCATCGGGAGCGATGGCTGGGCGCTGTGCCCGCCGCAGCTAGAGTCGATCCATTGTCGCGAGTGCGGCCGCGCCAGCACCGCTCAACGACACAGCCCGATGGCGCTAGCGAGCTGTTGTTATGAGCACGTGCCAGCCGCGCCGGGTGAGCTGGCCTGTCCGGCGACGTGCTTCAGTCCCAACTGAGCCGCCGCTCACGAGTTCGGGGCAGTGCCCAGGGTGACCTGGACCGTTAGCTGCTGGCCACCGCGAAGCACGCTGAGTGGGACGGTTTCGCCCGGCTTGTGCTGGCTCAGCGCCTGAACGAGCGAGGATTCCTCGGTAAGCTGCTGGCCATCTGCCTCGGTGATAACGTCTTTCGGGCGCAGACCGGCTTTCGCGGCGGGCGACCCTGGTGCGACTGCCCCGATAGCAACGCCATTCTGGGCATTCACTCCGAGCTGCTTGGCTATGGCCGGCGTGAGCTGACCGTACTGGATGCCGAGGTAGGGGTGCACCGCGTGACCGGTGCTCACCAGCTCGTCGGCAATGGGTTTAGCGGTCGCGATTGCAATCGCAAAACCAATGCCTTGGGCCTGGACGCCGGGCTCGGCCTGCCCAGCCACCAGCGTGTTGATGCCAATCACCTGCCCCTGGAGATTGACCAGGGCGCCGCCGGAATTGCCCGGATTAATGGGTGCATCCGTCTGGACAGCATTGAACAAGAACGGGCCAGAGCTATTCGGGGTGTCGCCTGGCTCCTGGACCGTTCGCCCCAGGGCACTGACCACGCCCTGCGTGACAGTAGGCCCGCCCGGCAACGCCAGCGCGTTGCCAATGGCAACCACCCAGTCGCCAACTTGGAGCTGGCCGGAGTCGCCGAGTTGCGCAACCGGAAGGTTGTCACTTTCAATTTGAACCACGGCGAGGTCAGTCTGCGGGTCAGCGCCAACCATGGTTGCGGGAAACGAGCGCTTGTCGGGCAGCGAGACTTGCAGCTGCTGCGAACCCGCCACGACGTGGTTGTTGGTCAGGATGTGGCCTTGCGCATCGTAGATGACGCCCGAGCCCACGCCAGCCGGGACAGCCACTCCACCGGTCGACGGGCCAGTTTGCTGTTGCTGTAGGTTCGTGATCTGCACCACCGCCGGTCGTACTTGATTGGACACCTGGCGAATATCGCCGTGGCGAAGTCACCCCCGACTGCGGCGGTGGGCAGCGACTGCGCAAACGCGGTAGTGGCGCGGCCGGCGCTCGGAGCTGGCGGGGGCGCCGCGACCCGGCTGGTGGCGCTCGGTACGGCACTCGACTGGGTGGGCGCCGTTTGCGCCACATTCGTGTTGGCTGAGGTCCCGTCCTGCTGAGCGCAGGCGGTACCCAGCAGGAGCAGGACGCCAATTCCGATGTGCAGCCTGTGCGTCTGCATAGGTCGATGAAGCGCTCCCTTGGTCACCGTGGCCAGGGCTAAGGCGAACAGCGTGCCGCACACTCGTTCTGGCGCCCACCACTTC
>JBPCIO010000062.1:0-16261 GCA_051006215.1 Chloroflexota bacterium
CAATCGCGCTAGGTGTGTTAGGGCCGTGGTTGGAGCTGCCGGACTCGTTGGATCCGCTGGTAGCCGAAACGGCGGGGGTTGGGTACGTGAATGCCTTGCCGGACAGCCTGGCTCTCGGGGTCGCAGACCATTTGCTCGCTCCGGTCGGGCTGCCGACCACGCTAGGCCGCGAACTCATGCGGGCCATCGAGCGTGCGTTCGTGCTAGGCGCTTTCGGGGTGTACATCGTCTGGGAGTCTCGGCGTATCTGGGGCCGCCCGACTGTGGCGGCGGTGGCTCGAGCAACGGCTCGCTCCAGTTTGCTGTACGTGCTGGTCGTGTCGACTTCGGTGCAGACGTGGTACTTCTGCCTGCCGGTGGCGCTGGCTCTCGTACTGGGCTGGCGGGCGACGTTCACAAAGTTGACCGTCGCCTACAGCCTGCTGGCGCTGCCAGCCCTGTACCTGCACTACTACTTGCGCGACAGCACCCCCATCTGGGTGGACGGGGTGTACGGCCTCGCGCCGCTGCTTTTCCTCACCCAAGGGCGAATTCTGCACCCCGTCGGGCTGGAAGGATACCGTGAGGAGTGACATGACTGCTGTGAAAGTCGATTTCTGGTTCGATCCGCTGTGCCCGTGGGCTTGGATCACGTCGCGCTGGCTGCTTGAGGTGGTACCCCTGCGGGACCTGGACGTGCACTGGCACGTGATGAGTCTTTCGGTCCTCAACGAGGGCCGCGAGCTTTCACCGGACTACCGGCGTCGAATGGACAACGCCTGGGGCCCCGTGCGTGTGCTGATCGCTGCCCAGCAGCGCTTCGGTGAAGACGTTCTACTGCCGCTCTATACCGCGCTCGGCAACCGCTTTCATCTCGCCAAGGAACCGCTCGAGCCGGCTACTGTCGAAGCTGCGCTGGGCGACGCCAAACTGCCGGCCGAGTTGATGTCCGCGTGGGACTCGACCGACTACGACGAGGCCCTCCGCGCCAGCCACAGGACCGGTATCGAGCTCGTCGGATTGGAAGTTGGCACCCCGGTTATTCGCGTCAACGAGGCTGCTTTTTTCGGACCAGTGGTCACGCCCATGCCAAAGGGCGAGGCGGCCGTCAAGCTCTGGGACGGGGTGGTGCTGGTCTCGGGCACCGACGGCTTCTTCGAGATCAAACGCACCCGCGACCGCCGCCCAATTTTCGAGGGCGAGTCAGCCTGACTCGACCACCCGTGCCTGGAGTGTCCGAATGAAATTGTTGTTCTTCGACGACTTCCATCTTGGCGTGCTGCGCGCGGACGGCGGGGTCGTCGACGTGTCCGATGTCGTCAAGGACATTCCGCATCTCGAGCCGCAAGATCTGATGAGCGGATTGATTCAACGCTTCGACGAGTACCGGCGGCCGCTCGAGGAAGCTGCCGCGCGGGGCCAGGGCCGCCGGGTCGAGAGCGTTCGTGTGCGGCCACCCCTACCGCGGCCCAACAACATCGTGTGCATGGCCGTCAATTACATGGAGGACGGCACTCGCGCGGAGCCCGCGCCCATCAACGCATTCACGAAATCGCCGAACGCAATCGTCGGCCCGGACGACACGATGATCCTGCCGGACGTGCCGGCCACGATATTCGAAGGCGAGGCCGAACTGGCAGTCGTGATTGGCAAACGGGCGACAGCCGTTCCGGCTGGCCAGGCTATGGACTATGTCTTCGGCTACGTCAACTTCGTCGACGGTTCGGCGCGTGGAGTGCCGGCGTTCTACCAGATGAAATCCCGGGACACGTTCGCGCCGATCGGTCCCTACCTGGTGACCGCCGACGAAATACCCGACCCGCACGCGCTCGTCGTTCGACTGTGGACCAACGGCGTCCTGATGCAGAGCTTCAACACCAGTGACATGGCGCACAGAATCCCGCGGTGCATCGAGTGGGTAACCTCGATTCACTCGCTCGATCCGGGCGACATCCTGGCCACGGGCACGAACCACCGCGGCCTGAACCCGTTTCAGGATGGTGACGCTATCGAGCTCGAATCGGCTGGTCTTGGGCGTCTCCGATTCAACGTCCGCGACGATCTCAAGCGGACCTGGGCGCGCGAAACGCGACTGCAGCGTCAGCAGAGGGGTGACGAAGGCACCACCCCTCAGCTCAGCGGCAAGTGGGCCCCAGCCCCCTGAGTGGCTTTGCGTCGGATCTGAAGAGTCCGTCGACCCAGTATTAGTGTGCTCCGTTCTTGAGGGCCGCTATGACACGCTCGGAAGTAATTGGCAACTCCATGACCCGGGCTCCGCATGCGGCGCGGACGGCGTTTCCGAGCGCAGCAGCACCAGGGATCACTGGCGGCTCGCCTACACCCTTGGCGCCGAACGGACCCTCCTCTGATGGGACGTGGACAAGCACGGTACCCAGTTGCGGCGACTGGCTGGCTTTGGGAATCGCGTAGTCCATGAGGCTCGAGGTCGTCGGCGTGCCCTGCTCATCCCACAGGATGCGCTCGAACAGGCCCCAGCCCACTGCCTGGACCGCGCCTCCTTCTAACTGACCCTCCACCGTGGCCGGGTTGATAGCGGTGCCCACGTCTTGAATGGCGGTGTAGCTCAGCGGCGTGACGCGCCCCGTCTCCTCGTCAACCCGAACACGGGCGACGTGCACAGCCATGCCTGGGCTGAAATCTGAGATTACGGTCCGGCCGCTTCCCTGGACCGGTGCGTACTTAGCCCCGAACGAAGCGCTCATGGAGAAGATCTCGGACAGCGCCCGGGACTTGGCAGGCACGCCCTTTACGCCGACGCGCCCATTCGCGATCTGGAGATCCTCGAACGACACCTCGAGGTCAGCTGCCGCAATCCTCAGTACCTGGTCGCGAGCGTCCTCCGCTGCGCGCATCACGGCCGGGCCGACTGTGTAGGTGATTTTGCTGCCGCCACTGCCGCCAGCGTAAGGAGCGGCGTCCGTATTGGCAGTCGTCACCCGCACCTGGTCCAGACTGTCCAGCCCGAACGCTTCGGCGGTGATCATGGCAAATGAGGTGTTGGTACCCGTCAGGTCGACTGAGCCCAGGGTCACCTGGAGCGTTCCGTCAGCGTTCAGACGGCAGGCCGCAGCCGCCGACTCGATCGCGCCGGGCCATCCGCCGAGAGCCACGCCAACCCCCTCACCAGGTCCACATGCCTCGCGCTGGGTTTGGTACACGGCGCGCGCTTGCTCGAGGCACTCAACAAGTCCGATGCGCTGCCACTTGTTGCCATCTGCACGCAGGTCGCCCGCACGCACCGCATTCTTGACGCGCAGCTCTAAGGGGTCGATGCCCAGGCCCTGCGCGATCTCGTCGACCGTACTCTCGAGGGCGAAGGCAGCCTGAGGGCCGCCGGGGCCGCGATACGCCCCCGTCCCCGCCTTGTGGGTCAGCACTTCAACTCCCTCGAGCTGCAGGTGCTCCCAGCGGTACATCGATCCGAGCAAGATGCACCCGATACCGACCGGTGCGCCGGCCTTGGCCCCGGCGTCAAAGATCATCTGGCCCTCGAGGGTGGTGAGTGTTCCGTCCCGAGTCGCCCCGATCTTGACGCGCACCACGCTGGATGGGGCAGGGTCAGCCGCGGCGAACTCCTCCACGCGCGTGTACGCCATGCGCACTGGCCGGCCGACGGCCTTGGCAAGCGCCGCCACGGTTGCTTCGAGAAATCCGAACTTACCGCCGAAGCCGCCCCCGACTGCCTGAGCGTTGAGCGTGACCTGGTGGTCGGCTAGCCCTAGCGCGTGCGCTACCTGGCTGCGAGTGTGAAACAGCGCCTGCGTCGATGCGTACACGACCACGTTGCCGAGGGGATCAAGCATGGCGCTGCAGGACTGGGGCTCCAGGTAGCCCTGATGGACCCAGCTGGTGCGAAACTCTCGTTCCACGACGAGGTCAGCCTGGCGGAAGCCAGCCTCGACGTCGCCGCGTTTGAACTTGGTGCGGCTGGCGACGTTGGGCGCCTGATCACTGTCCACCTCACTCTCGGCCTGAGGCGTCGCGCCGTGCATCGACATTTCTTCTGCATTCACGGCATGGCTCTCCCGCACCTCGGGCGCATCTTTCGCCATCGCCGACAGTAGATCGATCGCCACCGGCAGCGGCTCGTACTCAACTTGCACAGCGGCAACGCCGTCTTCCGCGGCTGCCTCGGTCTCGGCAATGACCGCGGCGACTGGCTGCCCAGCGTGGATCACGCGATCCAGCGCGAGCAGAATCACGCGACCCTCGACAGCGGCCTGGATGTCGACCACCGGCAGATCGCGGGCGGTCAACACCGCGACCACGCCCGGAATGGCTAGCGCTTCGGTCTTGTCGATCGAGCTGATACGGGCTGAGGCGTACTGGCTCGGCACGAACCGAGCATGCAGTGCGCCAGGCAGGCGCACGTCGTTGGCGAAAAGAGTCTGGCCGGTGAGCCGCTCTGGCGCATCGTCACGCTTGGTACGGCGGCCGATGAAGCGGTAAGAGTCCTGTGGCATACGCCTACATTGTGGGTCAAAGTGGCTCGCGCCTGTAGTAGATCATCAGACAGTCGTCCGCGCCCACCCACCGCGGGATCGCAACTTGCTCCCCTGGAGCCCACTCGCGGTCCAGCCGATCGAAGAACGTATCGCTCGCGGTGTGGCCGCCAGCGCGCTCGCCGACATAGATCAGCACGTTGCCGGCGAACCTTTCGAGCGCCTCCTGAGCGAAGGTGTCCCGGTAGCCCGGCCAGCACAGAAACAACGCTCGTGCAGAATACTGGTCCAGGACCTCGACGCCGCCTCGCAGCACGGATGTCCAGGTACGTGGCTCGAACTGGTAGGCATTGCTGGTCTGATCGGGCGGCGCCAGGTCGTACGCCACGATGTCCACGCCTCGGTTCTGCAACAGGTAGGCCCAGTAGCCGGTCCCAGCGCCCAGCTCCACGATCGGCGCATGCCGGGCAATCACCTCGAGGCCAGCCCGGTTGGGCACCCCAAAGGCATACCGGCGCACGCATGCGACCCGGCGCGCGTACATGCTCGGGCCGTCAGGCGCCCGCAGCCACGCTTCATAGCCCCCCGCCAGCTGTGGCCTGCGCCGGGTCAGCCCGAGGTACTCCCGCAGGTAGACGTTGTCGTTGTCAACGTCCTCACCCAGGCGCTGGCTGTCCTCGGTGGCCGAGCCGTGCGACACGCTGAAAAGCGGTCCGCCTCGGCCTAGCGGCCGGAGCCCTCCAGCACCTGGTGGCGGACGGGCGTGGGTGGTTTAGCCTCGGTCACGCCGATCATGCTGTCACGGGTGACGAGTGCGGCCAGCTCATCCTCTGTCAGGTCGTGTGTGTCTTGGGGACGGCGCGGCAGGACCAGGTAGCGCATATCCGCGGAGCTATCGACTACGCGTACCTCCACGTCTTCTGGCAGCTCGGTCCCGAACTCGCGCATGATGGCCCGCGGCTCGACCACCGCACGCGAACGGTAGGCGAAGCTCTTATACCAGTCGGGTGGGCGACCCAGAATTGGTCGCGGATAGCACGAGCACAACGTGCAGACCACCAGGTGATGCATGTTGTGCGTGTTCTCGAGCACCACGAACTCGGTCAGGCTGGAGGCGTCGATGCCCATCTCCAGGCACGCCGACTTGGGGTCAGCCAGCAAGCGTTGCTTGAACGCCGGGTCCACCCAGGCACGCGCGACCAGCCGCGCTCCGTTTGCCGGCGAGCGCGCCTCCATGTACTCGATTTGCTCCTGGATCTCCTCTCGGGTAAGGAGGCCTTTTTCGAGCAGCAGCTCGCGAATGGCATAGATCCGTTTGCCATAGAAGGGGACCTTGTTGCGCTCGGCCGCCGCCGGGTCATGCTGGGTCACGTCGTGAGCATGTCCGTCTTGATCGTGGTCGAGGTGTCCGCTCATTGCAAACTCCTGGGTGCGGCTTCTCCGGCCCGCTCGAGCCAGTGCTCGTAGATATCGACGTACAGGCAGTCGCCCGGCGCTTCGGCGTACGGCTGCCAGAGGTCGGCCTGCCGAAAGCCAACCAGGTACAGCGGCTGGCGCGGCAAGCCGTCGCCCCCGTAGGCCAGTTTCTCGGGGTCTCGAAACTCGCCCTGCACGCGTTCGACCCAGCCCTGTTTGCCGCGCACGTAGGCTGGCGTTCGGATGTGACCGCCGCGTCGATCGGCCCTCACGCGTACCCGATCTCCAACCTTGAACGCGCGGCTCTCAGGCTTCATGAGACGCCCCAGGTCGCCTCGAGCTCAGTCATTTTGCGGTCGATCTCTTCAAATGACAGGATGCGCTGCTCCACAAGCAGTTGCTCGGCGCCTCTGACCCAGCGCTCGTAGTAGCTCAGGCTCAGGTACTCGTCGGCGGGCATGTCCTCCATGGCTCGGCGGTGCTGGTCCGTCGTGCGCAGGCCCCGCGCGCCCAGCGCAAGATTGATCGCATCCGCCAGGATCTCCCAATCGGCGAGGGCGTGCTCGGCTATAGTGAGCGGGGCATCGGTTGGCCGGCCGCCCATGTCATGCACCCTGGTCATCGTCACCTCCGGCGACCTGCACCACGAGTCTTTGCTGAAACTGTCCAGTGGCTTGCAGTCTGCTCTAAACTGATTAAAAAAGGTATAGTCGCGCGGGAGCAACTGGAACAATGGGCGTACTACAGCCGTGGCATCTGATCATCGTCTTGGTCATCGTGCTGCTTCTCTTCGGGCCGGGCAAACTGCCGCAACTCGGCAAGGCATTTGGCGATAGTCTGCGAGACTTCAAAAAGTCCGTTGCCAGCGACGAGCACGCGACGGTGAGCGAAGTCGAGTTGGCACCCGGCATGCGTGCTTGCCCGCACTGCCACCGAGCGACCGCGATAGCCGATCGCTTCTGCGGTGGCTGCGGGGGTCGCGTAGAACCGAACGCTGCTTGAGCCGGCTGCGGCGCCAGTCAGGCGCGCTTGCGGGATTCGAGCTCTTCGATCGTCCGCGGCCAATCCTGTTTGAGCAAACGCGAGAGCGCTCGGTCGGCTAGCAGCTTGCCGCCTGTCTGGCAGGTGGGGCAATAGTTCGATTCGTTTTCGGCATGGACGATGCGCTGCACGGCTGTGGCGCACACCGGGCACGGCAGTTTGTAGCGGCCGTGTACCGCCATATCGTTGCGGAAGGCGGTTACTTTTTCAGGAAAGCCGCCGTTGGCCTCGCGCCGGAGTCGAGCGATCCACTCATGCAAGACGGCCTGGGTGGCCTCGAATAGACGTTCGACCTCCGCTTCGAGCATCGCCTGCGTGAGCTTTACGGGCGAGAGGCGGGCGCGGTGCAGGATTTCGTCGCTGTAGGCGTTACCAATGCCTGAGAACAGGTCGGGGTCGGTAAGCGCGCGTTTGAGGGTGTGGTTGCCGAGCAGAAGTCGCGCTCGGAACTGATCCAGGTCCGCGTCCAGGGGCTCCAAGCCGCCGCGGTTGAACTCGCCCAGAGCCTCCTGGCCGCGCAGCAGGTGAATCGCGGCCCGCTTCTTGGGTGAAGCTTCAGTTAAGAGAAGCGTGCCGTTCGAAAAATCGAATGCCGCCAGACCGATCTTGCCCGTGATCGCGGCACCTTGCTCCTTCCAGCGGAATCGGCCGGCGACCATCAGGTGGATAGCCAGGAACAGGTCAGCCTCGAGCTCGAAGATGAGCCGCTTGCCCATGCGTCGCAACCCGAGCACCCGCTTGCCCTGGGTGGCTTTCAGGGGCGGATCGGCGGTGCGCAGGACGAACGGACTCGCGAGTCGGACGTGCTCCAGCGTTTCACCCACGATGTGAGTCTGCAGAAAGTCCAGATACACGGTGAGATCAGGAATTTCCGGCATGCCGGGCCGATAATACGGCAGCGTGGACGACGCTCAGTTGAACAGGTCGGCGAGCTCCTCGACCACCCACAGGGCCTTGTCGCCGCGTTGCACGCGCTCGATGTTGGCAAAACAGTTCGCGAAGCGGCGGGGATATGACTCCCAGGTCGGTCCAGCGGTATGCGGCGTCAACACCACATTCGGCAGTCCCATCAGCATATGATTCGCGGCTGGCGGTTCCTGGCTCAGCACGTCCAGGCCTGCGCCCAGAATGCGGCCCTCGCTCAGCGCAACCCCGAGCGCCTCCTCGTCGACCAGTCCGCCGCGGGCAGTGTTGACCAAGACTGCCGATGCCTTCATCAGCGACAGCGATTCGGCATCGATCAAGTGGCGCGTCCGGTCATTCAGCGGCACGTGGATGGTCACCACGTCGGCAATGCGCAGCAGTTGGTCCAGCTCCCGATAGCTCACGCCAAGATCCTGCTCGACCTGGGCCGGCAAGCGAATTGGATCATAGTAGATGATGGTTGTGTTCCAGCCCAGCAGTCGCTTGGCGACCTCGCGACCGATACGCCCCATACCCACGATGCCGACGCTGGAGCCAAACAGTTCATGCACCCGGCCCACGCCGCGGGTGGCGTCGCGCCAGTGTCCCAGCCGAACGGCCGCATCGAGCGGGCGGAGGTGCTTCAGCGTGGCCAACATGAGCATGATCGCGTGCTCGGCAACGGCAATGGCATTGGCGCCCCCGTTGACCGCGACCGGTAGTCGCGCCGCGCGAGCACCATCGAGGTTGAATCGGTCGTAGCCAACGCTCATCAACTGCACAAGCTTCAAGCGATTGACCGCGGCTGAGACCAGGGCGTCGGTCTGGATGTGCCCGACGAACCCACACAAGAAGTCGGCATCCAGAATCGCTGTCGGCACGGCCTCCAGAGCGACGTTGTGGAACCCGAAATGTGGCGGCCGCAGTTCATCTGCGATGGCGCGCACATCTGGTTCCAGGAGCGGAGCGAAGACGATTGTCGGCTCAGTCATGCCACTCGCCATTGGCCACGAGCGTTAGTGCGCATCCGTCATGACACCCACTCTTTAACGCGCGCGATGTCCTGAATGGGGTGAGGTCCAATGGGTTGGAGGTCCAGGACTGTCACGCCGGCGGCTTTGAAAGCGTCGATGCGGTCTTTGACGTAGCTCGGGGGCCCGATCAGCGACAGCGACTCCAGGAGCTCGGCCGGTACGCGCGCCTCGGCTGCCTGTTTATTGCCAGTCAGGTATAGGTCCTGGATGTCTCTGGCCGCCTGCTCATAGCCGTACCGACGAATCAGGTCGTTGTAAAAGTTCTTGTCGCGCGCCCCCATCCCACCCACATACAGCGCGAGATGTGGACGTGCAAGATCTCGCAAATGCTCGAGCCCCTCACCAATCGCTAGCGGGCCGCCTGCAGCGATCTCGAGCGTTCGAAGCTCGGGTGTGCGTTTTTCGAGGCCGCGTCTGAGTGCGTTGCCCCAGATGGCGTTCGCTTTTTCGGGAATGAAGAAAATCGGCAGCCAGCCCTCGGCCAGCTCCGCGGTCAGTTCGACGCTGCGCTCACCCATAGACGCCAGGTAGATCGGAATCCGAGTCCGGCCCGGGTGAGTCAGAATTTTGAGCGCCTTGCCCAGGCCAGTGCCCTGGCCGGCCGGCAATGGGAGCTTCAGCACGCGCCCGTCGTAGCGCAGCTCCTGCCTGCGCCAAACCATCCTGCAGATCTCGACGGTCTCGCGTGTGCGCTGCACGGGTCGGTCATACGCCACGCCGTGCCAGCCCTCGATGACCTGGGGTCCGGAGGCGCCCAGGCCGAGGATGGCGCGGCCGTTTGAAATCTCGTCAAGGCCGGCGGCGGTCTGCGCCAGCAGAGCTGGCGTTCGCGAGTAGATCGGAAAAATACCGGACGCCAACTCCACCCGATGCGTCCGCGCGGCCAGGAAGCCCAAACGGGTTGCCGCGTCGTTGCCGTAGGCCTCGGCCACCCACACCACATCCAGCCCGACCTCCTCGAGCTTGACCACCCGGTCGACGCTGTCGAGAAAGCCACTGCCGTAGCCCGTGTGGCTCGAGACTCGCATCAGGACGTGCCTCGGAACAGGCACCCGCCGACGAGAGGCGGAACGCCGTCGATATCAGCCGCTTGATCCGAAGCCGGAAACGCTGCCGCGGCCATACGCGCGAGGGTACCAAATGCGTCCATTGCTGGACGCTGCGTCCCACGTCCATTCTCATCGGCAACGCTCAGGCGCGCCCGTACAGCGCCCGATAGTGCCAGTAGTTGTCATAGACGAGTCGCAAATAGCTCTGCGTCTCGTTGAAGGGGACCTGTTCTACGAGCAGATCCGGATCGTCGCCATAGCGCTGCAACCAGCGAGCGACGTTCCCGCCGCCAGCGTCGTACGCCGCCAGGGCAGGGAAAACCCGGCCCTGGTAGTCGTTCAGCAGCTGCGACAAGAACCAGGTGCCGAACTCCACGCTGACCGCCGGCTTAAACAGGTCGCGGAGTGCGAAGTCGTCGCGGCCGAGGCGGCTGGCAATGTTGCGCGCGGTAGATGGCACCACCTGCGTCAAGCCCATCGCCTGGGCGCCTGACTCGGCGTGGGCGTCGAAAGAGCTCTCTTGACGCATCAACGCCAACACGAGCAGCGGGTCGACGGAGTAGTGCCCCGCTTGTTCTGCTACCAGGTCGCCCCAGCCGGCCGGATACACCGCCTTCTGCACAACCCGAGGCAAGCTGCTCAAGCCCACCAGGTCGCGCATCTGACGTCCGACGCGCAGCTCCAGCTGCGGCTGGTCGCGCAGCATCAGCCAGTCGGCTAGCCCGCTCAGGTGCGCTACGTCCTTGGTTTGCACGTACTGCTGGGCCACACCTTCGACCTCCCAACTCGCCTCGGCCCGCAAGCCAAAATCAAGCAGGGTGTCGGCCCGTTGTAGCGCTGGCAGCGCGTCCATGTCCCGGCTGAGCCGTTCGGGCGTGGTGTTGAGGGCTGCCAGCCAGGCAGTGCGTTCCTGCACTTCAGCCTGAGTCGCCGCGAGCCAGGCTGTGCTTGTCGAGGTTGTGCTGCTAGCGACCGTGAGCGTGCCACCAAGCTGTTCCTGAGCCCGCAGCCCGTAGTATGTTTCGGGCGCAGCGGCGGCGGCCTGGTTGAAGGCGTCGTGCGAGCGGGGCGAGCCATCTGGCGCCGCCCTGGCAATCCAATACAGCAGCTGACTTTGCAGCGCGGGCGCGGGCGGACCACCACTGTCCAGGCCTGCCTGCCAAGCGTCCAGAGCGCCGGCCCGATCACCCTGAACATATCGGCTGAAGCCAACATGGAAGAGCGCTTCGGCCGCGCGGCTTGGGGCCTCACGCGCCATTCGCACGTAGATCAGTTCGGCTGCCGGCTCGTCGCCGCTGCGCTCGTTCAGCTGGCCGAGCCGCAGCAGAGCGCTACCGGATTGCAGCGGGTCGCTTTCGGCGACAGTCCGGAGCGCCAGCCTGGCTTCGTCTTCGTTGCCGAGTTTGAGCAGGGCCTCGGCTCGACTCAGCTGCGCGGAGCCCCAGTCCTGAGCAGTGGCGTCAACCTGGTCGAACAGCGCGACGGCCGTCGAATAGTCGTGCGCGTTCAGGCGCACGATGCCGGCCTGGAGCGGGCTGACCGTCGCGTCGCGGTCCATATCCACCAGCGCGTCAAGGGCGCCCGGCGCGCGCGCCTGGTCAGCGTAGTCCACGACCACCGCGCGCAAGCGCTCGGCAGCACTCGCATCGTCGCCTAGCGCGCGCGCAATGGAAGCGGTGGTGAAGAGCATCTCGGCCGTATACGCGCGTGTCCCGGCCAGTCCGAGCGAGCGGTTGTAGAAGTCGAACGCATCCTGTTTTCGGCCCATCGCGAGCTCAGCCTCAGCGGCCCGTTCCAGCGCCTCGATGCGGCTCAGGCGTGGACCGCCGTCGTCGATTGACAACGCCATCCGGGCAGCGGCCAGCTCGCCCGGCCAATCGCTAAGCTTGGCGGCGCACTGGGCGCGTTGAAGCGCGGTGTATGGCCCGATCGCCGTCCGGCCGGCGATGGACTCGAAGGCGGTCAGGGCGCGCATGGCGCCGTCGCAATCGCCCGCCGAGCGGCGCACCTGTTCCAGGCTGAAGTATGCCGAAGCGAGTTGGTCAGAGCTGGGGTAGTCATCTAGCAACTGCTGTAGAACCGCCTCTGCGGTATCCGTGTCAGCGTCTGCCAAAGCGGCGCGGGCCAGCATGAGCATGGCGTGTGGCGCCAGTGGTCCGCCATGCTCAGCTACACCTGCGAAGAACTGTTCGGCGCCTTTGTAGTCGCCGCGCCGCATGAGCTGTTGGCCCGGAGCCCAGATCGCCTCCTCGGCGGCGGGTTGCGCGCTCGCTAGCGGTGTAGTCGGCGTGACCATCGCCAGAACGACAAGAAACAGGACTGCGGCACGGGCCCGCATCTTCTACACAGCGAGTCTAGCTGCCACGTGTCCCGGTTGCCCCTTACACTTCGATCACCATGCCGATCCATGTGAGTAACACTGAGAAGAAGGCGGAGATCGCGCGCGACGTGGTCGTGGCCTATCTTTCGCACGTCAAAGACGAGGAGCTGTCCGACCTCGGCAAGGTCGACGAAGCCATACAACGATTGGTTGATGTCGTGGATCGGACCTTCGAGGTCGCTGAGCGTCAAGCGCCCGGCTTCGGCATTTCACCGAGTCTGCCACGCCCAACCAAGCACGACTGAGGCGTTGCAGGCGAGAGTGTCGCCTTGCACACCGCGGTACGTCTTCCTGACGGCCGGCGGAAACCGCGAAGGCGACGCCGATGTGGTTGAGCCAGCTGGCGCTGATGAACTTCAGGAATTTCCACAGCCTGCGGCTAGAACCACAGCCGGGGGTGCTGCTGTTCTGTGGGCGCAATGGCCAGGGCAAAACAAACTTGCTGGAGTCCGTGTACGTTCTTGCCACCACCCGCTCGCCGCGCACGAATGTCGAACGTGAGCTCCTCAGCTGGCGGACACCAGACGATGCCGACCTGGCCGCGGTTGTCGCCCCGTTCGCCCGACTGGAAGCCCGCGTGCGGCGCCTCGAAGGCGAAGTTCATCTCGAGCTGAGCCTCGAGGGTGAGCGGCCAGGCGTCGAGGGCGGCACCTCGGCCGCCGTCAGCCGCGGTATCAAAGTCAACGGGCTGCCCGTGCGAGCCACGGGCCTGGTCGGCCATCTGCCAGTGGTGTACTTCTCACCAGCGGACGTCGAGCTGGCAGGTGGCCCACCAGCCGGTCGGCGCCAGTATCTCAACCTTGCCAACTCCCAGGCTTCACCCAGCCATCTGCGTGCCCTGCAGCGCTACAACCGCGTCCTGCTGCAACGCAATCAGGCCCTGCGGCTCGTCCGTGACCGCCGACAGCCCGCTCGCGCGCTCGAACCCTGGACGCAGCAGATGTTCGACTGGGGCTCAGTTGTGCTGCGCCAGCGACTGTGCATGCTGCGCCAGGTCGACCAGCGCATCGTGAGCATCTTCCGTGATCTGACTGGCAGTTCCGAAACGCTGAGCGTCGTGTATCGGTCTACGGCGTGTGACGCACTGACCAATCCGGTGTCTGAGCCGGCCGACCTGGAACAAGCCTTCAGGCAACGCCAGGAGCGGGTGGCCGCCCGCGAGATCGACCAGGCCGTGTCCCTGGTCGGACCTCACCGCGATGACTTTACTTTCGCACTCGACGGGGTAGACCTGAACACGTACGGCTCACGCGGGCAGCAACGCCTGGCTGTGTTGGCTCTCAAGCTTGCGGAAGCCGATTGGATGCGGGCGGAGATCGGCGAGCTACCGGTGGTATTGCTCGACGACGTGTTATCGGAGCTCGATCCACAGCGGCGCGGCTACGTTTTGCAGCGCGTCGCCGCGCCGGAGCTGACACACCAGCGCCAGGTGTGGATCACGACGACCGAGCCGACCGGCTCGCGATTCATGCAAGCAGACGGGCAAACCCACGACGTCCTGACCAGCGCGCAATGTTATGAAATCGACGCTGGACAGCTCAGGACGGCATAATTGTCACGCGATATGAATATCCTCGGCATGGGGCCCATGGAGCTCCTGTTGATCGTGGTCCTGGCCCTCATCGTGTTCGGGCCAGCCAAGCTGCCTGAAATCATGGCTCAGGTTGGGAAAGCAATCGGCGACTTCCGTCGAGCCACCAGTGAGCTGAGCGACGAGTTTAATCGGACCATCCAATCTGAGCTGCAGGAGACGCGCGCGGTCGTCGACGAAACGAAGGCGACGTTTTCCGACGCCAAGGCGTCGGTGCACGATGCCCACGCCTCGGTCAGCTCGGCCATCGCGGCCATACCCGCGCCCATCCGCACGGCGGTGCCTGCAGCCAATGGCACCACTCCCGAGACGCGGGCGGAAACTGGGACCAACGGCACTGCGCCGGGGTCGTCTGCGCCCGCGCTCGCCGACACGACCCAGTGGAGTTGGGAGACCTCAGCCAACGCCCTACCGGTGACTGTAGTGACCCCGCCGGCCGACACCGCCGGTACGCCATTGGCAGCCGGCGCCGCCAGTGAAACGTCGGCCAGCGAGCCTATTCAAGCGGCGGATCCCACCGCCGCTTCTACGGTTGAGTCGGCACTGGGTATCTCTCATCCCAAACTTCCGGCGCCCTCGCCGGCGAGGGACAACGCTGCTCACGAAGACCTGGTGCCGCCCTACTGAGGTTGCGCGCTTTCTGGGCGTCTAGCGCCCATCGCATACAATATCGGCGCACCAGAAGGAGTGGGCGTGATCGAAGTCTTCGTCGAGAGCATCCGCGTCAATATGACGAACTACCGGCGCGTCGTTATGCTCAAGGAAAAGACCTCCCCGCGCTACCTGCCCATCTGGATCGGCCACTTTGAGGCTGACGCTATCGCGATTCCGATGCAGAACGTGCCCGTACAGCGGCCGCTGACCCACGATTTGCTCAAGGGCTGCATCGAGCAGCTCGGCGGCAAGCTCACCCAGGTGGTGATCAACGAACTGGCCGACGAGACGTTTTTCGCCAAGTTGATTGTCGACGCGGGAGGCCGTCACGTCGAGGTTGACGCGCGGCCGTCAGATGCCATCGCGCTCGCCATCCGCGCCAAGGTCCCCATCTACGTCGAGGAGTCAGTCTTCGAGCAAGCCGGCCTGGTGTTCGAGAACGAAGAAACGGAAGGCGAAGCAGAAGCTGAAGAAGCCACCGCAGTCGACGAAGAAAAGCTCACCGTCTTCAAACAGTTCATCGAAACCCTGGATATCGACGACCTCGGCAAGGGCGGCGGCACCGAACACAAATTGTCCTGACTTTCGCCCGAGTTTTCGCCGTAGTCGCTGGGCTGTGGCTGCTTGAGGGCGCCGCTCACAGTATGGAGGAACGGCCACGTTCTGGTCACTTGACCTACCAGCTGTTCACCGCAGGCTCGAGCAAAAGGGGTTAGTTGGCGACAGAGCGACACTTCACGGCCGCTCTCAGCCGGATCGGGGTGGCGCTCACCAGCCACAGGCCACGCCGGTCAGCAGCCCGACCGCCTGCTCGAGGCCCGGGGGTCGCACCGACCGCGCCTTTGGCGTGAAAGCATGCCTTCGTATCCGACAACACTCGTTCAACGGTATCCCGGCAAAAAGCGGCTAGACAAAAAAGCGTCCTATGTCACCAACTGATCAGGTTCGGGTTTCGCCATCGTGGCGACGGCTGAGCGAGTGGTGCCTGGCTATGCGTCAGTTAGCCAACGGCAGCTCGTCTGCCGTCAGTGACGCCGCCCCCTGCGCGGCGGATCCCGCCTCCGCCCAGATCTCCTCCTGAGTGAGAGCCCAACCCTCGCTCCATACCCTTCCGGCTGCGCTCCCGAGCCTCTTCCGCGCCACTTCTACAAACGGTCGGCGGCCTCGAGATCCCATCCGCCGCTGAATACGGCCAAGCGATCGAATAGACGCCGGTCATTAACCCCGAGAAGTTCGTAGCTCCAGCTCACGGCAGCGTGCAGCGTTTGCTGCCGCGGAGGCGCCGTGCGACTCCCACCAACCAGGAGGTGGAAGCGGTCATCGAGGCGCCCGGCTATCTGGAGTGGCGTGAGCGTCTTCACCCGCGCGGCTGCCAGTTCGATCGCTAGCGGAATGCCATCCAGGCGCGCACAGATTTCGACGATAGAAGGGCGATTTTCTTCTGTCAGAGCAAAGCCGGGCAGGGTGGCCGCGGCACGCTCCATGAACAACTGGACCGCTTCCGAAACTGCTGCTGAAGCGCTATTCTGGAGTGGCAGCGGCGGGACCGGCCAGACCTGCTCTCCGTGTATGCCGAGTGGTTCACGACTGGTCGCGAGGACGCGAACGTGCGGACAGCCCTGCAACACCGCTTCAGTAAGCTTCGCGCATGCCTCAACCACGTGTTCGCAGTTATCGAAGACCAGCAACAGGTGCGCGTGGCGAAGGCTGTGCAGGAGGGTTGTTAGGAGCGATCCCTCAGTACGCTCGAC
>JBPCIO010000063.1:0-3240 GCA_051006215.1 Chloroflexota bacterium
CGAGCGACTCCCTGGCTATGCGCCTGACCTCAACCCCATCGAGCAGGTGTGGGGCAGGCTCAAATCTGCTGAGCTTGCCAACCTGTGGCTCCGACACCATCGACGAGGTTGCAAGCATTGCCGAAGACGGCATGGATCGCATCGGCAGCGACGCCTCACTCTGCTTCGCTTTCCTCCGTCACGCTGGGTTGCGTTTATGACCTCTGACCGCCGGCAATTGCGCGATGCACTTTAAGATATTGAAGCACCAGCCGATAACAATGGTGTGGCCAGTAAGCAAGCAAAGGGTGATCGCTATCCGCGCGGGCGGATCGCTCAGGTAGAACTCGGTTTCATGCGACGGGCCCCTCGGCATACCGAGGACCGCTTGTGGCGGTTCCTGGAGAGCACCCTTGGCATGATTCTCCGACTAAAGAAGGATGGCACGATTCGGTATGCGAGTCCGTTGTTCGAACGGACGCTCCGCTACCAGCACGGCCACGTGCATAAGCGAAACCTTGCCGACTTCGCCCATCCGGGTAACCAGCCAACCCTGGAAGCAGCGATCGAAGAAGCGGGAGCCCGGACGCGGGTCCGCAGCCAGCCCATGCCGCACCGGTGGCGCCACGCCGACGAGACCTTTCGGATGTTGGAGTTCATTATTGCCGGCGATCGAGGCGGGGGCGGCCTCGTAACCCAGCTTTACGGTGTAACGCAGCACAGAAGGCAGAAAGCAGAAGACAGAATCCGGGACCTCAATGCCGCCCTCGAGGTGCAGGTTGCCGACCTACGGAGCGCGCTGCGCGAACGCGCGGGGGACGTTGGCGAACGGATGCACGCCGAAGCAGGGCTGCGGGCCAGCGAGGAACGCTTCCGTCGCCAGTATCAGGGCGTTCCAGTACCAACGTACTCCTGGCGGCAGGTGGACGATGACTTCATACTTGAGGACTTCAATACAGCCGGCGATGAAATCACCGAGGGCGCCGTCCGCTCGTGGGTGGGGCATCGCGCCTCAGAGTTGTACGCGCGGGAACCTGAGGTCCTGACCGAGTTCCACACGTGCGCCTCAGAGCAGCGGATTGTACACCGCCTGATGCCGTACCGTTTCCACCTCACTGGCAAGGTCCTGTACCTGGACGTGAGCTATGTGTTTGTCCCGCCCGACGTTGTGATGGTGCATACCGAAGACATTACTGAACGCACGCGTGCAGAAGCAGACCTTCGCCACCTGGCCTTACACGACGGGCTGACCGGTCTGGCCAACCGAGTGCAGTTGAATCAACGATTGGAGCGCGAGATTGGCGGCTCAGGACGCGACGACGCCCAGTGCGCACTGCTGCTGCTCGATCTGGATCGCTTCAAAGAGGTCAATGACACCCTGGGCCATCAGGTTGGGGACAGCTTGTTGCGTCAGATCGGCCAGCGTCTGCAGAGCATCGTCCGGGCGACCGACCTCGTAGCTCGCCTCGGCGGTGACGAATTCGCGGTGCTCCTGCCGGCGACCGACCTCGAGGGTGCGGCGCAAGTGGCAGAAGCTCTCGCGGGTATATTGGAGGCACCGTTTGTGGTGGACCGCCAACCGCTTGCGGTGGGCGCCAGCATCGGGATTGCCGTCGCCCCTCAACACGGTCAGGATGCAGACACGCTGTTGCGCTGCGCGGATGTGGGAATGTACCAGGCCAAGCGGTCGGAGCCGGAGTAGCGGTCTACTGCCGTGCCGACGATCTCGCCGGTGTGACGCCTGGGTCGCTCTAGTACACGGTGGCCAGTCACGCGGGTGTCACGGCCCTCTCCATGCGGAATATCGCGTCGCCGAGCAGGCTCACCAGACTCGGATTTACGCTTCCCCTGAAGGGCAAGCCGTGATGCTGCTTACGCAGCGGCTGGGGTGTATCCTGTGCATCAGTAAATCACCTCTGGAGCACCCGCTGCGCAGCCTCGGCCAAAAGGATCAGCGCGCGGGTGTTTCTATATCTGGGGCCAACCTATGGCCCGTTGTCGACGGCGTCAGGACGCTGGTGCGGTGCGATCCTCCTTGCGACGCTGTGGAGTCTGAGCAGGTGTTTGCAGAGCGCGCGACTCTTGTTCCGCTGCAAGCCGCTCTACCTCTCCTCGAGTGACCCTAAACTGCCCGGCCTCGGTTCTTCGGCCCCGAAGCTTCCCGTCTTGGATCCAGCGCCCTACCGACCTGGACGATACACCGAGTAGCTTGCCGGCCTGGCTCGTGGACAACCAGTCGCTTGACGACGGCGCTCCGTGAGCAGGTGACGTAACGTCGCCCACGGCCCGATCATACCGCGCCGTTGGCGCGCTTGTCAGTGTTGGGCGCGTTGGCCGGCATAAGTAGCCGGTTAACCAGAAAACTCCTTGCGCTACGTCCATCCCGGTGTTCGTGTTCCTCGTCGACGAGAACCGGTCCGTTGAAATCGATGGACAGACGTACTTTCGTGGGTTCGTTACCTGGAACAGCGAAGTCGGCAAGGCCGTGTTCGGGCTGCAAACGTTCCTCTACAGCTACGTGTGTGCCAACCGCATCGTGTGAGGCGGGCGCGACGTCGAGGAATTGCGCATCCGCCATACCAGCCTGGCGCCCGACCGTTTCGTCGAGCAGGCGCAGCCGGCCCTGGTGGCCATGAGCGTATCGAGCCCGCAGCCCATCGTCGAGGCGTGCCGAAGCGAAACTTGCCGTCACGTTGGCCGCACGCGGCGGCGACACCGGCTCCTCCGGCGACCCGACCAACTTGTGGGACGTCGTCCAGGGCGGGACCGCCGCCGCCCGCGCCATCGGCCATGCCGACAGCCGCCTCGACGTCGAACGTCGTTGGTCTGACCTGCTGCGCACCAACTAAGCAATTGACCGAGGCGCCGGCTCACCCCCGGCGTTTCTTTTCCCTTTGAGGGTCGGCATGAACATCAATTCCCGCCGCACCGAGACTGTGTCCTACGGCCTGAGTGCCAAGCTGCTGGCCGTGACCCTGCCTATCGGTCGTTCGCTAGCCCCAAGCCTACGCAGACGCCTGTGTCTGAGCATAGGCAGCGGGGGTCCGCCCGGTGGCGGCGCGGAAATCGCGGATGAGGTGCGCCTGATCGGCGTACCCGAGGCTCGCCGCCACTTCGCTCCAACTACCCGTTGCGCCCGCCCGGTACGGCCGTCGCGAGCTTGCTGACCACGCCGGCCATGTAGGCCGCGCTGCGGCGGCGGTCCTTGGTTGTCGTCGTGCGCGGGTCATTCGTGGCCGGCAAGCGCTGTAGCTCGTCACG
>JBPCIO010000064.1:0-22799 GCA_051006215.1 Chloroflexota bacterium
GAGTTCCGCAACATGCTCGAGGACGTCAACACCCATCAACTGCACCCTCCCGTCGATCGCGTCTTCGCGCTAGACGAGGGCGCAGCCGCCTTCGCCCACCTGGAAACGGGCCAGCAGTTCGGAAAAGTGGTTGTCTCCGCGTAATCAGGCGAACCCTGCGCTGGCCGCCGCCCGGCTCCAGGCCAGACTTTGGAAGAGGTCGAGAAGGCCACACGCGGCACCTTTTTCAGATTCGGTCCAATGGATCGGAGTGGCAGCGCAGCCAGGCGAGTCAATTCCTGGCGCGGCCTCAGCGCCAGGCACCACTGAAGCTCCGAGGGATCGAGCGAAACGACGCGGGCGAACGCCTGACGGGCTGCCCACTTGCTGACCAAGAGTCATGGGCTCGGCAATGACTACCTGGTTGTCGACCCGGCCGAATTGCCGTTTGGAGTCACGCCGGAGCGGGTACGACTGTTGTGTGATCGCCACGCTGGGGTGGGGTCGGATGGTTTGCTCGTGCTCGAGGGCAGATTGGGGGTGCGGATCTTCAATCCGGACGGCTCGGAAGCAGAAAAGAGCGGCAACGGGCTGCGCATCTTTGCCAGGTGGCTGTATGACACGGGCCGAGTGCAGCAGCCCACCTTCGTAATCGAAACGTGCGACGGAAGCGCGCCGGTCGAGGTCGCTCACGTGGCTGGGCAAGGGGTGGAGGTGAGCGTGGACATGGGCCGACCAGCCTTCCGTGAGGACCTGAGGACGATCGAGATCGACGGCGAGCGCCTGGAGGTGGTGGGTGTGTCGATGGGCAACCCCCACTGCGTGGTCATCAACCAAACGCTTGACATAAGCACCTTGATGCGTCTTGGCCCACGCCTCGAGCTTGACCCGGCTTTCCCAAACCGGACCAATGTTCAGCTCGGGCGTGCAATAGCCCGAAACCGCGTCGAGCTCCTGATCTGGGAGCGTGGCGCAGGCGAGACGCAAGCTTCCGGCTCGTCTGCGTGCGCTGTGGTCGCTGCGTTCCACCGCCTGGGCCTGGTAGATTCCGACGTGACGGCAGCGATGCCTGGGGGCCAGCTGCACGTCCGCATCCAAGAGCGCGGCAACTTCATTCTGCGCGGCCCGGTCGAAGAAGTGGCCCACGTCAGCCTGAGCGCCGAACTGATCGCCAGGTTGCAGGCGCTACCATAGCCGCGGTGGCAGCCGCCTACTTCACACTCGCACTCGACAAGGCCAAGGCAGACCTGGCCACCCGGGGTGTCCCGATCTATGACTTCGGCGTGGGCGACCCGAACGAGCCGACGCCAGCCTTTATTCGCCAGGCGTTGATCGATGCGCTCGACCCCGTCTCGCACTACCCGACCGTGGTCGGTCAGCGCCGGCTACGGCAGGCGATTGCCGGCTGGGCCGAGCGAAGACTAGACGTACGGCTCGATCCCGACACACAGGTCCTGCCTGCCTCCGGCTCGAAGGAGGCAATCTTCCACCTGCCCCTGGCGGTGGTGCCAACCCAAGCGCCAGACACGCGCCGGCGCATCGTGTACCCGTCGCCAAGCTACCCCGTGTATGACGGGTCGGCGCGCTACTCGGGTTGCATTCCTCACCCGGTCCCCCTGAGTGAAGACAACGGCTACCGACTCGAACTACAGGCTCTTGGCCGCCAGGTGCTCGAACAAACCCGCATCGCCTGGATTAACTATCCACACAATCCCACGGGCGCGAGCGTCGACCTCGGCTACTTGCGACGTCAGGTAGAGGTTGCTCGCGAGTACGACATCTTGCTGTGCGCAGACGAGTGTTACTTGGACCTCTACTTTTCAGAGACGGAGCCACCGCCGGGGCTGTTGCAGATTACCCAGACGGGCGTGCTCAGTTTCGGGTCGCTGTCGAAGCGCTCGGGCATGACCGGCTATCGAAGCGGCTACGTCGCCGGCGAAGCAGCAGTCATCGCCATGCTCCAGCGGGCTCGCCCGAATTTCGGTGTGGCATCTCAGGACTTTGTCCAAGCCGCGGCCACGGTCGCTTGGTCCGATGACGCCCACGTAGCCGAACGCCGGGCGGTCTTTCGCGCCAAACGCGATCGACTAGTGGCCTTCCTTCGGCAGCGCGGTTATTCGGTTTTCGGCGGCCAGGGCGCGATCTACGTGTGGGTAAAAACACCGGTCGGGACCGCCCGCGACACCTTTTTCGCCCGCCTGCTGGAGCATGGCATCGTCGTGAGTTTTGGAGAGTCGTTCGGCGCGGGCGGCGAAGGGTACTTTCGGCTGGCGCTCGTGCCCAGTCTGGAGGACATCGAGCGAGCCACCGCGGTCTGGGGAAGGATACCTGTATGACCCTGCTCAGCACTGACCTGCAAGCCGTGGTGGAGGCTGCCTTTGCGGCGCCCGAAAATCTCGACGAAGCAGCCAGTCGCCAGGCCGTCGAGGATACGATTGCTGCGCTCGACCGAGGCGAAGTCCGCCTGGCCGAGAAGTCGGGGGGGGAGTGGGTCGTCCACGGCTGGGTCCAGCAGGCCATCCTGCTGTACTTCCGCCTGCGCCAGCTCGAGACCTGGCAGATTGGCCAGTTCGAGTACCACGACAAGATCCCGCTCAAGCACGATTACCAGCGTCTCGGCGTGCGCGTGGTGCCGCCGGCGGTCGCCCGCTACGGCAGTTATTTGGAAGCAGGCGTGATCCTGATGCCAAGCTACGTCAATATCGGCGCGCGTGTCGGGACGGGCACCATGGTCGATACCTGGGCGACGGTCGGCAGCGGCGCTCAGATTGGGCGCGACGTCCACCTGGCCGGCGGCGTGGGGATCGGAGGCGTGCTCGAGCCGCCAGGCGCGTGTCCGGTGGTGGTCGAGGACGGCGCATTCATTGGGTCGCGCTGCATCGTGACCGAGGGTGTCGTGATCGAAGAGGGCGCTGTTCTAGGCGCAAACGTCACGATCACCAGCAGCACCCCGATCATCGACGTCACCGGCGCCCAGCCGACCACCTACCACGGCCGCGTGCCTGCCCGATCCGTCGTCGTGCCCGGGACGCGGCCGCGCATCTATCCGGCCGGAGAATTCCAGGTCGGCTGCGCGCTGATCGTCGGACAGCGCACCGCTTCGACGGATCGCAAGACCTCACTCAACGCAGCCTTGCGCGATTTTGGTTTGAGCACCTGAAGCGGCCTCGAAAAGCGTCGGAGTCCGCAGCCCCTGGGGCTACACTCTCCGACACATGAGCGTGGACGGCCGCGCCGGCACCGGGCCCGATGGACTCACCCGCACGCGTCCCGAACGAGCCCTGCTACTTGCCGTCGAGACAGGCGACGCGCCGTGGTCCATCTCCGAATCGTTGAACGAGCTTGAAGAGCTCGCCCGAACCGCGGGCGCCGAAGTGGTGGGCCGCGTGTCCCAACGCCTGGAACACCCTGATCCGAAGACGTACCTCGGCCGCGGCAAGCTCAACGAAGCGCGCGACCTGGCCGCCGAACGTGAAGCCGATCTGATCATCGTCGACGACGAGCTGGCGGCGAATACGCAACGCTCGATGGAAGAGATCCTCGGCCGCCGTATTGTCGATCGCTCGCTGCTCATCCTGGACATCTTCGCTCAACGCGCGCGCACCCACGAGGGCCGCGCCCAGGTCGAGCTGGCGCGGCTGGAATACCTGCTGCCTCGTCTTACACGGGCCTGGTCCCACCTCGAACGCCAGGTCGGTGGTATCGGCGTCCGAGGCGGTCCTGGTGAGACGCAGATCGAGATCGACCGTCGGCTGACCCGAACGCGCATCGTCGCGCTCAAAAAGGAGATCGAGGGCATTCGCGTGCACCGCGCCAATCAGCGGTCGAACCGCGAACGAGTCGGCGTCCCCGTGGTAGCCCTGATCGGGTACACCAACGCTGGAAAGAGCACGCTCTTCAACCGCCTCACGCTGGCCGATGCGCTGGCCGAAGATAAGCTCTTCGCAACGCTCGATCCCGTTACACGGCGGCTCACGCTGCCAGGCGGTCAGGAGGTGTTGCTGACCGACACTGTCGGCTTTATTGCCAAACTCCCGACCGGGTTGGTCGCCGCATTCCGCGCCACGCTCGAAGAGCTCGAATCCGCGGATCTGCTGCTGCATGTGCTGGACATTTCGTCTGAGCGCGCCAGCGAGCGCGCAAGCATTGTCGAACAGGTCCTCGCCGAGCTGGGAGTAAGCGAGCGTCCGTCGTTGATGGTGGTCAATAAGGCCGACTTGCTGGCGAATTCTCCCGAGGAGCTGGAGCGGACTATGCCCGAAGCGCGGGTGTCGAACAGCGTTGTGGTGTCGGCGGAGCTCGGCTGGAACATCTCCGAGTTGCTTGAACGCATCGAGGTGACGCTCGAGCGGCAGTACGAGCGCGTGCGGGTGCGTATCCCGTACGACCAGGCGGCGCTGGTCGACCTGTTCCATCGCAAGGGCAGCGTGGCGAGTGAGCGGCACACCGAAAATGGCACACTGATGACCGGCTCACTGCCTAGCCGTTTCGCGGGTCCGTTCAAGCGCTTTGCTGTGCGTTAGGCGCGCATCCCGGCTGGTTCGTACGCTGGTGATCGCTAAAATCTGGCCAGCCTCAATGGAGAGGAGCGTCGATCGAGCATGACCCAGCCACAGATGGATGCAAGTGCGCCGAGTCCGACAGATACGTCTGTCGAGCCTGGCACCGGGTCGGCCTGGAAGGTCGCCCTGCAGCAGTACGACCGCGCCGCCGACAAGCTCAATCTCGGCGCCGCCGTGCGAGACACGTTGCGGTACGCCAAGCGCGAGGTGACCGTTCACTTTCCGGTTCAGTTGGATGACGGCACCAGCCGGGTGTACACGGGTTATCGCGTCTGGCACAACCTGGCGCGCGGCCCGGCCAAGGGTGGGATGCGGTTCCATCCCGACTCCAACCTGGACGAGATCCGAGCGCTGGCGATGTTGATGACATGGAAATGCGCGTGCGTGAAGATCCCCTACGGGGGTGCCAAAGGCGGTGTCACGTGCGATCCCAAGACGCTCAGCACGCGCGAGCTCGAGCGCCTAACGCGACGCTTCACCACCGAGATCAGCGACATGATCGGTCCCGACAGCGACATTCCCGCACCAGACGTGAACACCAATGCCCAGGTCATGGCGTGGATGATGGACACCTACTCCATGCATCGGGGCTATTCGGTCACGGGGGTGGTGACTGGCAAACCGGTCAGCATCGGTGGCAGCGAAGGTCGCCAGGATGCCACCGGCCGAGGCGTGGTCTACACCATCCAGGAAGCCGCCAAAGCGGTTGACGTGGACCTCAACGGAGCCCACGTCGTGGTCCAGGGGTTCGGCAACGCCGGCGAGTCGGCGGCCCGATTCATGGGCGAGCTGGGGGCAAAAGTCGTCGCCGTGAGCGACTCTCGGGGCGGCGTCTTCAACGGCGACGGGCTGGATCTTTCGCTTGTCACTCGACATAAGCAAGAGACCGGGTCCGTGATCGGCACGCCCCGGACGCGGCCGGTGACGAACGCGGAGCTGCTGAAGCTGGAGTGCGACATCCTGATCCCGGCTGCCCTCGAAGGCGCGATCACCGAGCGCAACGCGCAGCGTATCCGCGCCCGCATCATCGCCGAGGCAGCCAACGGACCCACTACTCCTGAGGCCGACACCATCCTGGGCGAGCGCGGAGTCATGGTCATCCCTGACGTGCTATGCAACGCGGGTGGCGTCACGGTCAGCTACTTCGAGTGGGTTCAGGACCGCGAGGAGTTTTTCTGGAGCATCGACGAGATCAACGCCCGTTTACGACGGATCATGGTCCGAGGCTTCGAAGACGTCCACCGTACCGCCGTCGAGCACGACGTGGACCTGCGTCTGGCGGCCTACATGCTGTCGGTGAGTCGGGTGGCCGAAGCGACACTCACGCGCGGCTTCTACCCCTAGATTCCAAGTCGCGGATCTCACGGTTCAGGGCAAGCTGTTCGTCCACACTCGGGCAGCATCCTTGGGCACATCCGGGTGGCTCAGGCGGCGGTTACCTCGATGCTCGGCCATCCGGTGCCACCATCCGGCTCAGGCAAGCTGAACGGCTCGACCTGAAGCGTGCCCGAACCATCCGTGGCTCGGGCAACCAGCGTGGCGGTTGCGCCGGACGCGATCGTGAAACGAGCGCGCCAGCGGACCCAGCTGTCGGGGCTGAGGGTGCCTGCCGCCGGCGCACTCTCAAGCTCAGCATCCGACCAGAGCTTGCCGCCGTCGGCGCTGCATTCTACGCGCCGGATGCCGCGGCGGCCGGCATACGCAACCCCCGCGATCTGCTGCTCACCGGCCGCTACGACGGCCCCGGGAGCAGGTGCGTCAATGCGAATCATGGTTCGCACCAGGCCTTCGCGACTCCAATGACGCTGGCCGTACCAGTCGCTGAACTCGCGCCGCATCAGCCGCAGGCCGAGCACCCACTTCGGGTTTTTCATGCCATAGCGGTCCGGCACCAGCAGACGCGCTGGGTACCCGTGCTCACGCAGGAGTACCTCGCCGTTCATCTGGTAAGCCAGCAGCGTCTCGGGGTCGAGCACGGCCTGCAACGGCAAAGCGCTGGTGTACTCGTCGGCGCCAAGGACCGCCACCCAGGCCGCCTCGGGCTTCGGCCCCCCCGCGAGCGCCAGGATGTCCTGCACCCGCGCCCCTTTCCACGCCGCGGTACTGATGAGCTCGGCGCCAAACGGCGCCAATTGGGGCTTCCCCACAAAGTTGGAGATGCACTCCAGCGTCTTGGTGGCCTCGATAGCCGGCAGCTTGCGAAGGGTGGCGTAGTCCAGTTGAAATGGCTTATCGACCTCGCCGTCAATGAGCAACCGCCAACCATCCGGGTGGACAACCGGGTCGCCGGCGGCATTCTTGGTGACGATATAGAAGTCGTTGGTGGGGGTGGTCGTTTCTGCAAGCTGACCTGGTTTGCGGCCAGAGGGAAGCACCGCGCCATCGGTATCGCGGCTGAGCTGGCGGCTGCTCGAGGGCTCGGGTAGGGGCGCTACATCGAGTGCGGCTCGCGGGGGCGGTGTCGCGTCCGCCTCAAACGGTGCTTGCGATGCGACGGCGTTCGGATGTGGGTTGGGCGGGTCGATACCGCCCGAGGGAACGGGCTCCTGGGGGTCGCTGAGAATGAGTGTCTCGACGCTCATCCGCGGGGGCAGCAGGCGCGCACTGAGGTACGTGAGCGCGTAGGCGCTGGCTGCACCCCCAACCAGCCCAACTGCCCATCGCCGCGCCGAGAAGTCGGGCGGCTCTGCATCCACTATCGCACCTGGCTGGCTCAGGTAGCGCGCTAGGGCGAGGCTGGCCGCGTACGTGAGGCACACCGCCAGGTAGCCCAAGATGGTGCTGCGCTTGCCGTCGATCAAGTCCGTGGCGAAAAAGCCGGCCGCGGTCACAGGCATGACCACCAGCATGACGCCGAGCCACAGTCCCGCGCCAAGCGCTGCGATGGACCAATACGGCCACTCGCGTCGCACGACCGCGTAACCCAGCCACGCCAACAGTACCAGCATGACCGCCACCGCCAGACCGAGCGCGTAGCGCTTGGCGTCGAATCCGAACCGTTGGAGCATGGCTTCGAATACACCCAGCGGAACAAACAGCAGGAGCCACTCCATGACCCGCTCGGGCACGGTTCGCACCTGCAAACCGAAGCGAAGTAGGAGCATTCCCGAACCCGCCAAGACGGTGGCAAGAGTGCCGCCGATGCAGGCCGCGGGCCTGGACGGTGTATCGACGGCGAGCGCTGCAACCGGGTTCGTCCTGGCTGGTGGCTGGAAGGTCGTCATGGGCTGATGCAGCGGAACTGAGACCGCCGCCCCTTCCTACTGTACTGGCGTGTGGCGTTGACCTGGCACAAGTCAGGCACGCCTGGCGCTCCTGGCGTGGCGCACCTACCGAGCTGGGCTGTTTAGGCATCGGCTGTAGACTGGAAGGGTGGTAGTGGATCTTCGCCGGCGCGAATTCTTGAGGCACTTGAGCCGCTGGGCGGTACTTGGCGGACCGAGCCTCCTCATCGCCTGCCAGGCAGCCAATCAAGCAACCGCCACGCCGACGATCGTGCCGGCCCTGCCGACGTCCTCTCCGGGTGCCAAGCCAGCAATTGCACCGGTGGCGTCGGTCGCCCCGGCGACGGTTGGTGCCTCGCCAGCTGCGGGGGCGGTTTCCCCGTCGGCGGTAGCATTGACGTCGCCTTCACCTGCGTCAGGTGCTGCCGTGCTGGCCTCAGCCTCCCCGTCGCCCGGCGCAGCTGCTTCGGCCTCGCCTGCACCCCGGGCAGCTGGCTCGGCGCCTGCCAAAGCCATGTACCAGATGGATGCGCAGCACACTGGCCGCAGCCCGTTTGCCGGCCCGCGGCAGGCCAGAGTGGCGCGCACGTTCGACACCAGCCTGCCGGAGTACCGACCCCAGGATCCACTGGTGCCACCCGCCGATATCCAGAGCTCGAGCGTGGTCGGGGCCGACGGCACCATTTACATCGGCAACCTTCCGGGTTATTTGTTTGCCTTGCGTGATAGCTCGAGCGCTAGCGACAAGCTCGATCTCGCCTGGAAGTTCCGCCCGCCGAATGGATCGTCGCTGCATGCCACTCCGGCTCTCGCCTCAGATGGCACGGTGTACATACCGTTCACGACCGGCCCCGCGGCGTCCGCGAAAACCACCCTGTTCGCCTTGCGCGGGCCCACCAGTGGCCAGGACCCGCAAATTGTGTGGCAGGCCGACTTGGGTGCGGGCGTGGTACCGGCTGAAACCAGCCCGACGCTCGGACCAGATGGCACCATTTACATCGTCACGGCGACCGGAGTTCTGTCGGCGGTCGGAGCAGACGGCAAACTAAAGTGGACTGCCCAGACTGCGACTGGAACGGCCCAGTTTGGCCAGGCCGTAAAGGTTGCCCCGGCCCTCGGGCCCGATGGAACCGTCTACACGACGACGCTCACGGGCAAGCTGTGGGCTGTCGGGCCACCGTCCGGAACGGGCGACCAGGGCAGAATCAAGTGGAGCTTCGACTTCGCCGAACATCTGGGACCGACCGAGCTGGTCTCTGCGCCAGTGACCGCGCCGCCGAACCGCGGCCAAGACGGGATAGGTAGCGCAGCCTCGGCCACGATCGGCCCGGACGGGACCATCTATGTCGGCGCCAACAACAGCAACGTGTACGCGGTCGACCCTGGTGGCGAGCAGAAGTGGCTCTATGAAGCCGAGCGCGAGCTGGCGGGTATCTGGACGACGGGCGCCCTCAGCCCGGACAGCAGCACCCTGTATATCGCAGCCAACAAGGGCGGCGTGTACGCGCTCAATACCAGCGATGGGACGCTGAAGTGGCAGTACCCGATCTTTGCGTCTGTCTATAGCTCCCCAGTGCTTGACATCCAGGGCACGCTGTATATCGGAAGCACGGCCGGCCACGTGTTCGCGATCGATACCGCGCGCGCCGAACGCGTGTTCGACTATGACGCCCACACGCCGGTCTGGACGGCGCCGTCCATTCGGCCCGACCGAACGCTCGTGGTGGGTGACCGGGCCGGCCACATACTCGTCCTCGGCGACCAGGCCTGAGGCCATCGACCGGCCTGCCCGGCAGCCTCAGTCGTTCGACTCGATACGGAGCTGGGTGAGCACGGCCTGGTTTTGATCTCCGCCCACGAATATGCCAACACTTCCCCGCTGTAGCACTGTGTCCGTCTGGGTGGCCACCTGTGTTCCGTTCACGGAGAGAGTGAGTTGCTGGCCTGAGGTTCTGACCGACAGACTGTTGTCGGCCGCGCCGGGGCGGACTGCGGCGGAGGCCGTCCACCCGCAGCTCAGTCGTTCGACTCGATACGGAACTGGGTGAGCACGGCGTGGTTTTGATCTCCGCCCACGAAAACGCCAACACTCCCCCGCTGTAGCACTGTGTCCGTCTGGGTGGCCACCTGTGTTCCATTCACGGAGAGAGTGAGCTGCTCGCCTGAGGTTCTGACCGACAGATTGTTGTCGGCCGCGCCGGGGCGGACTGCGGCGGAGGCCGTCCAGCCGAGGATCTCGTCCCAGCGGTCCTGTTCTCGGCGCCAGATGCCGACCTGGCCAAGGTCTCCGACCTCCAGGACGTAATACCTGCCGCCCTGGTTGAGTCCGTCGCGGGGCGGGGGGCCCAGGTCCCGCACGATGATCCCGTAGCCACCTCCGTCCGGGCCCCCGGTCTTGTGGAAGGTGGCCGATACTTGAACGTCGCGCAACTGCTGTTCCGTCGGCAGCAGACCCACGGCCGCAAAGCGTTGAGACTGGCGCGCAAACACGTGATAGCCATCCTCTGCCAACCAGGCCGTCGAACTGGGATCGGAGGGCCAGCCGGTTAGCCCGGGCCGGGGCACGACGTCGATCAGCACTCGACCCCCACCCCCGGCCGGCGACGGCTGGGCCGTTGGGGCCGGTGGGCTGGTGCCAACAACCGAAACTCCGGCCACGCTTGGGACGTTGCTGCCGGCTAGTTCGGGCGGACCTGGCTGCGGCGTAGCGCCCACTGGCACAGCGCTCGCGGTCGCGCCAGACGGAGGATCGGCAGGGCGAAGCGTGGCACCAGCAGCCACAGGGGTCACGCTGGCTACTGCCGGCGGCGGCAGCTCAACAGCCGCCGCGGCAGCATTAGCGGCAGCAATGGTTGGGCGAGCTTGTCCTTCAGCTGAGGGCACACTCGGTGTCAGGGCGACCGCGCTCACTACACTGTCAGCCACGCCCGGAGCGCCCGGACTGGCGGTGTCGCTCGGCACCCCACTCGTGGCACTGATCGGTTCAACGCTGGTTTGGAGTTCGGCCGTGGCTACGGGCAGGGCGGCCTGGGCAACCGTTACCGCGACCGGCGCAGCCTGAACGGTTGGCCGTTCGGCGGCCACGGGTCTCGCCTGCAGCGTAGGCACAGGTTGGTCCCTGGTCCCGCTCACGCCGCCGGGATCGGTCGGCTCGGTCACGCTGGCGTACCACACCCCGATGGCAAACACTGCCACTCCCACGGCCACGACTACGGCCTGAACGGCAGTCCATGCACGCGGCGCGCGGCGCCGACGAATTCTGGTGCGGCCTGCTCGGGTGGAGTCGGCCACCATCGCTGGCTGCGAGACTGCATCTGGCAACGAAGCCGAGCGGGGGTCGGCTGTCCCGGCTTCCGAGCGCAGCGCGGGCGCTGTCGCACGTGGAAGCCGCAGCCAGCCCGGCCAACGCGCGGCCCGGGCGGTGCTGGCGCGGGGTACTCGGATGCCCAGGCGCGGCGCTCCCCACCTCAGCCACCTCAGCCGGGGGACGCGTAACGAAAATTGGCGCCGGGCGAGCCGCAGCCTGGGCGGCCGCGGCGAGGGGACACCCCTCGGCGGTCGCCCGCGAGAGCCAGACCCAAGCCGCGGCAATCGGAAATGCAACGTAAGCCGGGGCTTTTGACGCAAACGAAACGCGGGCCGCGGCACGCGGAAGCCAAGGTGGAGCCGCGGAGCTTGGAACCGAAAGCCAGGCTGTACGCGGAACTTCGGAAGGCGCAAGGCTTGCGGCCACCGCATCCCTGCTGAGGCGCGGGGCTGGGATGGTAGGGCGGTTGCACCAGCATCTTCAGCCAGCACCGGCTGCAGGCTGATTTCGGCGTTCAGCGGCAAGTCGCCGCGGGCTTTGCGCTCGCCGAGCACGCGCGACGACAGCCTCGCGAGCGTCACGGGGTCCACGCCCGGCGCGTCGACAGCAACCTGCAGCACCACCAACGGCTCGGTGCCTGGTTGGTGCTGGATAGCGTCGACTTCGACCCACCGCGGCGGCTTGCCGTCCTCAGCGAGGGCTTTGGCCAGGGCCAAGGCGTAGCGCGCTACCTGTGTCGCGTCGCTGACTGGGCGCTGCGACTGCGCGGCGTCGGTTGCCGCAACGTGACGTAACGAAAAGCGGACGGAGATGAGCGGGTAGTGCGGACCGACGCGTGCGTGGGCCTGGGCCCAGCCGGTGTGTACGTGCCGGGCAAGGGATGCCGTCTCGACATCCAGAGGGGCACGTCCGTCCGCGGTCGAACCGTCAGTCACCGAGAACTCTGCCCAGGTCGGGAGCGACGACTGCGAGCACGTTCGGGAGGCAGCCGGCTGGGTAGCGATAGCCGCAAGTCTCGGCACCAGGCGTAGCGTGGTCGGGTTGGGGGGTGCGGGCTCGGGCGGCGCGCATGGCTGGTAAGGCTTTGTACTCCAAGCCGGCCGAGTGAGGTGGAAACAGGTGCGGTGCCGCCACCGCGGCGGCCCACGCCGTGAGCCCCTGCCCCGACCAGCTTGACAGCCTATTTGGTAGATCTAATCACACTTATGACTGACAAGATTTGTGGAGGAACACGCTTCGCGCAGGGCAAGCGCGCCGGCCCGCCAGTAGACGCCGTCGAGCTAGCTGAGCGACTGGATCGCCACCCACAGACTGATTCAGACTGATTCCGTTCCGGGTGCGGGCCCTTAATCTGCTCACGTGGCGCGCGGGATTTAAAACGGCTCTCCACGAACGCCCGGAGCGCGCCGCCGTAGCTCGTTCGCGGCCGCCACGCTGATCGGTTGTCGCGCCAGTTTCGCCGGCCACAAGGACGCTGGCTACGCCCGCTGACCGACGCGCTGCGCGCATGACACCGATTTCTCTGTCCATCACCGCAGCCGCATTGCTGGATCGCCGGCTCGGTGTCGACCGGCCGCGTATACGTTCCTGCTCGAGCGGCGAGAAACCCAGCCGTACGGAAGCTGAGCCGTCTGCGACGTACGCGGCGACGGTCAGGGGGCGAAGAGCGCCGCCAGCACCTCGAGCACATGCTGCGCCGTCGGCTCGTCCAGGCTTCCCAGCCGACGCACGAGCCGCGTCTTGTCGATTGTGCGAATCTGGTCCAAGACCACTTGGCCCGCCGTGTCGCTGAAGGTCACAGCAACACGTGAGGGATAGACACCCCCTTGTGTGGTCATGGGCGCGATGATCACCGTACGCAGGTGATGGTTCATCTCGTCGGGCGAGATCACCAGGCACGGCCGTGTCTTGCGGATCTCGCTGCCCTGCGTCGGATTCAAACGCACCAGGTAAACCTCGAAGCGGAAGACGGCCTGGCCTACAGGGCGGGCCACTCCCACTCCTGCTCGTCCCAGTCGGCGCCAAGGGGCGCCTCGGCATCCAGGAGCGTGTCGTCTCCCAGCTCGGCCATGGTGCGGAAGGCCTCCTCCCAGCCTGCCCGTGGCGCGGGTACCGGGCGAACCACCAGCAGACCATCTTCAACCGACAGGTCCACGGTTGCGCCGAGCCGGCACTCTTCGAGCACCGACTTGGGCAGACGAATTCCCCGCGAGTTGCCAATACGAATGATCCGCGCCTGCATGCCGATCCCCTTCTGCCGTGCCAGAGTGTAGCTACATTGTAATTACGAGGCGGGATAGTGGCACGTGCCCGGGAGCGAATTATGTTCCGTCAAGTCTAGGACGGTCCGTATTTGGTTGGCCTCTGTGACGTGGAATCGGGCGGCCCCCAGCTCTGTCGCAACCTAGCATGTTGGACGGTGCACAACCAGCGCATCGGCTTCGACGTGTTCAAAGACCAGTTCCTGGCTTCGCTTGGCGGCAAGTCACCCAAGACCTTCACCACCTACCAGACCGGCCTGGCGCGGTTCCGCGCGTTTCTCGAAGCCAGGGGTCAGCTGGCCGACTGGCAGCCAGAGGCCGTCAGCCCGACGCTGCTCGAAGAATTCTATGCCTGGCTGGTGCGCCGCCACGGCCGCGAGCATCGCGCCACCATCACCACCTACCTGTCTGGTGCGCGCGCATTCGTCCGCTTTCTGGCGAGGCGCGCGCTACTGCCCGCCGGAGTGACGTACGAGCAGATGCGCGAAAACGCAAGCCAGGTCATGAGCCGCGGAACTTACAAGGCGCCGCGTATCGACCGCCGCCTGCCGACGCTGGTGACGTACGTGGCGTCTCTGCCGCTGCCGCCGCCGACCGAACGGCGTGGGGTGCGTCGGCTCGAGCTGTTGCGGGACCAGGCGCTCATGCTGACCCTGTTCTGCACTGGCATGCGCCGCGAAGAGGTGGCTCGGCTGGACCGATTTGACGTCGAGGACGGCTGGGACGACGATGCGCTGATCACGGGTAAGGGCGAAAAGGAGCGGGTTGTGTTTTTCGACGCCCAGACCAAGACCGCCATCCAGGCCTATCTGGCCGCCCGCGCGGACACCCACGCCCCGCTTTTTCTACGCCACGACAACCGCCGCGGCCGGTCGGCTGGCCACGGCGGCGAGCACTGGCGGTTGTCGGCACAATCAGTGTGGGCCATCGTCAAGCGCTATGCCCGCCTGGTGGGAGTCCCGGCCACGACCCACCACTTCCGGCATTCGAAGGCCAGCGTGCTCCTCAATCGCGGCGCCAGCCTGTCTGAGGTCCAGGACATCCTCGGCCACGCCTCGCCCGAGACCACCAAGCGCATCTATGCCCACTATCAGACCCAACACCTGCGGGATGCGTTTGATCGGTACAGCGCGACAGCCGAAGAGCTCGTTGCCGAGCTCCCCGCCAGGCGCTCTGTTCACCCGGTCGTTCTTAGCCCGGCTAGCGCGAATGCAGCCGGGCAACCAGACGCGTGATAAGTGATTTGGCCGCGCTGGGCCCGCGCAATTTAGCCGACCGGCCGGCCGACTCCCGAGCCTGAGGCACGTCCGTCCAAGCTGGATGTGGCGAGTGCCAGGTCTTGGGAAAAGCTGTGGTGCGGCTCTTCTTCTATCCGTGTCAACCGCTGCGCTCAGCGCCCGGCTTGGGTACAGTTGTGGCTTCGCCCATGCCACCCTTGCTGTGCGCTCGGATCACGCTTATGGCCGCTGCTCGCCTGCTGGTGGCGGTGCTGATCGGCGAAAAGCGCTTTGGCAAAGGCAGGTTCCAGCTGGTGCCTGCGCCTGGTGTAGCACCGCTCGATGCCGCGGTCCGGCACCTCCAACCGCGAGCCGCACATGGCTAAGGCCGCGAAACCAATGGCTCCGCAGGCGCCTGCAAAAGCCAGCTCGGCTATGGAGCGCACGCTCGCCAGCAATCGGCAGGCCTATCACGACTACCACATCCTCGAGACAGTCGAGGCTGGTCTGGCCCTGCAAGGGACTGAGGTCAAGTCCATCCGTTCGGGCAACGTCAATCTTCGGGACGCGTATGCCCGCGCGGACAAAGGCGAGATCTGGCTGTGGAATGCGCACATTGCGCTTTTCGAGCAAGGCAATCGCTGGAACCACGAGCCGCGGCGTCCGCGCAGACTTCTGCTGCATACGCGCGAGATTGGTCGCCTGGCATCCAAGGCGAACGTGGGTGGCAATACGCTCGTGCCGCTGCGACTGTACGACAAGAATGGCAAGGTGAAGCTAGAGCTCGCTCTGGCCAAAGGCAAGCGCCAGTACGACAAACGCGACGCGATCGCCGAGCGAGACGCCAAGCGCGAGATTGAGCGGACGATCAAGGAAGCCTACGGGCGTTGAGCGACAGGGATCGGCCAAAGGGGTTCCGTCAAGCGTGCATCAGCTATACTCCAGAGCGCGCTGGCGTGGAAACGCCCAGGGCGCAATCGCAGCGTTCAAGGGGGCGTGTGGTTTCGACAGAGGGGAAAACTAGTAGATTGCAGGTCGAGGACGCCGGCTCCCTCGTTAATCCGCTGGCAAGCCAGTAATTGGCAACAACCAGAGCGCACGCGCGCTCGCTTACGCGGCCTAATATCCGCGTACCTCGTCTTAGTCTCCGCCTGACGGACTAATACACGGGGCCACTTAGTTAGGCTGCTGCGGACCTGATGCCGGGTGGGGTCCGCAAAAGCTCACTCGGCTGGCGCAGCCAGGACCCTGTCGGTGGGGGCCCGAAGCGCGAGATCCAAATCACCGAACATGCCTGTAGTAAGTCTGCGGTTTACCCGCTTTGGACGAGAAGTTCGACCCTTCTCCGCCTTCACCCTCTTCCGAGCGGCCTGCCTCCCCCGAGGTGGGCCGTTTCGCTCTCTACGCGCAGCATTTTCGCTCGTGCGACGCCACCCGGCCCCGACAACCTGAGACGCCAGCCAGGTCTGCCCTAGAGAGACGAAGTACGTTACGTCGAGTTCTGCCCCGGTAAGTACTTACGCAGGATCACCGCATCGATCTCCGTCGGCAGTCGCTCAGCGGCGTCTTGGCCGGCTGGGGACTCTTCCTCGGGCTGGGTCTCAGCTTGCGTTTCTACCAGGGCCTGAGCTTGCAGGAGATTGCCGAGGCGCTGGACGTGCCATTGGGGACAGTTAAGCGAGCGCAGGAGCACTGGGGCTCCGCTGCTGGATGTGTTCGGCTGGGAGCTGCGCCGTCTGTGCGCCAGCCACTGGGGATGGTTCGTGGCCATAGCCACGTTCGCGTTCTGCATCGGCCTGATCGCCATAAAGCACAGCTGGGGCCGCCCCGTCGTGGACGGCGTTCGCGGCGAATCGATCGAGATCCTGGGCACGACGGCCGTAGGTGTGCCGTACCTGATGGTTTCGGGCCTGCTGACACTCTTTGCTGTGTTCATCCCCTTCCTCGCCGACGACGGAGTCGCGCGCGACTATCAGCGCAGTGTGCATGAGCTGGTCATGGCCACGCCCATCTCCACGCGCTCCTACGTCTGGGGTCGCTACCTAGCATGCCTGGCAGTGAGTGGCAGCCTGGATCTGCTCCTCCTGGCGGCGGTCCTGGTGATGGGCCCCGTGCTGCGCGCCGCCGCAGCCTATCCGCTGCCAGACATCGGGCTGGTGCTGCGCATCTGGATGCTCGCCGTACTACCTGCCACGGCCGTGGTCGCGAGTCTCAGCTTCGCCCTCGGCACGCTTCTCCCTCGGATGGCCGTGGTTGGCAAGCTCGTGACGGTGCTCGGCTGGATCTCGGTGGCGTTCCTGACCGACGTGGTCGACCACGGGGGAACCTGGTTCACGTACTGGAACCCCACCAGCTACGGGATTGTTCGAGTGAACGTCGACGCCTTCCTCCAGGCGTACCTAACCCAGGTGACAGACGTAGCGGCCGCGAGTCAACGCCTCGCGATCGGCCTGCGGCTCCAAGATCGCCAACCGGACCTCTGGCCCTGGGTGATTCCGCACCTGGTTCTCGTCGCGACCTGCCTGCTCGTGGTGGCCCTGGTCGCCGCGCGCTTTCCCCGCTTTCGCACGGTCCTCGGGTAGTAGGTTCCAAGGGAGCTTGTAATGGAACTGCAGATCGAGAACCTCAGCAAACGCTATGGGAAGAGCTGGGGGGTGCGGAATGTCTCCCTCCGCAGCGGACCGGGCCTGCTTGGTCTGGGGGGGCCCAACGGGGCTGGCAAAACCACGATCTTGCGTATGGTGGCCACCCTCGTGCCACCAACGCAGGGCAGCATTCGCTGGAATGGGCTCGACAGCCAGCGAGACGGTGTCGCCATTCGCTGGGTCCTCGGATATCTGCCACAGCAGTTCGGGGTGTACTCCGAGTTCACTGCGCGACAATTCTTGCGCTATCTGGCGGCAATGAAAGGACTTCCGACCAATCTGGCCCACCACCGCGTGGACCAGGTGTTGGAACTCGTGAACCTGGAGCGTGAAGCGGACCACCGCCTCCGGACCTACTCCGGCGGCATGCGGCAGCGGGTGGGTATTGCCCAGGCATTCCTCAATGATCCCGAGTTGTTGATCGTGGATGAGCCAACCGCAGGCCTCGATCCCGCCGAGCGGGTGCGCTTCCGCACACTCCTCGCGAACTTGACCCACGATCGCCTGGTGATCCTCTAGACGCACCTCATTGGTGACGTCGAAGCGGTTGCTAGCCGCCTGGTTCTGCTGCGGGATGGTGAGGTCGTGGCCGACACCACTCCGGACGTCCTTCTGGCCCGCGCGGCCGGGCGTGTTTGGTCGGTGCTGGTTGACTCGGCTACGGCGCTATCTTTGCAGGCCACACCCCCAGTCAGCGCCTTCGTGGTGCAACCCCAGGGCACTGGTGTACGCGTGTTGAGTGAACATCGGCCACACCCCAGCGCGGTGCCTGCGGAGCCTACGCTGGAGGATGCTTACCTTCTTGAAGTGGGTGTGGAACGTACGCCTTCGGCAACAAGAGCTGGGGTTCGATGACGTGGACCGGCGGCACTCTCGATGCTGACCGAGAGCGCTGACGGCCGGCTTGCTGGCTGTTAGGCTGGGGTCAATGAACGTGCCGACCGTGCACGCGCGCCGTCTTGACCTGGTCTCAATGTCGCCGAGCATTTTGGAGGCATCGCTGATGGGCCAGCGCGCCGAAGCGGCCAGGCTGCTCGGGGCTCGCCTTCCGCCTGATTGGCCAAAGCCTGCCGAGCGCCAATTGCGGCGCCGCTTAGAGCAATTGACAGCCGACCCGACCCACCAGCCGTGGCTGCTGCGTGCGATGGTGCTGCGTGACGATCCAGACCGGCCACTGGTCGGATGCATCAACTTCCACGCGCCGCCGGGGCCTGACGGCTGGGTGGAGGTCGGCTACAGGGTGCTGCCCGACTTTCGCCGCCGTGGCTACGCTCAGGAAGCAGCTGAAGCCCTGTTCGATTGGGCCACTCGAGAGCACAAGGTGCGCCGTTTCCGCGCATCAGTCGGTCCTGACAACCAGCCCTCGCTGGCTTTGGTCAGCAAGCTCGGCTTCCGCGAGATCGGCCGCCAGTGGGACGACGAGGACGGCGACGAAGTCGTCTTTGAACTGGAGCGCTAAGGGTCCCTCCGCTTGCCCAAGGCGGAGATGCCGCACCGCCACGTTGCACTTTGGAGGGTTCCTCCTCCAAAAGAGGTGGTGCAGCTCACTTGTGTCTTGTGCCCCTTCGTGTCAGGCGGGCGTCGGTCTGCTGAAAGCCTGTGTTCGGCGGCCTCGGCGGCTGGATCACGCCGATCTGCAACATCACGGCGAGCTCATCGCGGATGGCCCAATGCTCTGCGAGCTTGCCATCCTCCACTCGGAGGGCGAGCTCGGAGGTGGTGGATCTGCCGAATCATTTCGCCGCCGACCACACGTGCGCGACCTGAACCGGACGGCGAGGTGGCTCGCCGTCGACACGGACCTGATGGCGAGCCAGGGCGCGTCCGACAACCGGGTGCAACCGTTCCTCGGTAAAGCGTTGGCAGGCAGCCTCGGACTCCCAGACATCCAGGTACCGCAGGTGGCCATCGTCCATCACCTGCGCGACATGCACGATGAGGCCCTCGGGCAGTTGATCGCCAAGGTCAGCGACGATCTCGGCGTAGATCTCGCGGGTGATCGGCACATCCTGCGTCCAGGCGTAGGTCATGGTGGAAAAGCCTCACTTATTTCACCCGAATCTCATTCGGATGAATGATTGATAGACTACTGCCTGGTGCCCACGCCCGTCAAGCCTGTCACGCGCTCGTATAACGCCACGCGCCGGCGGGCAGCCGCCCAGCGCACGCGCCGGGCCATCCTGGACGCAGCCAGGCGCATTTTCACTGAACGCGGCTACGTCGGCACTACGATGGCGGACATTGCCACCGCGGCTGGCGTGGCGCTGGACACCGTCTACGCCGCGGTCGGCCGTAAGCCGACGCTGTTCCGGCTGCTTATCGAGACCGCCATCTCGGGTACCGACGAGCCGATACCCGCCCAGGATCGAGGCTACGTCGCCGCCGTACGCGCGGAACCTGACGCCCGCCGCCAACTCGAACTGTATGCCCAGGCGATGCGCGCCATCCATGGCCGACTTGCACCCTTGCTGCGTGTCCTGCAGGCTGCGGCACCAGCCGATCCCGAGCTGGCAGCAGTGTGGAACGAGATTGCTGAACGCCGCGCACGCAACATGCGGCTCCTCGTCGCCGATCTGGCCGGGTCGGACTCTCTCCGACGGGACATCTCAGTCGAGGACGCCGCGGACGTGATCTGGGCCACCAACTCACCCGAGTTCTACGCGCTCCTCGTCCACGACCGCGGCTGGGACTCAGACCACTATGCGCAGTGGCTGGCCGATGCCTGGCGACGGCTCCTTCTTCGCGACAGATGAACCAAGCGGCCTACCGGTGGGGCCTCACCCAGCAGGCGGGTGTAGCTCATCCTGGACTTGTTGGGGGCTCAGATGGAATCTGCGTTCGGCCCAGCGCAGCACTCGTAGGACCACCAACACCAGCAGCGCGGCCGCAATAGCCAGGTAGTACAAACCTTCCCCGGCGGCCAGGCCGACTGCGGCCGCAACCCAGATCCCGGCCGACGTAGTCAGCCCATGCACCGAGGCCCCCGTGTGGATGAGCATTCCGCCACCCAGGAAACCGACGCCCGTGACAACCTGTGCCGCAATCCGGCCCTGGTCGCCCGGCCCACCGCTTGAAGTCACGCCCGAGAGGAGACCAACCAACATGTACAGGCAAGCACCGATGGACACCAGACCGAAAGTGCGCATACCGGCAGGGCTGCCCCGCACCTGCCGCTCAAGGCCGATCAACACCCCGAGCACAAGCGCGAGCAGGAGGCGCGCGATGGCCTCAAAATAGTCGACCGGCATCGCGTCGGAGACCCCTTACTGAGGATAGTCGGAGAGCGACTCGCTGGGGGTCGCGCTAGAGCAGCGCTGCCGCGCAGCTCGTGTGCTAGCGGCGGCCGAACTCGCGCTCGAGCTGGGCGTGGCTGAGCAGGATGGCGGTCGGCCGGCCGTGGGCGCAGGTGCGGCACAGCGCAGCTTCGCCCAGCCGCCGCAGCAGCGCCTGCATCTCGGCTTCGGCCAGCGCGTCGCCAGCCCGGACTGCCGACCTGCAAGCCAGCACCAGCGCCAAGCGCTCCGCCCAGCTAGCGTGTTGCTCGACCACCAGGCCGTGCGTATTGCTGGACACGCTCACCAGCGTCTCTTGCAACACCCGCTCCGGTTGGCGGTCGACCAGAACACCCGGCACGCCGCGCACAAGCACCTGGCGCGGGCCAAAAGATTCCACCGCAAAGCCGAGCTGTCCGAGTTCGTTGCTGGCTTGCTCGGCGAAGGCAACTGCCGCCGGCGGCACGTCCAGCACCAGCGGCTCGAGCAGGAGCTGTTGCTCAGACCGGCCGCTGAGCCCAGCCTGCAGATCCTCGAGCAGCACCCGCTCGTGCGCCGCGTGCTGATCGACCAGGTACACGCCGGCTTCGCCCTCGGCGATGACGTACGTCTTGCCGGCCTGCCCCAACACGCGCAGTTCGCGCAACGCTTCGGCGCCGCCAAACTGGTCCGCAGCCTGGTCTGACGACCACGTCGCGACCGCCCACTGATCAGTGGCGAGCGCCGCCCGCAGTGCGCGCTGGATGGTGGCGTACACCGCGCGTTCGCGCAGCAACTTGACTTCCAGCTTGCTTGGGTGCACGTTGAAGTCGACGTCAGCAGGTGGAACGCACACGTTGAGGACCGCCACCGGATGACGGCCTACGGGCACCAGCGAGCCGTAGGCTTCGACCACCGCGAATGTCAACGTGCGGTTGGTGACCGGACGACGGTTGACCAGCACGGTCACACCCGATCGCCCGGCGCGGTGATAGCTACCGGTTGCGCACACGCCGCTGACCTCGACGATCCGCTCGCCGAGCTCGCCGTCGATGCCCGTGCCTGGCACATCGACAAGGTGGTCCGCCGCCTCGTTGCCGAGTACCGCGAGTGCGGCATGCCGAAGGTCACCATCGCCTGGAGTGCGGAGCGCCTCGCTGCCATCCACGAGCACGGCGAACTGCACTTCGGGGAACCCGAGCGCCAGGGGCGCCAGGATCTGAACGCAGGCTGCTCCCTCCGCACTTCGAGCCCGCAGAAATTTCTTGCGGGCTGGAAAACGCGCAAACAAACCTTCAACCTGCATGGTCGTGCCCGGCTGTCGGCTCAGCGGTCGCTGGTCGAGCGCGCCCATCTCGAGGCGAAGCTCCAATCCAACTGACTCCCTCCGGTCCCGACTGGAGCAGGTGACGTCGGCCACGGCGGCGATGCTGGGCAACGCCTCACCTCGAAATCCCAGCGTCGCCAGCGCGTTCAGATCGCTTTCGGTGCGCAGCTTGCTCGTGGCGTGGCGGCGGAAGGCCAGCTCTACTTCATCCGCGGCGATGCCGTGTCCGTCGTCGGCGACCAGGATACGATCCGAACCGCCGCCTTCGATTTCGACGCGGATGTGGCGTGCTCCCGCATCGAGCGCGTTTTCGACCAGCTCCTTCACGACTGAGGCCGGCCGTTCGATTACCTCGCCCGCGGCAATCTTGGCGGCCAGGTGCGGATCGAGCACCCGAATCGTATTCATGCCGGGTGCAACGGACGGAGCTCGAGATCGTGCAGGAGGGCGGCCGCTCGGCGGGTCACGCGCTCTGGCACACCTGCCAGGCGGGCGACGTGGACGCCATAGGATCGGTCAGCGCCACCCTCGACCACCGCGTGCAAGAAGACCACATCCTCGCCGCGCTCGAGCACGTCCACCCGATACGTCCTCAGCCGCACCAACGCATCAGCAAGCGCAGTCAGCTCGTGGTAGTGGGTGGCAAAGATGGTCTTGGGTGCGCCGCCGGGGCGATCCGCGTCGTGCAGCTCCTCGACGATCGCCTGGGCAATGGCCATCCCATCGAATGTGCTCGTCCCACGGCCAACTTCGTCCAGCACGACCAAACTGCGGTGCGTGGCTAGCCGCAGGATGGTCGCCGCCTCGATCATTTCGACCATGAACGTGCTGCGGCCGGCGGCAATGTCATCGTGCGCACCGATGCGGGTGAAAATACGGTCCACTATCCCGATGCGGGCCGAAGTCGCTGGAACGAAGCTGCCAATCTGAGCCATCAACACGATCAGCGCCACCTGTCGCAAATACGTGCTCTTGCCAGCCATGTTGGGGCCCGTCAACAGCATGATGCGAGTATCCGGTCCGAGG
>JBPCIO010000065.1:0-11127 GCA_051006215.1 Chloroflexota bacterium
GATCAGCGACCTGGCCGAATGGGTCCACGGCGTCGACGAGCCGTCGGTGGCGCCGCTGCTCGCGGCGCTGCGGCACACGCTCGACTCGTTCGTGGAGATCGGGCTGGGCTACCTCTCGCTCGACCGGCCATCGGGCACGCTGTCGGGCGGCGAGGCGCAGCGCACCAAGATGATCCGACACCTCGGCTCCTCGCTCACCGACGTCACCTACGTCTTCGACGAGCCCACCACGGGCCTGCACCCCCATGACGTCCAGCGGATGAACGACCTGCTGCTGCGGCTGCGCGACAAGGGCAACACGGTGCTGGTCGTGGAGCACGAGCCGGAGACGATCGCGATCGCCGACCACGTCGTCGACCTCGGCCCCGGCGCCGGCACGGCGGGCGGCACCGTCTGCTACGAGGGAACGGTCGAGGGGCTGCGGGCCAGCGGCACCATCACCGGCCGCCACCTCGACGACCGGGCGGCCCTCAAGGACACGGTGCGGCCGCCAACCGGCACCCTCGAAATCCGCGGCGCGAGGGTGCACAACCTGCGCGACGTCGACGTCGACATCCCGCTCGGGGTGCTTGTCGTCGTGACCGGCGTCGCCGGCTCCGGCAAGAGCTCGCTGGTGCGCGGGTCGATCCCGGCGGGCGCGGGTGTGGTATCGATCGACCAGGGCCCGATCCGCGGCTCGCGACGGAGCAACCCGGCCACGTATACCGGACTGCTCGACCCGATCCGCAGCGCATTCGCGAAGGTCAACGGCGTGAAGCCGGCGCTGTTCAGCGCCAACTCCGAGGGCGCCTGCTCCAACTGCAACGGCGCTGGCGTCATCTACACCGACCTGGCGATGATGGCCGGCGTCGCCGTCACCTGTGAGGAGTGCGAGGGGAAGCGGTTCCAGGCGTCGGTGCTGGAATACCACCTCGGCGGCCGCGACATCAGCGAAGTGCTCGCGATGTCGGTGACCGAGGCCGAGGAGTTCTTCGGCGCCGGCGAGGCGCGCACGCCAGCCGCGCACGCTATCCTCCATCGGCTCGCCGACGTCGGGCTCGGCTACCTCAGCCTCGGCCAGCCGCTCACCACGCTGTCCGGCGGCGAGCGGCAGCGGCTCAAGCTGGCCACCCATATGGCCGAGAAGGGCAGCGCCTACGTCCTCGACGAGCCGACCACCGGCCTCCACCTCGCGGACGTCGAGCAGCTGCTCGGCCTGCTGGACCGACTCGTCGATTCCGGCAAGTCGGTCATCGTCGTCGAGCACCACCAGGCGGTCATGGCGCACGCCGACTGGATCATCGACCTGGGCCCCGGCGCGGGCCACGACGGCGGCCGGATCGTCTTCGAGGGCACACCCGCCGACCTCGTCGCCGCCCGCTCCACCCTCACTGGCGAGCACCTGGCGGCCTACGTCGGCACCTGAGCCAGGCCCCCGCGGACACCTGAGACGAGCTCTCATCAGTTTTCGACTCCTCCCGTGCGCTAAAGGCGCGTTCAAAAGGGTCAGATCGAACGCGATATGAATCGGGCCAATCGCCTTCGCGGCGGCAACCTGACTCGCCGCCGCCTTTCGTGCTTTACCTGATGCCTAAATGGGGTGCGCCAGTCAGCAGTGGAGTCCACTTCATCACTTTTCAGAAGATGGCTCTTATCTCGCGAGGGCATGACTCACGAGTAGACATACCGTAGATGTGCTGACAGTAGCGCCCTTCCGTGCGAGTCTGGGCGCCCAAAGGCTTTGGCAAGCGCCGACGAATGGGCATCTGCGACGCGGGTGATGATTGTTGAGGTGAGGAGCGCCTTCCTCAGAAACTCGGTCTTACTGCCCTAGAATTCGGCCTCCGACGATGGCCGCCTCAAAAGAGCTGCTGGCGCTCCTCGACCGCCGCCTGGCGGCCTTCCGGACGTCGCGGCCCGAGCTGGCCGGGGCGCTGGAGCTGCAAGGGCAGCTCATTCGCGCAAGCCTGACCGCCGTCGAGCGGGCTGAAGCGCAGCCTTTTCCAGTGCCGCGGGAACATGTGTCCGCACGTATTCGCAGCGGCGTGCCACTGCTGCACGAGCAGCCAGCACACGTCGATGTGCGCTTTGCAGCCGCGCTCTTCCGCCGACTGCTCCAGGTATTGCAGCAGCAAGACAACCCTGAGACCCGGTTCGCCCTGGCCGCCATCATCGACGCCGCGGCCAGCCTCAGGCTGGACCCTCAACGCTTGTTTAGCGAAGCATTCGTGCAACATACCTCGCACCTTGCCGAGATCGCGCTGCAGCACGGTCTTGACCCAAACCTGGTCCTCACCGTCGCAGCCCAGGCGGTAGCACCCCTGTTGCGCGCGTATGCCGAACGCCTGCTGCCAATCGTCGCACGGCTCGACGACGGCTCGCCGGAGGGCGCTGTGTGGCAGCGCGGGTACTGCCCCATCTGCGGCAGTTGGCCCACCTTGGCCGACCCTCTGGGCTCGGCGCCGGTGCTGTTCCTGCGGTGCGCCGCGTGTGGCAGTGGTTGGCGCGCGCAGCGCGACGTCTGTCCATACTGCAGCTCCGCCGGCTGCGGCTGCTGGCGGCCGCTGACCATCGAAGGCGAGGCGCCATTTCGAGTATTCGGGTGTGAGCGCTGCCAGGGCTATGTCAAAGTCAGCGCTGGTTTTGACCCGCCTAGCCCGGAGCTGATAGCTCTGGACGATGCAGTGAGTACCCACCTTGACCTGGTCGCGATCCAGCGGGGCTATCATCGGCCTGGAGGGACGGGCTTCATGATTGAGCTGGCCGTCCCCGAAGATGAGTGGGTCGAGGAGCTCGCGTAGGTCGATGCTGCTCGATTCGATCGAATCCAGCCCCGAAGCCCTGACGCCCATCGTCGCGCGCCGCTACGTGCGCTTCGTGGGTGCCCACTCCGAAGCAGTTGACGCCGGCGTCATTGGCGAGATTCGTTTTTCGATTCTGGTCGAAGGTCGCGAGCTGGTGACGCTGATGTGCTCACCGTGCCAGTTGAGCCCGCTCGTGGTCGGGTTTTTGTACCTCGAAGGCCTGATCGAGAGCATCGAGGACCTCGACATGCTCCGCGTGTGCATCGAGGATCGGCTTGCGGATGTCCGCCTGGCCCACGCCCTTCCCGATGTGCCGCCCCGGAAAATTCTGACGTCTGGCTGTACCGGGGGTATCAGCTTCGGAATGTACCTCGACCAGATCGAGCAGTTCCGTGTGCCCAATGACCAGATGCTGGTCGCCCCAGCTCGAATGTACGAGCTGCTGCGGGCGCTGTACGACCAGTCGAACCTGTACCGTCGGTCAGGCGGAGTGCACACCGCGATCTTCGCGGAGCGAGACGCCAGCACGCCTCGGCTGGTGGCCGAAGACATCGGGCGCCACAACACCCTGGATAAGTTGCAGGGCATGGCTCTGCTCGAACGCCTCTCCACGCAGCAAGGCCTGATCATCGCTTCTGGGCGAATCTCGAGTGAGATGCTGTTCAAGGCGGCGATCATGGGTGTACCCATCGTCGGCTCGCGTACCAGTCCGACACACCTGGCGCTTGCCGTCGCCGAGCGCTTGAATATCACCGTGTGCGGCTACCTTCGGCAGGGCAGTATGAATGTGTATACGCACCCCGAGCGCATCGGTTAGAGACTCACCGCTCGTGAATTCACCCGGGGGCTACGTCTACATTCTGTACGGTGACCCGGCCTGCCCGCGCTGCAATCCTGAGCGACGGCGCGGCTCCGACAGCGCCTGCATCTGCAACACATTCGGTCGCGACGAGGCCGTTCAGGGCTTGAAGGATCGCATGCGGTCGCTGCCGGCCGGCGAGCACAATCTGACGACGCTCGGGCCCGAGGCCACGGTGACCGGCCTGCGGATGGCGGCCGATGTCGCGCCGTTTCTGGCTGATAGACGCATGGTCGTGGCGTACGGCATGGTTGGTCGCCTCACCTACCGTGGGGCCGGCCAGCGTCGCCCCGGACGCGCCCGCAAGAACGCTCCGAGCGACAGCGGCCCGGACGAATTCCAGATGCTGTTGGACTATTTGCCAGACCTGCCGCAGACCACGTCGCTGGTGCTCGTGGAGGATGGCAAGCCGAATATCGAGCCGCTGATCGGCGCCATTGCGCACGGGCGCGCCACGGCGCGTGGGTACGCGCGCGTCGCGGACGTCTCCAGGTGGGTGCGCGGGCAAGCCAAACAGCTTGGTGTGGATATCGATGAGCCCGCTGTGCGCGAGCTGGCGAGTCTCGGCGGCGGCGACCTGCGCCGCCTTGACAGCGAGCTGCGCAAACTTGGCGACTACGCCGCTGGCCGAACTGTTACGCGTGGCGATGTGCGCGAGCTGGTGATTGGCCGGGAGGCAGCAGTGTGGGCGCTGCTGGACGGACTCGCAGAGCGCAATACAGCCAAGGCGTTGAGCGCTTTTCGCGCGCTGTGCAGTCAGGGCGAATCCACCGGAGCGCTCTTTGGCCGCGATATCGTCCCGCACTACCACCGCCTGCTGGTAGCGCGTGAGCTGTCGCTGGCGACCACTGCAGAGCGGGCTCGGGTCGACGTCACCACTCTGGGGATGAACCCAACCAGTCTCAGCCGGTGGATGGAACAGGCCGCCCGCTTTGACCGACTCGAGCTGGAACACGCCATCGAGCTATTGCTCGATCTCGACCGTCAGATAAAGGTCGGCGAGACCGAAGCTGAGCCTTCAATCGAAGTGGCCATCGTCCAGTTGTGCACCAGGCTCTCGCCATCGGCCGCCTGACGGTTGAACCCTGACCCGTCCCCGCACTGGCTGCGTGTACGCTCCTAGGGTGGCAAGCGGACTTCATACGACCGATTCCGAGGCGCCATTTTTCAACTTCTACTCCCATGATTTCGTGCGCGTCGCCGTCGGCACGCCGCGCGTGCGGGTGGCGGACCCGCTCTTCAACGCGGCGGCCACCGTCGAGCTGCTGGACCAAGCAGCCGAACGTCGGGCGGTTATCGCGCTGTTCCCTGAGCTGGGATTGTCAGCCTACTCGTGCGAAGACCTGTTCCATCAGCGTGCCCTGCTGGACGCCGTCCAGGAGGCGCTCAGAGTCGTGCTGCGCGCATCTGAGCGACTGCCCCTGGTTGCCGTGGTCGGCCTGCCCCTCCAGGTCGACCTGCTGCTGTACAACTGCGCCGCCGTCGTCCATCGGGGCAGGCTGTTGGGTGTCGTCCCCAAGACGTACCTACCGAACTATCGCGAGTTTTACGAGGCGCGTCAGTTCACGCCTGGCGGATACGCCCTTCGCCAGAGCGTGGAGCTGTGCGGCCAGCGAGACGTGCCATTTGGAAGCCGTTTACTGTTCCGGTCGCAGGAACAGCCACAACTGACATTCCACGTCGAGATCTGCGAGGACGTGTGGGTGCCAATCCCGCCCTCGTCGTATGCAGCGCTGGCCGGCGCGACCATTCTCTTGAACCTGTCGGCATCCAATATCACCGTTGCCAAGGCTGACTACCGCCGAGAGCTGGTCACTGGGCAGTCGGCCCGCTGCATTGCGGCCTACCTGTATTCGGGCGCCGGCGAGGGTGAGTCGACGACGGACTTGGCCTGGGACGGCGACGCATTGATCGGCGAGATGGGCAACCTGCTGGCGGAGTCGGAGCGTTTCAGCTATGAACCCCACCTGATCACTGCCGAGATCGATCTCGGCCGCATCAGCATGGAACGCATGCGCCAGAACACCTTCGGCCAAAACGTGCAGGTGGAGCGGGACCGTCTGGCCGAATTTCGCGTCGTTGGCATGTCGCTCGATCTGCCCCGAGACGAGCGATTACTCCTGGCGCCAGGCCGCTTCGAGCGCTACCCGTACGTGCCTTCGAATCCGAAGCGGCGGGAGGAGCGCTGTGCCGAAGTCTTCGACATTCAGGTCCAGGGTCTGGCCAAGCGGCTCCAGTTCACCCGCATACAGAAGGTAGTGATCGGCATTTCGGGTGGCCTCGACTCCACGCACGCTCTGCTGGTGTGCGCCCAGGCGATGGATGTGCTGGGCTACCCGCGCACAAACATTCTGGCCTACACCATGCCGGGCTTTGCCACTAGCGAGCGCACGCTCGCCCAGGCCCGCACACTGATGCTCGCGGTCGGCTGCGAGGCGCACGAGATCGACATCCGCCCGTCAGCGCGCCAGATGCTGCACGACATCGAGCATCCGTTCGCCACCGGCGAGCTCATGTACGACGTCACCTTCGAGAACGTCCAGGCGGGCGAGCGCACCAGCCATCTGTTCCGACTGGCCAACTTCAACAACGCCCTGGTGGTGGGAACGGGCGACCTGAGTGAGCTGGCGCTGGGCTGGAGCACGTACGGCGTTGGCGATCAGATGTCTCACTACAACGTGAACGCCAGCGTGCCGAAGACGCTGATCCAGCACGTCATGCGCTGGGTTGCCGAGACCGGGCGACTTGGGCCTGAGACGAGCCTGGTTCTGCATGAGGTGCTGGCAACCGACATCAGCCCTGAGTTGGTGCCCAGCCGAAATGGCCAGGCCGGCCCGCTCCAGTCGAGTGAGGCTGTGATCGGTCCATACGAGCTGCAGGACTTCCATCTGTACTACATCCTGCGGTTCGGCTACGCGCCGCCTCGGGTAGCCTTTTTGGCCTACAACGCCTGGCACGACCCCGATCAGGCCGATGCGCTAGGCATTCCGCGCGAACAGCGCCGCGCGTACAGCATTGGTGAGATCAAAAGCCACCTGCGGACGTTCGCGACGCGCTTCTTCGGCATGAGCCAATACAAGCGCTCGGCCATCCCGAATGCCCCCAAGGTCGGCTCGGGCGGATCTCTCTCGCCGCGCGGCGACTGGCGCGCTCCGAGCGACGGGGAAGCAACGGTCTGGCTGGCCGAGATGGAGCGGGTGCCGGATGCTGATGATCGCACGGCAGGCCTGGCTGAAGCACAGGCGCTATACTCGCGGCAGCATTCCTGAGGAGTCTCACCCAAGTTGGCGAACACAAAGTCGGCGCAGAAGGCTTGGCGCCAGGGCCAGAGCCGCGCAGTCCGCAACCAGGCGGCGCGGTCCGCCGTCCGCACGTATGTCAAAAAGGCGGCTGAGGCCGTCGGCGGCACCGCCGAGGACGCGGCGATCGCCGTGCGCGCGGCGGTACAGGCACTGGATAGGGCCGCCCAACGAGGCATCGTCCATCGCAATGCAGCCGCGCGCAGGAAGTCGCGGCTGATGGCCCGCCTGCATCAGCTATCGACGCGTCCAATCGAGGTGGTTGAGGTAGCCGCGCCACCTGAGACGAAGCCGGAGAGGGCGACCAGGACACCCGCCAAGCGCGCCACTAGCGCGCGAGCGACGGGCGACAAGAAGCCAGCGACGCCCCGCAAACCAGTCGTCAGGAAGCCCGCCTCCCCAGCCAACACCTAGCTCGGCTCGGCCGCGCACCTCTGCGCGGCCCATTGCCCAGCTGAGAGGCACGAAGGCGCCCAGGAGAAGAAAGCCGCACCGACGCAGCCGCTTGAGTTTGGACGCCGGTTGCGACCGGCGTCTGAGTCTGAGCGGCTTCCCAAGCCTGTGAAGCTGGTCTCGCTGTTTGGCTCACAGCTACTACTGAGCCAATATCGCTGCCTGGCGTGCGGCAGCTACTCCGAAGGTGTGCGCCGAGCGTTGATGCTTCGGCTCGTAGGCTGCAAACCCGGGATACGATCGTGCCCCAACAAGTGGGCCGCAATCAGGGGTGGCGTCAGGCCGCTTTCGCACACCTGATGTGGAATGGGCCCGATGCTCTCGTGTGATCCACCGCCCAGCGGCCGTCCATCAGGAGTTGAAACAACTCGACGGGCGGCACGCCAACGGCCTCTTCGGAACGGTGGTGTCAGCCGCTCCTTCAGCGCTTCGGTTTCGGCCTATACGGATAGGTTTCGAACCGAACGTGGGACGCCGCGCTACGACATCGACCCGACCGCGGCGCGGCGCCGCCAGGCCCTCAGGTGTCCACCGAATTGCTAATTCATAGTCGCCCGAGCGAAGCGCTGGAGACCCACGCTGCAATGCGGGTCTCAAGGCGAAGAGCATCGGCGTCTGGCTCACTGGGCCGGCTGAGGAGCGGGAGCGGCAATGCGCCGCCATGGACCAAGGCCGTGCTAAACTCTGACTGGAAACCGACTGACCAGTCGGTCGCTTCTGGAGAGTAGGCCGTGCCCGTCGAACAGCTCCGCAGCCAGCAGCGCCACGAGCGTATTCTCGAGGCTGCCACCCGCGTGTTCGCGGCCAAGGGCTACCACGGCACCCTGGTCGACGAAATCGCTGCCGAGGCGGACACATCCAAGGGCGGCGTCTACTTCCACTTCCCGAACAAACAAGCGATTTTTCTGGCCTTGTTCGATCGCCTCTCGGCCATGTTGCGCGAGCGCATCCGGGTGGCAGTGGCTGCCGAGACCGAGCCGGTTGCCCGTGCCGAGGCGGCTTTAAAGGTGGTGCTGTTCACGTTCGCCGGCCATCGCCGCCTGGCGCGTCTGTTCATGGTCGAAGCGCTCGGGTCCGGCCCCGAGTTTAACGCCCGCATGCTCCAGATCCGCGCCGCGTTTGCCGAGTTGATTCGCCGCCACCTCGACGAAGCCGTCGCCGCTGGCGCTATCCCGCCGCTCGAGACGACGACGGCCGCGACCGCCTGGTTCGGGGCGGTGAACGAGGTTATCACCCACTGGGCCGTGTCCGAAGATGGCCGACGCCTGGAAGACGCCTACCCCACCATTCGGGCGTTGTTGTTGCGCGGCGTTCAGGCAAGCGGGGTTGTCGACGCGCCAGGAGCAGCGCGTGCTGGCTGATACTCGGTCTCGCCAGGCGTGGGTAATTGGCCAGGCCGCGTGCCGAGCCCGCCGCCTGCGGCGCCCGGTCCTGGCGAGCTGGACCGAGCCTTCGTCCGAGGAGGCCATCAGCTTCTTCGCTCGAGCAGCTGGGACGACGCACCGCGCGCTCTGGCTGCGGCCATCCAGCGGCGAGGCAGTAGTCGGGGTCGGCGCGGCGCGCACGCTGACCGGTACTGGCCACGAGCGCTTCAGGCAGGTCGACCGTGCCTGGCGCGACCTGCTGGCCGAGGCGGTTATGGAGGACGGGCTGGGCCAGCCGTACGGCGGCCCGGTGTTGCTTGGCGGCTTCAGCTTCGACCCGCTCCGCGCTCAGGGGTCTGGGTTGTGGTGCGGCTTTCCGGACGCGCGTCTGGTACTTCCAGAGCGCATGCTCGTGGTGAGCCAGGGCGCGGCGTGGTTGACCCGCAATGTCGTGGTGCTGCCTGAGGACGGCTGCCTCCGTCAAGAGCAGCCGCCAGAGCCGGAACGTACACCGTCCCCGGATGGCGCCGACGGCATGCTATCCCAGGCGCAGTGGCAATCGCTGGTCGGGGCGGTGGCGCGCGGTATCGCGGACGGTCAGCTCGGTGTCGACAAAATCGTTCTGGCGCGTGCGCAGCAGGTTCAGCAGCCGCATGCGATGGACCCGCAGCTCGCAGTGCGGAACCTCGCCCAACGGTATCCGGGCTGCACGATCTTCGCCATCACCCACGCCAATGCGTGCTTTCTGGGTGCCACGCCCGAGCGCCTGGTTGCGCTGAGGAATGGAACGGCCTCGACACTGGCCCTGGCTGGCTCGAGCCCCCGCGGCGCCACGCCGTCGGACGACCAGCGTCTCGCAGAGCAGCTGCTGCACGATCCCAAAGAGCGCGCCGAACACGCCATCGTGGTCACGGCTGTGCGTGAGGCTCTGGCCCAGGTGTGCTCGCGCGTCATCTCCGACACTCAGCCGACGCTGAAAAAGCTGGCCAACGTCCAGCACTTGCTGACCTCGATGCGCGCGCGAGTAGCGCCGGGCACGAGCATCCTGGAGCTTGTCGAGCGCCTGCATCCCACACCAGCCGTGGGCGGCTTCCCCACCCAGCGCGCCCTCGATCTGATCCGACAGCATGAGGCATTGGACCGTGGCTGGTATGCCGGGCCGATCGGGTGGGTCAATCGCGATGGGGAGGGCGAGTTTGTGGTTGCGATCCGTTCAGCGTTGCTGAGGGGCAACTCGGCCACCCTGTTTGCCGGCTGCGGCATCGTGGCCGACTCGGACCCAGCTACCGAGTTTGCCGAGTCGGGCTGGAAGCTCCAGCCGATGCTCGCCGCGCTTGGCGCGGGCAAGTGACCTCGGCTGTCCTGATCGACGCGTTCGTAGACGAGCTCGCCCGCTCGGGGGTGCGCCACGTGTGCGTCTGTCCTGGCTCGCGTTCCACGCCCCTGGCCATCACCCTTGCCGAACACCCCGACATCAAGGTGTGGATGCATCTGGACGAGCGCTCGGCGGCCTATTTCGGGCTCGGGCTGGCGCGAGCTCTGCGCCAGCCAGTCGGCCTGCTGGCTACTTCTGGAACGGCCGCTGCCAACTTCTTCCCAGCCGTGGTCGAGGCCTTTCTCGGGCGGGTCCCGCTGGTAGTCCTGACCGCCGATCGGCCGCATGAGCTGCGCGACTGTGGCGCACCCCAGACGATCGACCAGCTACGTCTGTACGGCGAACACGTGAAGTGGTTTTTCGATCTGCCGATACCCGACGCTTGGCTCGCGCCGCAGCAGACGCACCTGATGCGTACACTTGCCGCCCGCGCAGTCGATGCCGCGCTGGCCGAGCCGGCTGGGCCAGTCCACCTGAACTGGCCGTTTCGGGAGCCGTTGCTACCGAGTGGGCGCGTCGAAGCCGGACGAGGCCAGCCCAGCCGACGCCCGCATGTCGAGGTGCACACCGGCCGCCTGGGCGCGTCTGATGCACTGATCGACAGCCTCTGTAACCAGCTGGGGGCCGGCAGCCGCGGCCTGGTCGTGTGTGGCCCCCAGGACGACCCTCAAGTGCCAGCAGCGGTGATGCGACTGGCCCGGCGACTGGGGTATCCGGTCCTGGCCGACCCGCTCTCTGGAGTACGCTTCGGCGCTCACGATCGATCCCTGGTCGTCGATGCCTACGACGCCTTCCTGCGCGACCCGGCCACTGTCGAGCGACTCGAGCCTGAGATTGTCCTGCGCATCGGCGCGCTGCCGACGTCCAAACCGCTGTTGCTGTATCTGCAGCGCTACGCCAGTGCCCTCCATATTGTGGTCGACGCCGTCGGCTGGCGGGACCCAGCCGGGCTCGCTGGCGTGCTGCTGCACGTCGATCCGGGCCTGCTGTTTGA
>JBPCIO010000066.1:0-13902 GCA_051006215.1 Chloroflexota bacterium
CACGCGCCGAACGCACCTCGGCCCCTCGGTCGGCAGCTACGGATGGCCCGGCTTCTACGGCACCGCCTGGTACAACGATCCCGCCGAGCACATGACGACGATCATCATCATGCAGCGGGCGCACGCAGGCGACCAGAGGCTGCCGATGTGGCACGACTTCTGGACCGCTGTCTACCAGGCAATCGACGACTGATCCGTCTACTCGGCCCAGTCGTTCGAGCACAAGGGGCTGGGCGGCACCCTTTTTGTGGGTGGACCCAACGTAGACCTGCTCGGTGTCTACTTCTCCCTGCTGCTTACGGGGGCTCCAGGACTGAATACCGCCCGGTGCGCCGATTTGGTTTCCACATGTGGTGACTGCTTCGGAACATTGCACCGACGGCGACGAGCCGAAGAGGCGCACCGCAACAACACCACCTCCCAACGCCGCCAGCAACTTCGACGCTTGACGGTTACGCCGCGCTGCTTCGATCCAGGCCCTGACGAACACTTCCGTTTGGCTGGATTGTCGAATCCTGGTCTCAACCCCGGACGGTCGCGATTCCTATACCACTACCTGGCCTGGCACCGGCCCTAACATTCGAGAAACCGGCGGAACTGGTCGAAGCCGGCCCGATCCACAGTAGAGCTCGCCTGACCAACGATCCGCTCCGCGTCTGGGTCGTACGCCGCCGCTTGGTGACGGCACTTGCCCGTACCGACTCCCACGGCCATATGCATCATGCTGTACCTCCAGCTCACCTGGCTGACGAGGGCCGGGATTGTTCCCGCCCCGCCGCCAAGCACGCTGCGATCAGGCATGCCGTTCGGAGCCGGCGCCACGTCCCTCAATCATGGGTCGTGGGCGGGAACCGCCAGTCAATGGGTAGGGGTCACGCATGCCCCCAGCTACTCAAAAGACGGCTTGCCGCCCTCATCGACCGTCACCTTGCCGGTCACTTGACCAGCAGCGGCGCCGGCCATCCAGGTATACGTGCTGCTCAAGAGCCTCAGACGTCCAGGTTGCGCACGTACTTGGCGTGGGTCTGGATGAATTTCTTGCGGGGCGGAACCTGGTCGCCCATGAGCATGTCGAAGACTTCGTCGGCACCGGCTGCGTCTTCCAGGTTGACCCGCAGGAGGGTCCGGGTGGCCGGGTTCATGGTGGTGTCGGCCAGCTGGTCGGGGTTCATTTCGCCCAGGCCCTTGTAGCGGGTGACGTGAATGTCGCGGGCGTTTTTGTTCTTCTCTTTTATCTCGCCGATTGCTAGCTCGCGTTCGGTTTCGGTGTAGGCATAATAGTTCTCCTTGCCGTACGCCACGCGATACAGCGGCGGCTGCGCAATATACAGGTAACCTTCGGTGATGATTTGCCGCATCTGGCGGAAGAAAAACGTCAGCAACAGCGTTCTGATGTGCGATCCGTCGACGTCGGCGTCGGTCATGATGATGATACGGTGGTAGCGAAGTTTGGTCGGGTTGAAGTTGTCGCCGTTACCCGCGCCGAGAGCAGTAATCAGCGCCCGAATTTCTTCGAATGACAGAATCTTGTCTTCGCGCGCGCGCTCCACGTTCAGGATCTTGCCGCGCAATGGGAGGATTGCCTGGAAGCTGCGCTCGCGTCCCTGCTTTGCCGAACCGCCAGCAGAGTCGCCTTCGACCAGGAACAGCTCGCAACGGCTGGGATCCTTCTCGGTGCAGTCGGCAAGCTTGCCAGGCAGGGTCAGGCCTTCGAGCGCACTCTTGCGGATGACCAGGTCGCGTGCTTTGCGGGCGGCTTCACGGGCACGCGCGGCGATCAGGCCTTTTTCAATGATTCGGCGCCCGTCGGTCGGATTTTCGGACAAGAACTGGTCGAGCCCAGCATTGACCACCGTCTGTACGGCTGGGCCAACCTCGGCGTTGTTCAGCTTATTCTTTGTCTGGCTCTCGAATTGCGGGTCGAGCACCTTTACGCTGACGACCGCGGTGAGACCTTCTCGGACGTCGTCGCCGCTCAGATTCGCGTCCGAGTCTTTGATCAGACCGGCCTTGCGGGCGTAGTCGTTGAGGCTCCGAGTCAGAGCGGAGCGGAAGCCGCTGAGATGGCTACCGCCATCGACCGTATTGATGTTGTTCGCGAAGGTGTAAACGCTCTCGGCGAAGCTGTCGTTATATTGAAGCGCAACTTCGACGCGCGTATCGCCGACGCGCCGGTCGACATAGAAGGGCTTGTGGAGCGGCTCCCGACTGAGGTTGAGGTGTCGCACGAATGACACGATGCCGCCCTCGAAGTAGAACGTCCACTCGCGCGCGTCTTCGGGCCCAGGCCGCTCGTCGACCAACGCGATCGTCAGGCCCTTGGTCAGGTAGCACATCTCGCGGAAGCGTTGGGCCAGCGTGTCGAAGTTGTAGTCGATCGTGGTGAAGATGGTCTGATCCGCCATGAAGGCGATGGTCGTGCCATTCGGCTCGCTCGTTTCGCCGAGGCGTTCGACCGAATCCAGCGGGATGCCCTCCATATACTCCTGGCGATACAGTCCGCCGTCTTTGCGCACCTCGGCTCGCATCCACTCGCTGAGCGCGTTCACCACGCTCGCACCGACCCCGTGCAGGCCCGACGATACTTTGTATCCGCCGCCACCAAACTTGCCGCCAGCATGCAGGATGGTCATGACGACTTCTAGAGCGGACTTCTTCAATTGGGGCTGCATGTCGACAGGGATGCCGCGGCCGTTGTCCGAAACGGTGACCGAGCCGTCAGCATGGATGACAACCTGGATGTGATCGCAGTGCCCGGCCAGGGCCTCGTCGACCGAGTTGTCGACCAACTCGTAGATCATGTGGTGCAAGCCGTACACATCGGTGTTGCCGATGTACATGCCTGGCCGCTTCCGAACGGCCTTGAGTCCTTCGAGAACCTCGATATCGGCGCCTGTATAGGCGGCCGTGGTTGCGAAGTCCTGCTCGGCGTCGTCCGACTGGCCGTCCAGTTCGGGATCTTCAAATGTATGGTCGGGTAGTGCCACGTGTACGCTCCGCTGCTTAGCGCTGTGTCGACGCGTCCGAGGCTAAGGGCTCGGTGCGCTGGGTATAAAAGATCATGACGGCGGCAATCAGGCCGCTGGCGATGTAGGCATTACCAAAGATGCCCACCGCGACGCCGAATGGGGCGTGCAGCGTATTGCCGAGGACGTCCCACACCTGGGTCATGCCGGCCAGGATGAGCCAGGTGAGCAGCATCAGCACGACACTCGGCCGCAAGTTGCGCCGCACGATAGCCACGCTGCGCTGGATGGCGGCTAACGGACCAGCATGCGAGACAAAGATGGCCGGGACGGCAAAGAACAGGTGCACGGCCGCGAACAGTACCCCGGCCCCGAGGAGCGCGCTGCCCAGGACAGCCACCGGCGGCGATAGCAGGGCGGTGAAGCCGATCAGCAGCACGACCGGCACGCCGAGCAAGAGCGCCGTGACGAGCAGGACGGCAACCAGCCCGAGCACGCCGATCACCGCGCGCAGCGTTCCGCGGCCAGCTTCTAGCGGGCCGCCTGCGGCGCCGCTGCTGGCATTGGCCAGACCGGCGTAGAACCAACCACCAAGCAGCAGGCCCGCGCCCAAGCAGCCACCCAACAGCGCCAGGCCTTCAGGCCAGCCACTCACAAACGCCAGCTCGTCACTCGCGCTTGGCAGGCTGCCAAGATTGGGCAACGCGATCGGACCCCACGCCAGCAGGTCGAGTCCATTAATTTCGTCGGCACGGGCAATGAGCCACTCTCGACGATCGTCGAGGCTGCCTGTCAGATCGGAACTGCGTGGGCCCCGCCTCGAGCCGAGGGCGACCTGTCGCATCCACTCAGCGGCGTGGGTCACGACCGGCCCGACCAGAGGCGAGTAGGACACGTGGGGCCCGAGCCACAGGAACACGTCCAGCAGAATCGGCAACAGTAGCACCCACACGTGCCGATTGACTGCCGAATAACCTGCTGAGAGCGTTTCGATCACCCCGCTCGGCTGCGCCTGTCGGCGGCCCGCCAAGGGGTGCTGCACGCAGCAATTGTACTCGATCCTCGAGCAGCCAGACGAACCTTTTCGGCCGCGGGCCCGAGGGTGAGCTGGCCTCAAGCGCGGCTGGACGGCTTCAAGCCAAGGCCTCCATGTTGAGGCGGATGTAGTCGAGGGTAAAGCTGCCCTCACGCCCAGCGATCCCGATCACCACCTGATCGACGAACTCGTCGCGCAGCGGCTCGGGCAGGGCCGAGACGTGGCTGGTCAGGACCACCGCGCGGCAAAAGTCGGCCAGCGCCGCGGCATCTGCGAAGTGCTGGGGTGAGGGCTCTAACCAGGCCCGGGCGCGTATGAAACCGGCCGCGTGCAATCGCGTCTCAGTCGCCTCAGGCGTGTAGTAGTGGCGCCACAGGTCGAGCCCCTGCAACACGCGCGCAAAGGGCGCCCGCGCAGCGACGACGTCGGCGGCAGCCATGAGATGGGCCAGGTTGCCAGCCCCGCCGCACTGGGCAACCAGGCAGCCGGTCGCCCTCAAAACGCCGTGCAACGCCTCAAACAGCCGCTGGTGATCGGCGATCCAGTGGAACACGGCCGTCGAAAATATCACGTCCACGCGCTCTGGCAGGACCCGGTCGATGTCGAGAAGGTCGACCTCGATAAATGCCACGCGCTGAACTGGGGCCCACTCGGCCAAGGTCTTGCGGGCCTCGGCTAGCATGGCCGGCGAGTGGTCGGCAGCGATGACGCGGCCGCGCGGCAGGCGCTCCAGCAGCTGCGCGGTCACCCGGCCCGAGCCGCAGCCCGCGTCGAGCACGACCTCATCCCCGCTCAGGGTCAACCGATCCAGAAGCGTGGCCCCCCAGGCCGCGTGCGGTCGGGCTACCTGGTGGTAGCGGCTGGCATCCCACTCGGCAGGCGCAGGCGGCACGTTTCGAGTGTAGAGGCATCCAGCCGGCAGCGATGTTTCACGACAAACATTCCCAACCTTCGCTGGCCCCGCATCCCGATCGGCAGACGGCTCGCCTTCTCCGCGATCGCAGCGCCCACACCAGGCGGTCCAAGTTCTCACCGGAGAATGCTCTGGGGCTGGCACGGAAGCCGGCACTTGCCAATGAACCAACTGCGCCAAGAATGCGGCGCACCGTGGCTGTTGCAATACAGCACGTTGGTCGATATCCATGGCCTGGATCGCGAGCTTGGCTACATCCGCCGGGACAATGGCACCTTACGCATCGGCGCCCTTGCCCGACACTATCAGCTTCAACCTATTGGTCTGAGAACCCTCGAAGCTGGCCAGAACGGCTTCGAGGGCTGGGGGTTGACACCTGGCCGGTCGCACGGGGTCAATGGTGCGGGCTCACGTCGCCGGTAGTAACCGGGCGGCCAGCCGGGTCCGACCGTTCAAGTCGGGTTCAGGTCGGTTGGCAGTTGGGAGTGGCGAGGGTGGCCGCCGAACGCCCGGCGTGTCCGTGCCGCCCGACCCGAAGCGATGCCGCACAGGCAGCCAGTCCTAAACGTGAGCGGTGCGTGAGGCTTGTGCAGCGGCCAGTCAACCCCGACAGCGGCCGACGCCCACGTGCCCGGCGCCGCCATGGTGCGGCCCGTGTTCTCAACTTCGACGGGCGGGCGGGTGCGCTGATATACTGCGGCGAGTTTCGCCCGATGTGCCCGCCGCCTTTTTCCGCGCTTCGCAACCGGCCGGGCTGCTGATCAGATCTCGCCAGGCCTTCTCAGCCGGCGCTCCCAAGGACCGACGCCCCCGTGCCCAAACGTACCTACCAGCCGAAACGGATCCCCCGCAAACGGGAGCACGGCTTCCTCAAACGCATGTTTTCCGCCGCCGGTCGTGCCGTGCTCAAACGCCGACGCCTGCGCGGGCGCAAGCGCCTAACCGTCGTTTAGGCGTCGCCGCGTGCGCAGCGCCAGCGTGAAGCATCGTGAAACGCGACCAGCGACTGCGTACCGGGGCCGATTTTCGCCGAGCCCGCGAGCAGGCGCCTCGCGGCTGGCCGCATTCGCTCGTGGTGCTGTACGTCGTGCCGAATGAGCTCGGCCGCACACGCGTCGGCATCACGGTGAGCAGCCGGGTGGGCAACGCAGTGGTGCGCAACCGTGTGCGCCGCCGCCTCAGAGAAGCCGTGCGAGGCCGCCTGGATCGCCTCGCGCCTGGCATCGACGCACTTCTCATCGCCAGGCCAGCCAGCGCTCGGGCCGCTTGGCGCGAGCTCGCCGAGGCTGTGGATAGCGTGTTGCAAAGAGCGGGTGCAACGATACCCATGGCCACCTGGGTGGAAGCTCAGATCACGCGTGCCTGACCCGCAAGCGGCCGCGACCGCGCCTCAGCCTGGCCCAAGCGTGGTGCTCCTGCCGCGGCTGCTCCTGCTGGGTGCCATCCGGGTCTATCAGAACACGGTCGGTCCAGCACTGCCAGGAGCTTGCCGATTCCAGCCGACCTGTTCCCAGTACGCATACGCGGCCATCCAGATGCACGGCGCCGGGCGCGGCTCGTGGCTGGCGCTGCGGCGTTTGGCGCGCTGCCAGCCGTTCGGCGGATTTGGTTATGACCCGGTTCCGTAGGATGCGCGATACTCCTGTGCAGCCACGCCGCCTGAGACTGTCTGGAGCCTTCTGTTGAACGCCTTCCTCCCCTTCTGGAACCAACTTATCGTCCACCCGCTGATGCACGCGCTGGAGCTGGTGGCGACCCCATTCCTGGGCATTGTGCCGGCTGGTGTTGCGGGTGGGTTGGCGATCATCCTGTTCACCATTCTCCTACGGCTGCTGCTCGTGCCGCTGTCGCTCGTCCAGATCCGTTCGCAGCGCCACCAGATGGCTATCCAGCCCGAGCTGAAGGCTCTGCAGAAAAAATTCAAGGGCGACCGCGAAGGCATGGCCCGCGCACAGATGCAGCTGTATAAGGAACGCGGCATCAACCCTGCCGCGGGCTGCGTCCCGCTGCTGATTCAAATGCCGATTCTGTTTGGTATGTACGCTGCCATGTCGCAGCTGGCTACCCAGGGCCTAACTCTCGATCAGGCAACGCTCTCGCAGACGCTGCCTGGCCAGGTGGTGTATGCGGCTGAACGGCGCCAGGACCCTCTGCCGTTCAACCAGTTTGTGCTGACCCAACTCCAGGTCGTCCCGCGTGGCACGGCGCCCATTTCCTTCTCCGTCCAGCAAGATCAGTCGTCGGTGTCGTTGCGGGGTAGCGATCTGCCGCTCACGACCAAGGATCTCGTCCTCACGCCTGGCTCCGTGCCGTCGGACGCCAACGCCAACCCACCCAATTCGCAGACCGGGACAGCCAGCATATTTTTGCGCAGCGGGCGTCCGGATCCTGACGGGATCACGATGGATCGCGATGTGGCCGTGCCCACCGACGGATCAACCTACTACGTCGAGGTGTGGGTGAACGCTGCTGGTACGAACGCAGACGCAGCGAAAACTGCCGTGAGCTTCGATCCGAGCCTGCTTGACGTGACGCAGGTCATTACGCCGACAATCGCTCCCGCTGACCTCGCCTTCAAGAGCCAGTTCCTGTGGCTGCCGAGTCTCGGCCAGCCAGACACCGTGCGCCTTCCGATTCCAGGCGTGAGCTTTCCCATTCCGGGCCTGCTGCTGATTATCATGACCATCACGTCGTTCGTAAGCCAGCGCATGACGACGATGCCGACTGAAGACCCGCAGCAACAGGCGATGATGCGCTCGATGGCCTTCATGCCGTTGATGTACCTGTTCTTCTTCGTGGGCACGCCCGCCGGGCTTGTCCTGTATTGGCTCACCAGCAACGTCTTCAGTGCGTTCCAGCAATACTTTACGGTCGGCCTTGGATTGCTTGGCGGAGACGTCAAACGGTTGACCGGCCGTGATTTGCAGCCAGCGTGGGCGACCCTGCCCGCGTCCTCAGCGCCGGTCGCGGCGCTCGTCGCAGACTCCGGCAATGGTCGGGTCGACACCACCATCAATCACAAAGATGTCAGAACACCTGGCTCGGGTTCGGGTGCAACCGGCGCTGCGCGTCGGCCGCGGCCTGGCCAGAGTAAGGGGAGGAAACGTGGCAAGCGTTGAGACGACCGGTCCTACCGTAGACGACGCGATCGACGCGGCGCTCGAGCAGCTCGACCTGGACGAGGATCAGGTCGACCTCGAAATACTCTCGGAGGCCACCGCCGATAAGCCTGCGCGCGTGCGCGCCACCCCGCGCACCGAGGCCAGTGCTCAGCCGGTTGGTCACTCAGACACGAGTGGCACCGAAGGCGCCGCCGACCTGGAATGGGACGAGGGTCTGGCCACGGCCGGTCGCGAGATTGTCGAGGACCTCTTGGACTACATGGGCTTCCCGGGCGACGTCGACATCCTTGGGGCAGGCAAAGAAAACGGCACGCCGACCTTGACCCTGGCAATTGTCGACGGTGACTCGATGGGCGCCTTGATCGGTCGGCGGGGAGAGACGCTGCAGGCGTTTCAATTTATAGCCCAGCTGCTCGTCAACCGCCGCGTCGGCCACTGGACGCGCGTCCTCCTCGACATCGAGGGGTACCGCTCTCGCCGCGAGCGGTACCTCAAAGACACAGCTCTGCGGGCGGCCGAGAAGGCGATGCGGTACCGCGACGCCCAAGAATTAGATCCCATGATCCCGAGCGAGCGGCGCATCGTCCATCTCACGCTGGCCGACCACGAGTCCGTCATGACCCACTCGGTTGGCGAAGGCGACCACCGTCGGGTGATCGTCGAGGCCACACCCCAGTACGTAGAAGCCCACGGCGGCCCACCGGAACGCCAGGAGCGGCCGCCAGCGCCCGGCGGCCGAGGGGGCGGGTTCAGCCGGAGTGGGCGAGGCGCACCTCAGCGCGGCCGAGGCGGTTTCAGCAACGGCGGCGGCTATCGCAGATGAAAGCTGTCGGCTGACAGCCCGTGGCTGACGGCTCGGCCGACCACGGCAGCACCACCAGCGCCAACCTCGACTATCTCCTGCTCGGCCACGTCACCGTCGATCGGCTCGACGATCAACGCGTCGTGCTGGGTGGGACCGCCACGTACGGCGCGCTTGCCGCGCGCAACATGGGCGCGCGGGTCGGCGTACACACCAGCACGTCGTATGAGCCCGGGCTGATAGACACGCTCGGCGGTGTCCTGGTAGCGCGCATTCCCGCCGAGTACACGTCCTGCTTCGTCAACGCCTACTCGGCTGGCAAACGCCGCCAGACGATAGAGTCGGTGGCAGAGAAACTTACTTACGACCAGATTCTGCCCGAATGGCGTAATCCGGCGGTTGTCCATCTCGGTCCACTGTGCCAGGAGCTCGATGCCAAGCTGGTCGGCCGCTTTCCCCGTTCGCTGGTCGGGGTAACACCTCAGGGCTGGATGCGTGGTTGGGGCCAGGACGGTGTGGTGCACGCGGTCGAGTGGACGGATGGCGATCGTGTCCTGGCCAGAGCGCACGCGGTCGTCATTTCAGAGGACGACGTCGCCGATGCGGCGGTCATCAAGGAGTGGGCAGCCAAAGCACGCATGCTGGTAGTGACGCTGGGCGAAGACGGCTGCGACGTCTACCGCCAGGGGCAGCTCGAGCCGTATCACTCGGCCGCGTTCAAGTCGGCGACTGAGGTCGACCCGACCGGCGCGGGCGACGTCTTCGCGGCCGCATTCCTGTGGCACTTGCACAAGAGCGGAGGGAATTGGAGGACGGCTGCCGATTGGGCCAATTGCGTTGCCTCGTTCGTCGTGGAACGCAGGGGCGTGACCGGCGTACCCAAGCTCGCGGAGGTGGAAAAGCGCTGGCGCGCCGGCACGCGCGTAGGTGCGCGCGTTCGGCCCTCGTGAGTGTCGTCGTTGCCGTAGCAAATCAGAAGGGCGGCGTAGGCAAAACGACGACGGTAGTCAATCTCGGAGCCTACCTCGCGCTCGGGTTGGGGGTCTTGTTGATCGACCTGGACCCGCAGGCCAACGCGACCAGCTCGCTGGGGATCGATCCGCGCAAGGTGGGGCTTTCGACCTACGAAGCCCTGATGGGTGAGGCCACGCTTGTCGACGCGATCGTCTCGAGCGGTCGCCAACAGCTTGACCTGGCGCCCGCCAGCCGCGCCCTGGCCGGGGCGCAGGTCGAGCTCGTGGACATGCCAGACAGAGAGCATCGGTTACGAAACGCCCTGGTGCCAGTGCGCGGGCGGTACGACGTAGTGCTCGTCGACTGTCCGCCCTCGCTTGGCATGCTGACGCTGAATGGGTTGGTTGCAGCCGACCTGTTGCTGGCGCCCGTCCAGTGTGAGTACCTCGCGCTGGAAGGTGTCGGGCAGATGATGGAAACGATCGAGCTCGTGCGCGCCACCCTGAACCCGCGGCTCGAGCTGCTGGGAATGCTGATGACCATGTACGACCCGCGGACGCGCCTGTCCGCACAGGTGGTGAACGAGGTGCGTACGCACTTTCCGAAGCACACGTTTGAGACGGTCATTCCTCGCAGCGTGCGTCTGAGCGAGGCGCCTAGCTTTGGCAAGCCGGTGCTCGAATATGAGCCAACGTCGCGCGGCGCAAGCGCCTATGCCGATCTGGCTCAAGAGTCGATCCGCCGCGGGCTGCTGCGGTGAGCCGCTCCACCGACCGCGGACTGGGGCGCGGCCTGGGCGCGCTTATTCCACGCACGACGATCGGCGTGCGTGACGTCGCGGTCGGCGATATTCGGCCGAATCCGTGGCAGCCACGCACCCACTTTGATGAGCAAGGTCTGGACGAGTTGGCACAGTCCATCCGCGAGCACGGTGTCTTACAGCCGGTGCTGGTAAGTCAGCAGTCGGATGGCTCGTTTCAACTGATCACCGGCGAGCGTCGCTGGCGCGCGGTTCAGCTCGCCGGACTGCCGACGGTACCGGCAATGATCAAAGAAGCCACGCCCCAGGCCAGCCTGGAGATGGCGCTCGTGGAGAACATTCAGCGCCGCGACCTCAATCCGCTTGAAGAGGCGCACGCCTACCGACAGTTGCTGGACGAGCACGGGCTCACTCAGGAGCAGCTGGCGCAGCGCATTGGCAAGAGTCGGGTAGCGGTGACCAATACGCTACGCCTGCTTCACCTGCCCGATGACGTTCGGCAGGCATTGGCTGACGGATCGATTACCGAGGGGCATGCCCGAGCGATCTTGATGTGCACCGGCGAGCCGCTACGCCTGAGGCTCTTGAAGCGCGTGCTCGACCAGCACCTCAGCGTGCGTCATACCGAGGCAGTGGCGCGTGAGATGAACGGAATCTCCGAGATCGAGACAGCGACGGCGCGACCCCAGGCAGATGCTACCGTAGAGCATCTGGAGGAAGCGTTCAGACAGGCGCTCGGCACCCGGGTCCGGTTGCTGCTGGGCCCCCGCGGCGGCGGGCGGTTGGTGATCCACTTCTTTTCAGACGAAGAGCTTCAAGGCATCTATGAGGCAATCGTCGGAGACTAGAGCCAGCCAGAGGTAAACTTCCCGAATGCCTTCCGGGCAACCCACTTACGGCAGCATTTCGGTGGTGTTGCCTGCGTACAACGAAGAGGGCATCATCGCGCGGACGGTTCGCCACGTTGCCGGTGTGCTGAGGATGCACGCGAGGGACTTCGAAATCATCGTCAGCAATGACGGCTCGCGCGACAACACTGCTGGGGTGCTGGCCGACCTCCAGGCTCGCGAGCCAGAACTCCACTTGCGCGTTGTCACCCACCCACGCAATCGGGGCTACGGAGCGGCGCTGGCGAGCGGGTTCGACGCGGCGCGCAAAGACCTGGTCTTCTTGACCGACGGCGACAAACAGTTTGACGTGGCCGAGCTCAAAGACTTCTTGCCAGCCATGGACGAACAGACGGACCTGGTCATCGGTTGGCGACACGCACGGGCCGACCCGCCGCTGCGCAAGCTGAATGCGCTGGGGTGGAAGATACTCGTCAACCTGCTTTTCGGCTACACCGCCCGGGATGTGGATTGCGCGTTCAAGCTTTTTCGCAGACGGGTCTGGGAAAGCATGAACGTCCAGTCACGTGGGGCCACGTTTTCGGCGGAGTTCCTGATCAAGGCGCGGCGGCTCGGATTCCAGGTGAGAGAACTTCCGGTCAGCCACTTCCCACGAACGGCGGGCAGTCCGACCGGCGCGCGGCCAGACGTGATCGTGCGCGCGTTCGTCGAATTGTTCAGCCTGTGGCGGAATCTGAGTCGCGACATGCAGACCGACCCTCGCTTGCTCAACGACTGAGGGCCGTGCTGCCACCGCACGATCTGGATCCGCAAGCGCGGTATCGGTCAGAACTTCCGGCGCTGCCCAAAGAGCAGAAGCCGCCGGGGTACACAGCCGGTTTGCAACTCGGCGAGCGACTCCAAGGTGTTGGCGTCATCGTGCTCGGCCTCGTGGGATTGCTCGTGGTGTATGGCACGTATTCTGGCGTGCTGCCCTCAGGACTACCTCCGCCGCCACAACCCCGCGGAGTGCTGGTTCAGGTGCCGGTGCTCAACGCTGCCGCGTGCTTCATGCCGCTGCTGGCGCTCGGGTCGGTGGCTTTGATCGTGGTCGGGGCGCGGCACGTGCTCGACCCATGAGCCGGGCATGCCGGCAAGAAAGGGCGTAGCCGAGCCCGAAGTGCTAAACTCGCTGGCCCGGTTATGCCTCGACCCATCTGGAAAGGCGCCATCACTTTCGGGATGATCTCCATCCCCGTCAAGCTCTTTGGCGCGACCGAAAGTAAGGACCTCGCCTTCAACACGCTCCACAAGGAATGTAAGAGCCGCCTTAAGCAGAAGCGCTGGTGTCCCGTCGACGACCGGGAGGTGTTCCAGGACGAAGTCGTCAAGGCGTTCGAATACAGCAAGGACTCATACGTCGAGATCCTCGAGGAAGATCTGGAGCAGTTACCAGTTCCAAGCAAGCACACGATTGAGCTGACCTCGTTCGTCAAGCAGTCTGACATCGACCCTGTGTACTTCGAGCGCACCTACTATCTCGAGCCAGAGCAGATCGGGGCGAAGCCGTACGCGCTGCTGCTGCGCGCCCTAAAAAGCAAGCAGGTCTCGGGCGTCGCCAAGATCGCCCTGCGCAACAAGGAGAGCCTGTGCATCCTGCGCGCCAGCGAAAACAACCTGATCATGCTCGAGACGCTGTACTACCCAGACGAGATTCGGACAGCCGACATGCCTGCCGCGCCCGACGTGCTGGTGTCACAGCCCGAGTTAGCTATGGCGCTCAGTCTGGTGGAGATGCTCCAGGAGGAGTTCGATCCACAGAAATACCAGGACCAGTACCGCGTGGCACTGCTCGACATGATCGAAGCCAAGCGCAATGGAAGCGAGGTTGTCGCGACCTCGGAGGCACCGCCGCCGAAGACGGTGGATCTGATGGCTGCGCTGAAAGCCAGCCTCGAGGCGGCCAAGAAGGCGAAACCCGCCGGCGAGACCGCGGCCAGCGCTCCAAACGGCGCGAGCAACGGCAAGCCCGAGCCCGAGGCCCAAGATGAGCCCGAGGCAGCCGAAAAGCTTGCAGTGGCGTTTTGACATCCTGATCGGGGCGCACAACGCCACTCGACGAATATCGCGCTAAGCGCGACTTCTCTCGCACAGCTGAGCCGGCGCCAGCGGATGGGCAGATCGGGCCCGGGCCGTTGACATTCGTCGTCCAGAAGCACGCTGCGCGTCGGCTGCACTATGACTTTCGGCTCGAAGTCGACGGCGTGCTGAAGTCCTGGCCGATCCCCAATGGCCCGTCGTACACGCACGGCGAAAAGCGTCTGGCCGTCATGACCGAGGACCACCCACTCGACTACGCCACATTCGAGGGGGTCATTCCGAAAGGCGAGTACGGCGGCGGGCAGGTGATCGTGTGGGACGCTGGGATCTATGCGCCCGAGGACACCAACGGCCGGCCATGCTTCGACCGCGAGCGTGCCGAGACTTTGGTGCGCAAGGGCGTCCAGCAGGGCAAGTTGACC